>JACPAT010000223.1 GCA_016180655.1 Candidatus Methylomirabilota bacterium | reverse complement strand
CGGCGCCGATCTGATGGGAGAAGAAGATCCAGCCGAAGAGCATCCCGACCGACCGCCGCCCGAAGAGATCGGCGGTCAGCGTGGAGGTGGGCGGGACCGTGGAGATGTAGTTCAGGCCGAACACGATGGCGAACAGATTCAGCTCGGTGACGTCCTTGACCCCCAGCAGGAAGAAGAGCGAGAGCCCCCGGAGGAAGTAGTAGATCGCCAGCGGCACGCGCTTCCCGTAGCGGTCGCAGATGTACCCCGAGGCCGTCGTGCCGATGACGTTCATGGCGCCCATCAGGCCCATGGCACTCGAGGCCACCATCTTCGGAAATCCATGGTCAACCGCATGCGGGATCAGGTGCACGCCGATGAGCCCGGTGCTGGTGTAGCCGCAGATGAAGAAGGATCCCGCCAGCAGCCAGAATCCAGGGTGGCGGGCCGCCTGTGCCAGGGAGGTTCCCCGCAGCGATTCCGCCGGCGCGCTGACGCCCGTCTGGGGCGGGGCCGCGCCGTAGGGCCGGAGTCCCATCTCCGCCGGGTCATTCCGGAAGAAGAGGACGGTGATCGGGAGCACCAGCACAATAAGGATGAGCGCCATCCCGACAAAGCTCCAGCGCCAGCCATACGACAACTCGAGGTGGGCGGCCAGCGGCAGGATCAGGAGTTGCCCCGCGGACACGCCGGCGCCCGCCAGGCCCATGATGAGGGCCCGGCGCTCTGCGAACCAGCGAGAGGTCATGGCGGCGGCCGTGACCATGGCTGCCCCGCCGGCGCCGATGGAGGTGATCAGGCCATAGTAAAGGTGAAACTGCCAGAGCCGCGAGATGGTGCTGGACAGGAGCGCCCCGACCCCGGCCAGAAAGACGCTCACCACCAGGACCGCCTTCGGCCCGTAGCGATCCGCCAGTCGCCCCGCCAGCGGACCCAGCGCCCCGTAGAGCAACATGCTCAGCACCGCCGTCACGGAGATCGCCGCGCGATCCCAGCCGAATTCGTGCTGGAGGGGCTGGACGAACACGCCGAAGGATGACCGCACGCCGGCCACCGCCAGGAGGGCCAGGCAGGTCACGCCCGTGACGACCCAGCCGTAATGGATCCGCCCCGGCTGTATTTCGTGCTGCACGTCCGCCACGCTGAGTCCCCCTACTCCTAAAAACAATGCAACCGTCCGCCTATGGCGGAAACGCAAATAAACGCAGATAACCTTTTTTGAAAGAAGCCCCGTCTTGATATCCTGCCAACGCCGCTCCGTCAATGCATTTTGGAAGACAAGTCTTCTTGACGTCAGTCACGCCTCGTGATATCAAAAGCGCATGGGTGAGGTTCACGTCGAGATCGTTGTGGTGAATCCCCGAACCGGCGCGCGGTCAGGGGAGATTACTGCCCTCGTGGATACCGGTGCAACTCTTACGGTGATTCCGGGAGATCTCCTACGCAAGCTCGGGATCCAGAAAGTCCGGACGGTTTCCTTCGTGCTCGCCGATGGCCGGCGGGCTGAGCGGGACGTCGGTGACGCCGCAGTGGCAGTGAACGGGGACTCGGTTCCCTGCCGTGTGGTCTTTGGGGAGTCCGGGGATGCCGTCTTGTTAGGCCTTACCGTGCTTGAGCAGGCTGGTTTCGCCGTGGACCCTGTCCAGCGCCGCCTCGTCCCCACGGATTTTCTCCTGTACTAGCCTTTCTTTCCACTTCCGAACAGCAACGACTACGCCTCGCGGCGTGGTGTCCGCCGGGTCCCGCCGATCGTGCTTTGCCGTGCCGCTTGACACGGCCTCGCGCCCCTGATAGCGTCCCCCGTGCCCGCGCGTTGGCCCTGGGGAACCCCGCTACCCCTGGCGGAACCGTCTTCCCCCGGGCACCAGGGCCGTTCGTGATGTTCTCGTCCGGCCGGGTTCGCCACCTGGGTTTTCCAACCTCCGATTGGCACCTCCTATTGGCGTTTTCCAACCTTCCTATTGGCATGGCTCCGCCGGGAGGTGGCAGCCGCACCCCCCCAGCCGTGGCCATGTCGCCGAAACTTTCGGGGTTAACGGTGTGGAACAGACTTGGGCGGCTGCAGCATGAAGGAGTAGCCGACATCTTTACACTTCACGGCAGGATTCACATGGCTGAACATTCCCGCCGGATTGGGCTTGAACAGCCACACGTGCAGGTCGTAATAGTGCAACCCGGCCGGCTGCAGGGGCTCGTGCCCTTCCATGGGGCCCTCGAATGGGTGGCCAAAGAGGTGCGGACGCTCTTTTACCCCCGTGACGAGCGGGATGAACCACTCTGCCCCCACGAGGCGCACCTGGTTCCCCACAGGTTCGTACGAGAGGATCTGGGGGCGCATGGGATCCGGGACGCGTCCGATGAGACGCAGGTTGAGGAAGTGAATGCCCATCCCCCCCTCGGCATACTCGACGCATCCTAGCGTGGAGTGGTAGCCATCGTGGATTGCGACCACCGCGTCTTGATACTTCTCCAGGGCCGAGCGCACCTTTTCCAATTCCGGCGGCAGCGCCGGGGGGGATCCGGCGGGCGCTTGCGCTTGCAGAAGGGCCGGAAACAGCACGAGACAGGCGGCGCCAGCGAGGAGCCGCGCAAGCGCGGCGAGGCGCGGGAGACGACGCGAGGACATCCTGGCCATGGGATCCTCCCGTTTGAGAGCCCAGCGACTGGCTGGGCACTTGAGCTGTATCCCCTCAGCTTACCTCTTTGCCGAAGAGGCTGCCGGTGTAAGCGAAGGGCTGCTCGCGCAGAGCGTGGACGTAGGGCTTGAGCGCGGCCGCCGGGATGCTGGCCCCATGCATCGGGTCCACGTGGCTTATCGGCATGCGGTCCAGGCGGTCCAGCACGCGGCGCACCGCGTCCTCCGAAGGCATGATGCCGATCGTTCGGTAGAGCTGGATCATGGCCCCCGAGAGGTCCTCCGTGGTGGTTGGCGGCTGGTCGCCCGGCTGGATGAACAGGTCGGCAGGGAAGAGGACCCCCTCGGTCTCCTCGAAGACCATCATGCTGTCCCAGTGGTGCACGTGGGGGGTCATCAGGAAACGCAGGCGGTGGCGCCCGAGCTCCAGTACGTCGTCATTCCACATGCCCAGCGGCGCCGGCGCGTTCCACCCGTAGAGGTTAATCTTAGAACACAGCTCGCTGCACACCAGCTTGGAGCCCGGCGCCTCGGCCAGGAAGCGATCCATACCACCGCATTCGTCCGCCTCGAAGTGCGGGATGACGATGTAGCGCAGCGTGGCCGGATCCAGGACCTTCCGGATCTCGTCCCGTACGCCTTCGTACAGCGGATAGATGCCGGTGTGGATCAGGGCTGGCATTGCGTCCCGGATGAGGAACTGACTGTACCCGACCGGGCGTTTCCCGTCGAAGTAGTTGATGCGGAAGATGTCCTTCTGGATCTCGTCGATGCGGAACATAGCGTCTCCTTTGCTCCGCCGGCATCTCGGCCGGGGCGGCGCGTGGTTGCTGCTCCCCTGAGCGGACAGCAGACACCCGCGCTCAACTGTCGGGGGTGGCCTCCGGGAAGAGCGCCTGCGCCGGAATCCGGTCCATGGGCAGGCCTGCCGCGGCTTCCATGCGGCCGCTGAAGTTGAAGAAGGAGATGAGCGCGGTCGCCTGGTATATCCCTCGCTCATCCCAGCCTGCTGATCGCAGGGCGTCGAAATCCTTGTCGTCCACCAGGCTCGGCGTCTCGGTCAGCTTCTTCGCGTAACCGAGGAGGGCGCGGGTCTTGGGATCGAGATCGTATTGGGGCCACGTCGTGGCGAACTCCGGGCCGAGGTGCTCGTCGTGGGTCAGGCGGCGCACGGCCTCCACGTGAAGGCCCAGTCAGGGCGCCCCGCCGATGAGGCCATGTACATCTGCGAGGCCGGCACCGCGAGGTCGGGATCAAACAGCAGGATCTGTCGGATGCCGGGGAGCACACCTCCGTAGAGACTTTTCGATTTCTGGAGCAACTGGAGTTGCAGGCCTTCGGCCCGGTCCACGGATACCGTTGCGATGCGAGCCATGGCATCTCCTTCGCCGCCGGTGGGGCGGCACCTGAGGGTTATCCCCGGGGGCGGGCCGTCCGCCCCGGGCGATGGCCCGGCCGGCCCACGCTGGCGGCCCGCTTCGCCGCTTCTGTAACGCTGCGGATCACCTCCTCCCGGGTGAGCCCTACCTCCCGCCGTAGGATACGCCAGGCCCAGAAGTCTACGAGGGCGGTCACCACGCCCACGGTCTGGCGGCCCACCCCCGTCCCCGCCAGGGCGGCGCGCACGAAGGCGTCGCGGACACCGCGGAGGCCCTCCATCACGGGTCGAACCTCGGGGATGTGCCGTTCCTCCGTCCGCCCTGCGTAGAGCCACGGTTCCCGGGCCTCGTAGTACTGGTAGAGGGTCCGGACCATCGCCTCGATGCGCCGGGCCGGGTCCGGGGGCAGCGCCCTCAGGGCGGAAAGGTCCGGCGGCGGGATCACCTCGCGCCCGCGGGTGGTGCATGCCCGGACGAGATCCCCTATCGTTGGAAAGTGCTTGTAATAAGTTGTAAGCGCCACGTCGGCCTGTGCCGCGATATCCGCCGGCTTCGCCGCAAGCACGCCGCGCTCCGCGTGGAGGGCGACGGCCGCATCCACGATCCGCCGCCGTGTCTCGGCCGCCAGGGCGGCGCGCTTGGCCATGGAGTAGGGTCTCGGCATAATTGAATGAATGAACAATACATTTGATTATCTATTCTGTCAAGCTCTTTCTTGGCGTGGCGACCCCGCTGGGGCAAGAACCTGGAGCCGTGATCCCCGGAGCGTCGCAGCGCACCTGCCTTGGGCCGGGGGCGCTCCCATGGAAGCCTCGTCGGCGCCGCGGTCGAGATCGGGTCTGGCGGCGATGCGTCAGGCGCGGAGCAGGGAGCGGGTGGCTGGAGGTAGTGGGCTTCGTGATGGCCGTCGTCCCGGGAGGGGGCGGCCCGGCTGCGCACGGCGCTGAGCCAGCAGGGGAAAGAGGGCAAAGACCTCCAGCCCCATCAGGGCCCGCAGGCTGGGGGAGTTGCCGGCCCCGTTGGCGCCGATGATGGCCACCAGGTCCCCCTTGGCCACCTGGAAGCTCACCCCTCCAACCCCCGCACGGCCCGGGAATCCCCGTACCACACTTCCAAGTCCCTGACCTCCAACATCATCGGTCGATAATCCCTTCTGCCCGCGGACGTCAAAGGCGTTCAGCCGTTCGACTGTTCGACCGTTCGGCCGTCTCGCCGCGGGTTGACCGGTCACACCACTCCTCCGCCTTGCCTCGTGGCACGAACTGTCCGCGCTGTGGCCGACGGATGAAGGTGATCGCCGTCATCGAACAAGACGATGTCATCTTCCGGATTCTGTCGCATCTCGGCCCCGTGCTCGCCGAAGATCCCTCGCGGGCCCCACCCGATGCCGTGGCTCCACCTCCGGCCCCGAAAGAGTGGGTCTCCGTGCCGGTCTTTGACGACCTCCCGTTCCCGGAGGCGGCGTAAACCCGGTGCCGGCCTGTCCGGCCGCCCGCCCGGTGCCGGTCCGCTTGACACGTCCCCGCGCCACTGCTCGTGTCCCCCGTGGCCGCCCTTCGGCCCTGGGGAACGCCGCTACCCCTGGTGGAACCGTCTTCCTTCGGGCGCCAAGGCCGTTTGTGGGGCTTTAGCCCGCCCGGGTCCGCCACCCAGGTTTTCAACTTCCGCCATCCAGTTATCCGAGCAGTACGCCCCCCGAGGGGGACCTGGCCGAGGTCCGGTGGGCGCAGGGACGGAAGTGCAGCCTGAAATTGTTGCGCCTTCGGCTGGAGGTGAAGGAGCCACTCGAGTAGTTCGGTAGCATGCTTCAGGGTCCCAAAGGCGGCTTCCGGCCGACGAGGTGAACCCTAATCTCCGGCTAAGCCGGGGCGAGGGCGGCACTCCGCTGCCGCACCTCCACCAGGAGGGCGTGGTGGGCCGCCGCGTCCTCGCGCTCGAGCGGCCAGGCGCTGGCGGGGAGCCGGAGGATCTCGGCGTGGAAGGCCTCCCGGACGTCCCGCACCGGGGTGGCCGCGGGGCAGGCCGTAGCCCAGCCGCCGGGCCAGCCCCGGCTCCTCCCGGAGGCGGGTGAGGGCCTGGCAGCGGTCCCCGCCGCTCACCCAGAGCGCGATGAGGGTCTCCACGAGCTGCGAAGGTGGGAGCCCCCGCTGGCGTCGCTTGACCTGCCCCTGGGTGTCGAGCCCCTCGGCCACCCCCCAGTGGGCGAACCAGCTCACTCGCGAGCGGGCCCCCGGCCCGGCCGGTGACCAGGCGCGGAGCGACCACCTCGTCCATCGCGAACGGCAACCGCGTGGGCTCCTCGGGCATCGCGTCCCTCCTTGCAGTGTGTGCACCCGGCGGATAAACACCAGCAGGCGCGATGCCACCCGACGTCGGGGCTCAGCCTGCCGTTCGAACGCGTGATCCGGTGGTGCGCTCAAAACCTTAGCCGGAGATTAGGGATGAAGGGCCAAGGGTGTGTGAAATCCGAAAATCAGATGTAATGTCCCCGGGCTCAAGAGGTGAAAGCCATGGGAAAGACCATCTCGGCTACTGAGGCCGCCAGGCACTTCTCGGATTTGCTCAACAGGGTGGGCTTCCGCGGCGAGCGCTACACGATCGCAAGAGGGGGCAAGGCGATCGCCCACCTCACGCCCGTGACCTCCCCGGTCACGCGAAGGCTTGGTGAGCTTCCTGACTTGCTCAAGAAGCTGCCCTCTCTCGGCAAAGATGCGGTGCCCTTTGCGCGTGAGGTGTTCCGAGGAATCCGCAAGGCGCCTGGACTGCCGAAGAAAGCGCCATGGGCGTAATCCTCGACACGAGCGTGCTCATCGAGTGGGAGCGGAAGGCCGCGTCCCTTGAAGCGTATGCGGCGGGCCACCCTGATGAGCCGGCAGGACTCAGCGTCATCATTGGTGCCACGGCCGTCTCCAGAGGCGACACGGTCCTCACGCTCAACCGACGCGACTTCGGCAAGATTCCGGGGCTGTCGGTTGAACTCCTATAGGACGCTGACCCAGACTCACTATCTGTTAGACAACCCGATTGCTGCCAGATCCCCCGAATCGCCCACCATGTTGCCCTGGCGCCGTAAAGGTGAGGCTGCTATGGCGGAAGGCCTAACGGCAGCGGCAATGCGCTTTTGCTAGCGTGCCCAGTGCCCGCGCATTGGCCCTGGGCAACTCCGCTATCGCTGTGGGAACCGTCTTCTGGCGGGCCCCACGGACGTTCGTAGGGTTTTCGTCCCGCCCGGCTCGCCGTTCAGGCTTCCAACTTTCTGTTGCCTTCCTTTTCGCCTATTCGCTGCATCCCCACAGCTTGACTTCCTGACCCCATACCCCTGCGGGGAGCCTTCGGCCGCCTTGTCAAGTGACAGGGATTCTGTTACAAGAAACCTGAGGGTATTCACCATGGCCACAAAGAAGACGCCCGCAGCCCGCGCCGAGGAACTCCGCTCGCGCCTGCACCACCACGACTACTGCTACTACATCCTGAACCGGCCGGAGATCTCCGACGCCGAGTACGATCGCCTGTTCAATCAGCTCCGGGAGCTGGAGGCGGCTCACCCGGAGCTGATCATCCCCGATTCCCCCACCCAGCGCGTCGGCGGGGCGATCGCCGAAGGCTTCGCCTCGGTCCAGCACCGGGTGCCGATGCTGAGCCTGGACAACGCCTACACCGCCGGCGAGATCCGGGAGTTCGAAGCGCGCCTCCAGCGCGCCCTCCCGGGCGAAATCTTCACCTACGTGTGCGAGCCCAAGGTGGACGGTCTGGGCGTCGCCCTGCTGTACGAACGGGGGCGCCTGGTCCGGGGGGCCACCCGGGGCGACGGCCGGCTGGGCGAGGACATCACCCAGAACCTGAAGACAGTGCGGACGATCCCCCTGCGCCTGCGGGGACCCCTGGCGGACCTCGACGTGCTGGAGGTCCGGGGCGAGGTCTTCATGGCCCACGAGGCCTTCCAGACGCTGAACCGCACGCTGGAAGCGGAAGGCGAAGAGCCCTTCGCCAATCCCCGCAACGCCGCGGCCGGCTCCCTCCGGCAGAAGGACTCCGGCATCACGGCGAAGCGGCCCCTGGACATCTTCATCTACGCCGTGACCGACGCGGAGCCGAACCCCTTCACCGCGCACTGGGACGCCATGCAGGCGCTGGGCAAGGCCGGCTTCAAGATCAACCCCCGCTCGCGGCGCTGCGCCGACATCCAGGCGGCCATCGCCGCCTGTGCCGAGCTGGAGCAGGACCGGATGCGCCTCGGCTACGATGCCGATGGGGTGGTGGTGAAGGTGGATTCCCTCGACCAAGAGCGGCGCCTGGGGTCCACCACGCACCATCCCCGCTGGGCCGTGGCCTACAAGTTCCCCGCCCAGCAGGCGACCACGGTGATCCGGCAGATCCTGGTGAACGTCGGGAGGACGGGGGCGCTTACCCCCTCGGCGCTGTTAGATCCGGTGGAGATCGCCGGGGCCACCATCAGCCGCGCCACCCTGCACAACGCCGACGAGATCGAGCGGCTGGATGTCCGGGAGGGGGACACGGTGATCGTCGAACGCGCGGGGGACGTGATCCCCCACATCCTCCGCGTCGTGACGGAGAAGCGCCCGCCGGACGCCCGGCCCTTCGTCTTCCCGGCGACCTGCCCGGTATGCGGCTCGGCCGCCTTCCGTCCCGAGGGCGAGGTCGTCTCCCGCTGCGCCAACTCCGCCTGTCCCGCCAGGCTCAAGGAGGGGCTCCTCCACTACGGCAGCCGCCGGGCCATGGACATCGAGCACCTGGGCGAGGCCGTGGTCGAACAGTTGGTGGACCGGGAGCTGGTCCGGACATTCGCCGACCTGTACGGGCTCGGCGTGACCCAGCTCGCGGAACTCGAACGCCTGGCGGAGAAATCGGCGACCAACCTGCACGCGGCCATCCAGGCGAGCAAGGGCCGGGGACTCGCCCCCCTGCTCTTCGCCCTGGGCATCCGCTACGTGGGCGAGAACGTGGCCCGGATCCTGGCGGCGGAGTTCGGCAGCATGGAGCGACTGTCCCACGCCACCGAGGAGCAACTGGCCGCCGTCCACGGCATCGGCCCGCGCATCGCAGCCAGCGTGGCCCTGTTCTTCCAGCAGCCGGAGAACCGCCGCCTCATCGCCGCCTTGCGGGAGGCGGGGGTGAAGATGGAGGACGAGGCCTCCGCCGGTCCGAAGCCCCTCCTGGGCAAGACCTTCGTCCTGACCGGGGCGCTCACGCAGATGAGCCGCGACGAGGCCAAGGCCGCCATCCAGCGGCAGGGCGGCCGCGTGACCTCGTCCATCAGCAAGCAGACGGACTACGTGGTCGTCGGCAAGGATCCCGGCTCCAAGGCCGAGGAGGCCAAGCGCCTGGGAACTCCGATCCTGGACGAGGCGGGCTTTCAGGCGTTGCTGAGGCGAGCCTGAGCCTGGCCAGGCAGGCAACCCGGCGATTGGGCAACCGGGCAATCAGGACGTGCCGAGTTGCCTGATCGCCAAATCGCCGGGTTGCCAGTTGCTGATGTGGCGATTGACTTTCCTGAGGCTTTCCGCCATGCTACCGCCGCAATCGGGGTCGTGCCTCGGCTGTCCCACTCGATTCTGACGGAGTGCATGTCCCATATGGCGCGGACACCCCCCCTCCTGCGACGCTCCCAGGTGGCTCGGCTGCTTCAGAGGCGCACCGGGGGGTGGCTGGCGATGCTTCTCCTGGCCGGGCTTCTTCGGGCCGGAGAGGCCCGGGCGGTGGATGCCCTGATCCTCGGCCGAGACGTCCTGATCCGGCAGACGCCCCAGGTCTCCGCCAAGGTCATCAAGACGGCTCAGCCCGGCGAGACGTACGAGGTCATCGGCCGCAGGCCCGGCAAGGGACAGTCCCTGTATATCTTCGACGAGCGGGGGGATCTCTGGGTGAAAGTGCGGGTGACCGACGAGACGCACGGCTTCATCCGTACCGACCTCGTGTCCGTCAGCCGCGAAGAGTTTCGCTCGCCCCGCGGTAATCCGCTCCTGATCGTCAACCTGCGCCCCACGGTGGACGGGGCGCTGGCTCGGGAACTCTGGCTGGTCCAGAACGACTGGCAGCACACCCGGCGACTGGGACCCATCGAAGGGAAACCCATCTGGGCCAGCCACGGCGAGTGGTTCCTCTGCCAGGTGGACTCTGAGCGCCCGATCAAGGACCCCACCGTGGAGCGGACGATCGAGCGGATCGAGAAGTTCTCCGCGGACGGCCGGACCCGCACCCTCCTGGCGATCGGCTCCTACCCGGTGCTGCACGAGGCGCGGGGCGAGGTGTACTTTTACCGTGACATCGACGAGCAGGGCGAGGCGGTCCCGCCCGGCCTGTTCGTCGTGAACGTGGATGGGACCAACCTGCACTCCGTATTCCTCCTGCCTGAACGATACCGGTTCTGGAAGGAAGACGGCGACTTCTTCGTCCAGGTGCCGCCCCCGGTCCTGCATGCCGCCGCCAATCGCATCGCCCTGCGGGCCTTCGACCGCGCCGGGGCCAGGATCCGCTTCACGGTGACCCTGGACGGCCAACTCGTCGAGCAACGCCCCGACTGACGTGGCTGCGCGCCGGGAACTCCACCGCCTGCTGGGGATGGTGAACTGATGCGCTACTCAGGCACCCGGCGACCGGGTACCCGCCACCGGATGCTCGGGCGCCTGGCTGCCGGCGACGCTGCCAGATGACGGCCAGACGGGCTTCCGGCCTGCTCTCGCTGGTTGTCTCCCTGGCAACCATTCTGATGATTTCTCCCTTCACCCCCAGCTCCCCCGCCTGGGCGGCCTCCACCGCCGGAAACCTGCCGGCCGAGATCGCGGCCCACTTCACGCCGGATGACGTTGCTCGCGGGCGGGCCTACATGGGCGGGCGCTACCGGCTCTTCGCCGCCGGGATCGCCCTCCGCCTGGCCATCCTCCTGCTCCTCGTCGGGACGCCGGCATCGGCCGCCCTCCGGAACCTGGCGGTGCGCCTGGCACCGGCCCATCCCGCCGTGGCCGTGGCCGTCTACCTGGCCCTGCTCGTCCTGATCTTCGAACTCCTCGCGCTCCCCCTCGGGTACTACGCCGGATTCGTCCGCGAGCATGCCTTCGGCCTCTCCACCCAGACGCGGGCTGCCTGGCTGGTGGACCGGATCAAGAGCCTCCTCCTCACGCTCGCCCTGGCCGTGCCCCTGGGTTCCCTCCTGGCGCTGCTCTGGCGCCGGTACCCGGGGCGCTGGGTCCTGCCCGCGTGGGGCCTGGTCGCCGCCGCCATGGTCCTGCTTGTCATGCTCGCACCCATCGTCATTGATCCCCTGTTCAACACCATCCGCCCCCTTCGCGATCCCGACCTGCGCCAGCGCGTGATCGCCCTGGCGGGGCGGGCGGGGGTCCCGGTGGACCAGGTGTACGAGATGGACGCCAGCCGCCGCACCCGGAAGGGCAACGCCTACTTCACGGGACTGGGGCGCACGAAGCGGATCGTCCTCTACGACACCCTCCTCGCGGGGAGCAGTCCCGACGAGGTAGAACTGGTGGTGGCGCACGAGATCGGCCACTGGAAGCGGGCCCACATCTGGAAGGGGATCGGCCTGAGCCTGCTCGGCATGGGGATTGCCTTGTGGTGCGCTGCCCGCACCCTGGACTGGGCGGTCCGCCGGGGCGGTTTTCACCTGGCGGGACCCGCGGACGTGGCCGGCCTGCCCCTGTTCCTCCTCGTGCTCTTCGTGCTGAACCTGGTGAGCCTGCCCATCCAGAATGGGATCTCCCGTTACTTCGAGCGGGAGGCGGACCGGACGTCGCTGGGGCTCACGGGAAACGCCACGGCCTTCATCCGCTCCGAGGTGCAGCTCGCCCGGTCCAATCTGGCCGACCTCACGCCGCCGCCGGCAGTGGTCTGGCTGCTCTATACGCACCCCCCGGTGGCGGAGCGGATCCGCCTGGCCGGGGAGGACGCCGGCAGGACGCGGGCCCGGCCCTGACCGCTCTTAAGGAGAGACCGCCATGATCCGAGCCAGCATCATCGTGCACGGCGGCGCCGGGAAATACTCCGAGGACCTCCGGACCCCCCGGGAGCAGGGCGCGAAGGTGGCCGCCCTCGAGGCCTGGCGCATCCTGGCGAACGGTGGGTCCGCGGTGGACGCCGTGGAAACCGCCGTGGCGGTTCTGGAAGACGACCCGGTCTTCAACGCGGGACGGGGCGCCGTGCTGAACGCCGACTGCCAGGTGGAGCTGGATGCCTCCATCATGGACGGCCGCACGCTGCGGGTCGGGGCCGTGGGGGCGGTCAAGCACCTGCGCAATCCCGTGCGGTTGGCCCGGCGGATCATGGAGCAGGGGCGCCACGTCCTGCTGGTGGGGGCCGGCGCGGAACGCTTCGCCGCCGCGGCCGGCATCCCGACGTGTCCCTCGGAGGAGTTGATCACGGAGCGGCAGTTGCAGCGCTGGTGGCAAGAGCGCCGGGCCGACCTGGAGGCCATGGGGACGGTGGGGGCCGTGGCGTTCGACCAGCAGGGCCACGTTGCCGCCGCGACCTCCACCGGGGGCATGGCGCAGAAGCATCCGGGGCGTGTCGGCGACAGCGCCCTCATCGGATGCGGGACGTATGCCGAGGACGGGCGCGGCGCCGTGTCCTGCACGGGCCACGGCGAGCCCATCATCCGCGTGACGCTGGCCCGCGCAACCGTGGACCGCCTGGAAGCCGGGCTGGATCCCATGCGGGCGGCGCAGGAGGCCATCGCCGACCTGGCCCGCAAGGTCCAGGGGGAGGGCGGCCTGATCCTGGTGGATGCCCAGGGTCGCATCGGCTACGCCCGCAACACGCCGGCCATGACGGTCGCCACCGCGGAGGCCGCCACCGGAATCCCCCGCCTTCTTCCCTGAGGCGCGGCGGGGCCGCGCTGTTCATACCATGCGAATCCTTCTCGTCAGCAGCAATCGCCACGATCGCTTCGTCGGCAGCGTCCCCATCCGGCCGATCCCTCTGGGCCTGGCCATCCTGCTGGGCGCCCTGCGGGGAAGCCGCCACCGGGTCCACCTGCTGGACCTCATGTTCGCCCGGGCGCCCCGCCAGGCCATCCGTCGGGCCATCGCCGAATCCTCGCCCGATCTCATCGGGATCTCGGTGCGCAACCTGGACGCCATTGGACGGCGTCGGGTGCCCCGCTCAAGCGGGGTGCGAAGCTTCCTGCCGGATATCCAGACCTGGATCCGCACCTGTCGCCAACACAGTGGCGTGCCCATCGTTTTGGGGGGACCGGCCGTGAGCCTCCTGCCGCGCGAGGCTTTCGAGGCCCTGGAACCGGATTTCCTCCTGGCGGGGGATGCCAGCCGGGCGCTCCCCGAGCTGGTAGACCGGCTGGACCGGGGAACGTCCTGGGGGGATCTCCCCGGCCTGGTGTGCCGCGCGGGCGGTGAGATCCAGGTGAACCCGCCGGGTCCCTGGGACGCCCCGCAGATCTCGCCGTGCTACGAGGCCTTCGACCTGCCCCGGTACGAGGCGGCGGGATACGGCATCGCCGTCCTGACCAAGATGTGGCCCTACCTCCGCGCGCAGGGTCCGACCCCCCGGACCGGAGGTCCGGTTCCCAGGACCGATGGCCCCATCCCGATGTCGGCGATGCCGGGTCCGATCCCGCGTCCCATCCCTGCGCTGCTCGACGACCTCCGGGAGCTGCGCGCGCGCTTCGGGATTCGAAGGGTCTTCCTGGCCGACTCGGGCTTCAACGTCCCGGTCCCGGACGCCAAGGCCCTGTGTCGGGCGCTCTGCAAGGCGCGGCTTCACCTCGAATGGGCCACGGGCCTGCAGCCGGGCCACATGGACGGCGAGCTGGCCGACCTGATGCGCAGGGCGGGCTGCCGGATGGCCCTGCTGGCCGGCCCCGGGCCCCTCCAGGAGCCCCTCCGCGACCTCGACCGGCACCTGGCCGACCTCCTCGCCACTGCGGAACCGCTCCGTGCCGCCCGGGTCCCCCTGGTCCTCTCGGTGATCTTCGGCCGGCCGGGCGAGACCCGGGAAACGGTCGAGCGGACGCTGGCCCTCATCGCGCGGCTGGATCCGGGGCACGTGCAACTCTCGGCCGGGATCCGGATCCTCCCCTTCACCCTCCTGGCCGAGCAGGCCAAGGCCGAGGGCGTGATCGGCAGGGACGGCGATTGCCTGCACCCCGTGGTGTACCTCACCCCGGGCCTGAAGGGTTGGCTCCCCCGCCGGTTGCGCGCCGCAGCCCGGAGCCACCCCTCCTGGCATGTCGTCTGACGGTATAGCCTTCAGCCCCGCCTCCAAGGCCATACACCCGCCCGCGTGACGCCAGCCGCAGCGACGGAGGTGGCCTTGACAGGTTCTGTCCAGAAGTGTAGAGTTCATACATAGTATGAGCAATGGATTGGAGGTGGGATTTATGCGCTCGACCGCGCTCGTGACGGTTTCCCTTCCCCAAAAGCTGGCACGGCAAGCGGAGAAAGTCGCCAAAGAGGAAAGCCGAACGAAGTCGGAACTGGTGAGAGAAGCCCTGCGGCTGTATATTGACACGCGCGAGGCCCGACAAACCATCGCGAAGCGTCAACTGTTTGACCTGATTGACCGCGTCCAGGAGCGGGCCAATCGGGAGAGCCCGACGAGAATTCGGTCGCTCGTAGGCGAGGCGGTGAAAGCTGTCCGAGGCTCGGGGCAAAAGCGAAAGCTGGGCTAGGGCGTGATCGTTGCCGTCCTTGAGGGAAAGGCCCACTACATCGTCAGCGGCGACCGGGACCTGACCCACATCAAGACCTACCGTGGAGTCAGAATCATTCCACCTCGTCATTTCCTCGAAATTCTCCGATCTGTACCCTCCTAGGGAAGCCGGGAAATCCGGTGGGTGGGGATACAGCCCTCGCCCCTCATGGGGAAGGTCCCAGGCGGTGGAACACTGGCAAAGGGGAGGACCGTGTAAGTCGTCACGGCGGGACCTGGCACGTCGTACAAGAGCAGCCATCAACCCTCAGGCAACCAAAAGACAGACCTCAGTTTTCAGTATTGCAACCTCCAGCGGCGACCGATTAATATTCACCTCCCCGGACCACAGCCGGGACTCGCTACGCGAGTTGATCGCTGACGGCCGACTGCTCCGCCAAAGGAGGGTGCCATGGCACTGAATCGCGGCGTGAAGATCACCTGGCTCGGGCATGCGACGTTCAAGATCGTCTCCCCCAGGGGCAAGGTCGTGGTCATCGACCCGTGGCTGACCAACAACCCGGTCTGCCCCAACGACGCCAAGACTTTCGAGCGG
>JACPAT010000222.1 GCA_016180655.1 Candidatus Methylomirabilota bacterium | reverse complement strand
GACCCACCTCACGCTGTTCGATCCCGCGCGCGAGGTCCCCACGCCGATCCTGCCCGGGGACACGGTGCAGTTCGTGCCGATCACTGAGGATGAATATCTCCGAGCCGCGACTGGAGAACGCGTCAGCCGTCAGCCGGGCACGGAGAGACGGGAGACGGGGCACCGGAGACCGACCCCCGTCCCCGGTCTCCCGTCCCCGGTCCCCGGTCAGCCCGCCATCGAAGTGCTGCGTCCCGGGCTGCTGACCACGGTGCAGGATCGGGGGCGGATCGGATACCAGAAGTTCGGCGTCCCGGCGAGCGGCGCGGTGGACGAGATCGCCCTGCGCGTGGGAAACATCCTGGTCGGGAATGCCCAGGGCGCCGCGGGGATGGAGATCACGGCGCTGGGGCCGCAACTCCGATTCCTGGCCGACGCGGTCGTGGCGTTGACCGGGGCCGAGGTGGACGCGGACCTGGACGGGACGCCCGTTCCCTGGTACCAATCATTCCTGGTCCGGGCGGGGCAGGTGCTGGACGTCCGGACCTGTATCCGCGGCCTGCGGGCGTACCTGGCGGTTGCGGGCGGCATCGACGTTCCGGTCCTGCTCGGCAGCCGGTCCACATGCCTGGTTGCCGGCTTCGGGGGCTTCCACGGCCGCGCGCTCGCGGCCGGCGACCTGCTGCGGGTCGGCGCGCCCGAGGGCCCCCTGACCAGCCTGAGCGGGCGGGAGGTTCCGGGCGAGTGGCGTCCGCACCACGAATCGCCGGCAACACTGCGCGTGGTCCTGGGCCCGCAGGAGGACGCGTTCAGCGAGGAGGGGCGCCGCGCCTTCCTGGAGGCCGTCTACCGGGTCAGTCCCCACGCGGATCGGATGGGCTGCCGGCTGGATGGCCCCGTGATCGCGCACCGGGACTCCGCGGACATCCTCTCGGATTGGATCCCACCGGGAGGGGTCCAGGTCCCGGGCGATGGCAAGCCGATCATCCTGCTGGCGGACCGGCAGACCACCGGTGGCTACCCCAAGATCGCCACGGTCATCGGGGCGGACATCTCCCTGGTCGCCCAGTCGCGGCCGGGGGACGCACTCCGCTTCCGGGCGATCTCCGTGAAGGAGGCCCGGGCCATTGCCCGCGAGGTCGAGGCGGCCCTGGCGGCCCTTCCCGCGCGTCTCCTCATTGCCGAGAGCTGGACCTACGGCGCGGAACTGGGAGAAGTTCCGGGCGAGATCCCGCTGGCCGTGGTGGGCGCGCCGCCGCGGGCCGTTCCCAGCCGCGTGCAGCCGAGGGGCGCCACTGCCGTGGCCAGCCCGCTGCCGGCGCAGGTGGTGAAGGTCCTGGGCAGCCCGGGGGACGCGATCGTGGCGGGGCAGCCGCTGGTCGTGCTCATGGCGATGAAGATGGAGCACTCCGTCGTGGCTCCCCTGGCCGGCCGCATCGCGGCGATCCGCGTACGCGAGGGGGATGTCGTCGGCGCGGGTGATCTCCTGGTGACGATCGAACCCGCCGCGGATGCGGGGAGCCGGGTTCGCGGAGGCGAGAGATGAGTATCCTGGCGACGGAGCTCGAGCGGCTGGACGCGGTCGCGGAGCGGCTGGGCCTGGATCCGCCGATCCACCAGCACCTCCGCCACCCGAAGCGATCCCTCATCGTCTCGGTCCCGATCCGGACGGACTCGGACGAATTGGAGATCTTCACGGGATACCGGGTGCAGCACAGCATGACCCTGGGTCCCAGCAAGGGAGGCATCCGGTATCACCCCGACGTGGACCTGGACGAGGTCACGGCCCTGGCCATGCTCATGACGTGGAAGTGCGCCCTCATGAGCCTCCCGTACGGGGGAGCCAAGGGGGGCGTCCGGTGCGATCCGTTGAAGCTCTCGTCCCGCGAGCTGGAGCGGCTGACGCGCCGCTACGCCTCGGAGATCTTCCTGTGCATCGGGCCGGACCGGGACATCCCGGCGCCGGACATGGGGACCAACGAGCAGATCATGGCCTGGGTGATGGACACCTACAGCATGCAGCGGGGGGCCACGGTACCGGGCGTCGTGACCAGCAAGCCGGTGCTCCTGGGAGGGTCCCTGGGCCGGGTCGAGGCCACGGGACGCGGCGTCGCCTACGTCACGGCCGAGGCCATGGCCCACCTCGGTTTGCCCCTCTCGGGGGCGCGGGTGGTCGTGCAGGGGTTCGGCAACGTCGGGTCGGTGGCGGCCGACCTCTTGTCCGGGATGGGCTGCCGGGTGGTGGCGGTGAGCGACGTCCACGGCGGCATCACCAACCCGGAGGGGCTGGACATCCGGGCGCTTCAGGCGCTGGTCCGGGCGGGCAAGGCGGTCCGGGAATACCCGGAGGGCGAGGTGATCACCAACGAGGAGTTGCTGGAGCTCTCCTGCGAGATCTTGGTCCCGGCGGCCTTGGGGGGACAGCTCACGGCGGGGAACGCGCGGGCCGTCCAGGCCCGCCTGATCGTGGAAGGGGCCAACGGTCCGACGACCGGGGAGGCGGATCGCCTGTTGCGGGAGCGGGGGGTCTTCATCGTGCCGGACATCCTGGCCAACGCCGGCGGCGTGATCGTCTCGTATTTCGAGTGGGTGCAGGATCTCCAGTTCTTCTTCTGGAAAGAAGACGAGGTAAATTCGCGCCTGCGTGATATACTGACCGGTGCCTTTCACCGGACGCTCGGAGTGGCGCGACAGGAGGGAGTGGACCTCCGGACGGCGGCCCTGATGGAGGCGGTGAGCCGCGTGGCCCGGGCCACGAAACTTCGGGGGATCTATCCGTAGAGAGGATTGCCATGAGATGCTCTCCCGTTCACGGCGCGCGCGTCCTCACCCTCGCCCTGGCGCTGGTCCTGCTGAGCTCCTGTGGCGCCTCGGTGCTGCGGTCCCCGACCCCGCCCGGCCCGGGAGTGCCGCGAATCGCCAACCTGCGGTTCGAACCGGATGTCATCAAGGCCGGGGAAACCACCCAGATGAGCTTCTACTTCGAGGTGGGGTCGGCCGACATCCAGGAGGCGTTCATCGTCGAGCGCGGGATCAGCCAGTTCCAGTTCTACCAGAGCCTCCAGGCCATCCCGGTTGACCTGCGGGAGTACGCCGGGCAGGTGGCCGGGACGGTGGAGGTGCCCCTGCGCTGGTCGGCTGAGGGGGTGCGCTTCCTCGAACTGTACGTCGTCACCAAGAAGGGCAATACCAGCAATCGCCTCCGGGCTCCCCTCACGGTCCGATGAGCCGGGGACACCGCCTGCCGGCCGCATCCGGCCTCGCCGAGCTTCTGGATCGCCTGATCACCCTCGACCCCCCCCTGAACGGCATGGGCTCCGGGGCCGTGTCGCCGGGCGGCCTCCCGGGGCTGTACCGGGCGGCGCGGCAGCAGGCGGGGCATCCGTTGGCGGATGGGGCGGCCGACCGGCTCCTGCGCCGGGTGCGGGCGGGAGACCGGTTGCTCCTGACGACCGGGCTGGTGGCTCCCGGCATCCCCCGGGGCGAGACGGACGGACCCGCAGGAGCCGTGGCCCTGGCCCGGGCGCTGATCCTGGGCCGAAGGGTCCGCGTCGTCCTGGTGACCGAGTCCTCCGCCGTCCCCGTCCTGGAGGGGGCCGCCGACGCGCTCGCCGCCTCCGAGGGGGACCGGGCCCGCTGGCGCGCCGACCTCACGGTTCTGGCGTTCCCCTGCGATCCGCAGGCCGCCACCGTCGAGGCTCGCCGCCTCTGGAGGGGACTACAACCGTCCGCCCTGGTGAGCGTGGAGAAGCTTGGACCGAACGCGAAGGGCGTGATCCACAATATGCAGGGCCGGGACGTGACGGCCACGCAGGCGCGGACGGATCGGCTCTTCCCCCTGGCCCGGCGGGCGGGGGCCTTGACCGTCGGGATCGGGGATCGGGGGAACGAGATCGGGTTGGGCGGCCTCCTGCCGCGGGCGGGGCGATGCGCCTGTCCCTGCGCGGGCAGCATCGCCTGCGTCATCCGCGCGGAGGTCCCCGTGGTGGCCTTCAGCTCGAACTGGGGGGCCTACGGCGTCGCCGCGGCCATGGCGGCCCGCCTCGGCCATCCCGGCCTGCTGCACCAGCCCCGAAGCGAGGCCCGCATGCTCCGGCGCATGGTGCGGGCCGGAGCGGTGGACGGCATCACCGGGCGGCGCGCCCCCACGGTGGACGGGGGCAGCCTGCCGCTGCAGACGGCGATCGTGGGACTGCTCGGCGCGCTCGTCACGCTTGGTTTCGGCCCGCCCGGACGGAAGCACCCGCATCGCACCCTGAAATAGCGTGGGGGGAGCGGCCGTCCCCCCCGTCCTCCCGCGGCAGGGACGCCCCGCCAGGGCGGGGTCGCCGGTCTTGACTTTCCCGGGACGCTCAACTAAGTTTTCAGTGCGTCTTCGTGAGGGGAAATGGGAGGAGCATTGCATGCCTGAACTGCGAAAGGATCCGGTCACCTCGCGCTGGGTGATCATCGCGACCGAGCGGGGCAAGCGCCCCTCCGACTTCGGCGCCGAGCCGGAGCGGAAGCGCACCGGCTTCTGCCCGTTCTGCCCGGGGAACGAGAACAAAACCCCGCCCGAGGTCCTGGCTTACCGCACCGGCGGGGGGACGCCCAACGGGTCGGGCTGGCACGTCCGCGTCGTGCCGAACAAGTTCCCGGCCCTCCAGATCGAGGGGGAGGGGAACCGCCAGGGCGACGGGATGTACGACAAGATGAACGGGATCGGCGCCCACGAGGTGGTCATCGAGACACCGGAGCACGGCGAGACGCTGGCCAGCATGTCGGAGCGGAGGGTGGAAGACGTTCTCTGGGCCTTCCGCGACCGGATCCTGGACCTGAAAAAGGACCAGCGCTTCCGCTACATCCTGGTCTTCAAGAACCACGGCGAGGCGGCCGGCGCCTCCCTGGAGCATCCCCACTCCCAGCTCATCGCCACTCCCATCATCCCCAAGCGGGTGCATGAGGAGCTGGAGGGCGCCAAGGAGTACTACAACTACAAGGAGCGCTGCGTCTTCTGCGACATCATCCGGCAGGAGGTGAACCAGGGCGTTCGGCTGATCAGCGAGAACGAGGACTTCGTGGCCCTCGCACCCTTCGCCGCTCGTTTCCCCTTCGAGACCTGGATCCTGCCCAGGGCCCACGATCCCTTCTTCGAGGACGCGCAGAAGCACGAGTACGTGAGCCTGTCGAAGATCACGCGGGAGCTACTGCTCCGGATCGAGAAGGTCCTGACGAACCCGCCGTACAACCTCATGATCCACAACTCCCCGCTGCGCGAGACCGATGGGCGCCACTACCACTGGCACATCGAGGTGTTGCCCAAGCTCACGCGCGTGGCCGGGTTCGAGTGGGGGAGCGGGTTTTACATCAATCCCACCCCGCCGGAGGATGCGGCGAAGTTCCTGCGGGACGCGAAGGTCTGATGCGCTCCTCCGGCGGACGGCCCACCCCGCCGGAGGATGCGGCGAAGTTCCTGCGGTCCACCGCGATCCTCCGGCACCGGCCGGAGGGACCCCCGAGGGCCTGTTACAATGTTCCCCCACACGCCGGCCGAGCAGCGCCTGGAGGTGTTGTCGCTCCTCTACGACGCGTGGCGCGCCATCAGCGCCACGCTGGAGCTGGGCCGGCTCTCGGAGTTGATTGCCCGCACGGCGGCCACGACCCTCCGGGCGCGCACCGCCCTCCTGCGGCTGGCTGACAGCGAGACGGGCGAACTCCGCGTCGCCTCTCGCTTCGACGCGGACGGGGGGGCCCCCTGCGCCGTGGCCGACGGTCCGGTGGCGGAAGCCGTTCGGCGCGAGGCAGCGCCGATCCTGCTGCCCGACCTCCGGCAGGACGCCCGCTTTGCCGCCCTAGTGGGCAGCGAGGGGGCCCCGGCCCTGTGCGTGCCGCTTGTCCACCAGGGCAGCGTGCTGGGAACGCTGGGGCTGTACGGCAGGCTGGGCGGGGCCCACGGGGAGCCGGCGACGTTCGGAGAGGCGGACCTCACGCTCCTGATGGCCTTCAGCGCGCAGGCCGCCGTCGCGATCGAGAACGCCCGGCTCTTCGCAGCCACGGAGCAGCGGGCCACGGAGCTCAGCACCCTCCGGGAAATCGAGCAGGCCATCGCGGCCCGGCTGGAGCTCTCCGCCGTCCTGGAGGCGGTGGTGGCGGGGGCCCTGCGGCTTCTGGGCAGCCAGCACGCCCAGATCCTCCTCTGGGATGAGGGCACCCAGACGCTCCGCTACGGGGCCGCCGTGGGCCCCGAGGCCGACCGGGTGGAGGCCCACGTCTTCGAATTGGGCCGGGGGATCAACGGGACGGTGGCCCTCACGCGCCAGCCGATGATCCTGGACGACTACCAGGGCTCACCCTACGCCTTGCCGGATTTCCCCGACATCGTGGCGACGATTACCACACCCGTGCTCTTCGGCGACCGCCTGCTGGGGGTCCTCCACTCCCACACCACGGAGCCCGGCCGGCGCTTCACGCCCGACGACCTCCGCCGCTTCCAGCTTCTCGCCACCCAGGCCGCTATCGCCATCGAGAACGCCCGGCTCTTCGAAGATGCGCGGGTGCGCAGCGCCCGACTGAACGCCCTGAGCGAGCTCAGCCGGACCGTGACCGGCTCCCTGGACCTCCAGCGGGTCTTCGACTACGTGGTGCGAGCCGCGGTGGATCTCCTGGCCCTGGCCCTGGCCCGGGTCTACGTATGGCAGGAGGCGGCCGACCTCCTGCACCTGCAGGCGAGCGCGGGAGCCCCCGACCTCATCCCCTATCCGCGGGAGGCCTTCAAGCCCGGCGAGGGGGTGGTGGGGACCGTGTTCAGCTCGCTGGCGGCGATGACGATCACCGATGCCGGAAACGATCCCGCCTACGCGGAGCAGGCGTGGGCCCGCCAGGTCGGGGTGAAGAGCGTGGCGGTCATCCCGCTCCTCCTGGGGGAACGGGCGGTGGGCGTGCTGAGCGTCTCGCGACGCGCGCACCGGCCCTTCGATCCGGAGGAGATCAGCCTGCTCACCTCGTTCGCCCAGCACGCCGCCATCGCCATCGAGAACGCCCGCCTGTTCCAAGAAAGCGAGCGGCTGGCCCAGGACAACCTGCTGCGCCTGCGGGAGATCTCGATCCTGAACGAGATCGGGATGGCGATGCAGGGAACCATGCACCTGGACGCGCTGTTGCAGGTGATCCTGACGGGCGTGACCTTCGGCAGAGGCCTGGGGTTCAACCGGGCCATCCTGCTCCTGGTGGACGAGTCGCGGCGCGTCCTGGAGGGCCGCATGGGGGTGGGTCCGAGCTCGGGCGAGGAGGCGGCCCGCGTCTGGAGCGCGCTGGAGTCGCCCTCGCGGTCTCTGCGCGAGGTCATCGCCCTGCGGGCGGTCCACCTCCGCGAGGGGGCGGATGCGGCCTTCGATCACCTGGCACGCAGCCTGGTCGTCCCCCTGCGCCGCGACGCCGGGGTCCTGGCGCTCACGGCGCTGGAGGCCAGGCCGTCCCGGATCGCCGATGCGCGGCACGACCCCCGGGTCCGGCCGGAGTGGGAGGGCCGGCTGGACGTGGAGGAATTCGCCTGCGTCCCGCTGGTGGCCAAGGGCAAGGTGGTGGGCGTGATCGCCGTGGACAACAAGTTCAACGGGAAGCCGATCACCGACGAGGATCTGGAGCTCCTCTCGGTCTTTGCCACCCAGGCGGGGTTGGCGGTGGAGAGCGCCCGGGTGTACACCCACCTGGAAGAGGCCAGCCGGGAGATCCAGCGGAGCCACCACCAGCTCCTCCACCGGGAGCGCCTGGCCACCCTGGGCGAGATGGCGGCGCACGTGGTCCACGAGGTCCGAAATCCCCTGGTCTCCATCGGGGGATTCGCGCGGCGGTTGGCCCGGCGCCTGGCGAGCCGGGAGCCCGAGGGGCAGTACGCCCAGATCATCGCCCGCGAGGTGGATCGGCTGGAGCGAATCGTCCGGGACGTCCAGGGGATGTCCCGCGAGGTCCGGCCGGCGCTGGTGCAGACCGATCTGCACACGCTCTTGCAGGACTGCCTGGTGCTGTTCGCAGAGCGCTTCGCGGAGCAGCGCGTCCAGCTCCGGCTGGAGCTGGACGCGCGGCCGCCGGTGCTGCCCCTGGATTCGGTGCAACTGAAACAAGCCATGGTGAACCTGGTTGCCAACGCGCTGGAGGCCATGGCCGACGGGGGGACGCTCACCCTCGCCACGCGTGTCACGCGTGGCGAGGGGGGTCAATCGGTCGATGCGTCGACTGGTCAATTAGGAAGTGACGAGAGATCAGAGGAAACCGCCGATCTTCCCAATCGACCAGTTGACGAATCGACCAATCGACGGGCCGTAGCCGAGTGGGTCGAGGTGAGCGTGAGCGACACCGGCGGGGGCATCCCGCAGGAGATCCTGGACGAGGTCTTCAATCCGTTCTTCACCACCAAGGAGGCGGGGACGGGCCTGGGGCTCACGCTGGTCCGCCGGATCGTCCGGGTCCATGGGGGACGGGTGGAGGTGGAGAACCGGCCCGGCGAGGGGGTGACCTTCCGGCTCTGGCTCCCCATGGCGACGGTCCCGCGCGGCGGGGCGGTGGTCATTTGATCCGGAGAATTCACGAGTCCGTTCGTGAATCGGGGAGGCGACCTCATGAAAACCATCTTGGTGGTAGACGACGAGGAGGCCATCCGGCTCCTGTACCGCGAGGAACTCTCCGATGCCGGGTACCAGGTCCGGGTGGCCGCGAACGCCAGCGAAGCGCTCCGGATGATGCAGCAGGCCCGGCCCGACCTCATGACCATCGATATCAAGATGCCGGGGATGGATGGGATCGAGCTCTTGCGGAAGGTCCGGGAGACCGATCGGGACCTGCCGATCATCATCTGCACCGCCTACGGCGATTTCAAGCGTGACTTCGGGACGTGGGCCAGCGACGCCTATCTGACCAAGTCGGCCGACCTGGCGGAGCTGAAGGAGAAGATCCGGGAACTCCTGGGCAGAGCGTAGCGTGTTCAAAAAACCAGCAGGGCCAGGTGAATGTGCCTATGCAGGTGGCAGGCGCGGACCCCTCCAGGGCGGGGGGAGGACCGAGGAATTCTGGCAAACCTCGTCACGGCAAGCAGTTGGGTGACCCGAAGCACCGGCCTCTATCAGGAATCTTCCTGGCATAGGGTTTGCTCTCACAACTCGCGGCGCTCCGGGCGTACTGGGTGGGAGGAGACACATGAAAAAAATCGAAGCCATCATCAAGCCGTTCAAGCTGGACGAGGTGAAGAATGCCCTGGCCGAGATCGGCATCCAGGGGATCACGGTGAGCGAGGTGAAAGGCTTCGGCCGGCAGAAGGGCCACACGGAATTGTACCGGGGTGCGGAATACACGATTGATTTTCTGCCCAAGGTGAAGATCGAAATCGTCGTCCCGGACGGCAAGTGCGACAAGGTCGTGGAGACGATCCAGTCCTCGGCCAAGACCGGCCGGATCGGGGACGGCAAGATCTTCATCCTGCCCTGCGAGGAGGTCATCCGCATCCGCACCGGCGAGCGCGGCGAGGCGGCCATCTAGGACCGGCCCGAGGGCGGACGCCCCCGGGCCCGGGACGAAGGAACAGCGGTATTCCGGGACCCCGGCCTGCGGCCGACGGCCGCAGGCCTCATGCGAGGAGCGAGGGACCATGACGCCGAAAGAAGTCGTGAAGTTCGCCAAGGAGCAGGGCACACGGATGGTGGATCTCAAATTCATGGACTACCCCGGGATATGGCAGCACTTCACGGTGCCCATCTCCCAGCTCGAGGAGAGCTCCTTCGAAGAGGGGTTCGGCTTCGACGGCAGCTCCATCCGCGGGTGGCAGGCCATTCATGCCAGCGACATGCTGGTGATCCCGGACGCCACCACGGCGGTCATGGACCCCTTCACCGAGACCCCCACCCTCAGCCTCATCTGCAATATCGTGGATCCCATCACCAAGGAGAAGTACACCCGCGATCCCCGGAACATCTCCCAGAAAGCCGAGGCCTACCTGAAGTCCACCGGCATCGCCGACACGGCCTACTTCGGGCCCGAGGCGGAGTTCTTCATCTTCGACGACATCCGGTACGATTATCGGGAGAACTGCGGCTACTACTACATCGACTCGGTGGAGGGCCAGTGGAACACCGGGACGGCCGAGAAGCCCAACCTGGGCTACAAGGCCCGCTACAAGGAGGGCTACTTCCCGGTCCCGCCCACCGACAGCATGGCCGATCTCCGCACCGAGATGGTGCTGACGATGGAGAAGGTCGGAATCGCCGTGGAGGCCCAGCACCACGAGGTGGCCACGGCCGGCCAGGCCGAGATCGACATGCGGTTCAACACGCTGACGCGGATCGCCGACAGCTTGATGTGGTACAAGTACATCATCAAGAACGTCGCCCGCAAGCACGGCAAGACCGTCACCCTCATGCCCAAGCCGCTGTTCAACGACAACGGCTCCGGCATGCACACGCATCAGAGCCTGTGGAAGGGGGGCCAGCCCCTGTTCGCCGGCAACGGCTACGCCGGGCTCTCGGACCTGGCGCTCTGGTACATCGGGGGGATCCTCAAGCACGCCGCGGCCCTGTGCGCCCTGGTGGCCCCCACCACGAACTCCTACAAGCGGCTCGTCCCCGGCTTCGAGGCCCCCGTCAACCTGGCATACTCCAGCCGGAACCGCAGCGCCGGCATCCGCATTCCCATGTACTCGCCGAATCCGAAGACCAAGCGGATCGAGGTGCGGTTCCCGGACAACACCTGCAACGGCTACCTGGGCTTCGCGGCCATGCTGATGGCGGGCCTGGACGGCATCCAGAACAAGATCGACCCCGGCTCCCCGCTGGACAAGGACATCTACGAACTGGGCCCCGAAGAGCTGAAGAGTGTCCCGTCGGTGCCGGGCTCGCTGGACGCCGCCCTCACCGCCCTGGAGAACGACCACGAGTTCATGCTGAAGGGGGACGTGTTCACCCAGGATGCCGTGGACACGTGGATCGACTACAAGCGGAAGAAAGAGGTGGATCCGATACGCCTGCGCCCCCACCCCTACGAGTTCGTGCTGTACTACGACATCTAGGCTGTCCCCGTCCCGGGATTCGCGCCAACGCCCCGCGGGCCCTCTGCCCGCGGGGCGTTCTGTTTCCCCTCGTAATCGCTCTCCCGGCCCCATCCCGTCTCTCGTTTTCCCCGACACCCGGCCCCCATCCCCTAATCCCCAACCCCCAACACCCAGCCCCCAGCCCGGAGCGCTTGCGACGATGCGCGGTTCCGTGGTATGCATGACCCGCAGGTCCTGGCGGGCCGTTTGCGTCCCGCTCCTCTCCGCCTATGGATAACCACACGGTGCAGCTCACTCAAAAGCTCGCCGCGGCCGGGTGCCAGCATCCGGAGCAGGCCGCGAAAAATATCGAGTTGTTGGCACCGGACGCGGCGGTCCGGTCCCAGCTGGAGGCGGTGCTGCCCTCGCTGCTCACGGGCCTCAAGCGCGTGCCGGACCCGGACCTGGCGCTGAACAACCTG
>JACPAT010000221.1 GCA_016180655.1 Candidatus Methylomirabilota bacterium | reverse complement strand
GGCCTCCTGACTTGGGGCTGAAGGTGCCGGAAGTGTCCGGGGAGACTGGAGCGCCGCAGTCGGCTCACGCCCTGGTGGCGGCTTAACCCCGGTGCCGTTGGGCCGAGACGAAGGAGCTCACATCGAGGCCAAGGTTCACGCCGGGGTGCACGTGGCGAGAGTTCTTCCCCGATGGAGGAGAGAGCCATGAACCGGAAGGCGCTGGCGATCGCGAACAACGATATGGTCTACCTCTGGTGGACCTACTCAGAAAAGATCCCCCATTGCCTTGGCTTCAGCATCCGCCGCCTCCAGACGGGAAAGTCGCCGGTGGCCCTGCCTGCCTTTGTCGGCTTCACGCCCAAGAAGAAGGGAGACCCGCCGCCGGTCAAGCGGCCGACCACGGACTACTGGCCGATCCAGTCGTATCAGTGGAAGGATCTCTTCGTGCCCGAGGAGACCGAGGTCGCATACGAGATCGTGCCGGTGACGGGGACCCCCGGGAAGAAACTCGCGGACATCCCCGGCCTGGCCATTCGCACGAACCCGATCACGGCGACCGACACCCTCGGCCGCCACCGCGTGGTGTTCAATCGCGGCATCATCTCGACGCAGGCGCTCAGCAAGAAGCTCGTGAAGGGGAAGTCGGGCTCGCCCAGCGCGGCGGCGCTGCGCAAGCACATCGACACACCGGGCGACACGATCCGCGCAAGCCTGGCGGGCGAGGCGATCGAGGCGCTCACCAGTCTCCTGAAGCGCGCCCGCGACCACGGGGGAAAGTGCTACTGCGCGCTCTACGAACTCACCGACCCGGAACTCATCCACGCCCTGAAGAAGAACAAGGGCCGCGTCGAGGTCATCCTGGCGAATGCCGACGCCACCGAGGAGGATGAGGATGGCAAGCAGCAGAAGGTCTACGACGGCACCAACGCGGAGACCCGGACGGAGCTGCGCAAGGCGCTGGGCAACGCGCTACACGATCGCCTCCTGCCCAAGGGTAACTACATCGGGCACAACAAGTTCGTCGTCTACGTGACCAAGGGCGGAACGGCCAAGGCGGTGCTCACCGGCTCGACCAACTGGACGGCCACCGGGCTCTGCGCGCAGAGCAACAATGTCCTCCTCATCGAGGATGACGCCATCGCGGCCCGCTATCTCGACTACTGGCAGCGACTGCTCGCAGACGACGCGGAGCAGGGGCCGGACCTCCGCCGCGACAACGCCGAGGCGCCGCCCGACCTGAGCCTGGGGACCCAGCAGGGCGCCGCGCGCATCTGGTTCTCCCCGAACACAGAGCGGAAGACCAAGCCCGCCAAGAACCCGCCCGCCCCCCCGGACATGGCCGAGGTATTCCAGGCGATCAGCGACGCGAAGCATGGCGTGCTGTTCCTGCTCTTCAGCGCCGGGGCGCCGAGCATCCTGCAGCAGCTCAGCGACGTGTCGCAGCAACGCGCCGACGCTGAGCAAGAATTTTTCGTGCGCGGCGCCATCTCGGATGCGAAAACCGCCAACCAGTTCACCACCCGAGTCTACAACGATTCGCTTCTCAGGGCGCCCAACAGGTTGATCACCGGAATCGCCGGCATCTCCGATCAGTTCTCGTACTGGGAGAAGGAGCTGGCGAAGCTGGGCCATGCCGTGATCCACGACAAGATCGTGGTCGTGGATCCCTTCAGCGACGGCTGCGTAGTGGTCACCGGCAGCCACAACCTCGGGTACAAGGCCTCGTACTCGAACGACGAGAATCTGTGCATCATCCGCGGCAACCGCGCGATAGCCGAGGCATACACCGCGCACGTGCTGGACGTGGTCAACCACTACAACTGGCGCCACAAGCTCGCCGGGGCCGCCAAGAAGGGCAAGGGCTCCCAGACGGCGTTTACCGACCTCGACGAGACCGATGGGTGGCAGAACAAGTACTTCACGGGGAGCTTCCTCCAGAATCGAGACCTGTTTTTCTTTCCGGACCCAGCCTGACGCCCTCAACCGGAGCCCTGGAATTCGGGGACGTGAAGAAGGGGACGGAAGAAGGGGACGTAGGTGCAAAAGCAACTTGTTGTCCGGCCGCCCCGCGGGCCTGAGCTGAGGGTATGCCGCGGCAGGCGAGGCGGGATGCGCCGGGACCCCATCCACCACCTGTCCGGGGACGTTCCATTGAAGTATTGACGAGCCGAGTAGGTACCGGACACCCTGATCGGGCGACGTGCTGAATCTCCTGAGAGGACCTGCGGAGTTCTTGCGCGCCTGAAGCCGCCGGTCGCCGTCCCACCGCCCCGTTGGGCCGACCACACGTCCGAAATTTCGTTCCCTTGACAGATGCCATGGATATGCATTATATACATATATGAGAGTGGCGTGGGATCCCGAGAAGGCGAAACTCAATCTCCGGAAGCACGGGATCCACTTTTCTGATGCGGAGGGTGTCCTTTTCGATCCCCATGCTCTGACGGAAGAGGACCAGACGGCGCAGGGCGAACACCGGTACGTGACCATCGGCCTCGACTCCTTGGGGCGTATCCTCGTGGTCGTGTACGCCTATCGAGGCGATGACATCCGCCTCATATCCGCACGCCGGGCGACCCGGAAGGAAAGGCGATCGTATGAAACGGGAATATGATTTCAGCAAGGGGAAGCGAGGCCCGGTAATCGCCCAGACGGGGAAGACCCGCATCACCATTTATATTGATGATGAGGTCCTGGAGGAGTTCCGCGATCGAGCCGATGCCTCCGGACGGGGCTATCAGACGATGATCAACGAGGCTCTCAGGGCATACCTGGGCAAGGCCAGCCGACCGGTTGACGAAGACACCCTCCGTCGCGTGATCCGCGAGGAGATCAGAAAGGTTGGGTAGCGACCTCGCGGGCCCATGCATCCGACGACCGCTTCGTCTCTAACCCGCATTCTTCATGAGGGCACTCCGTTCGTGAATAATGCGGCGTAAGCCGTCCACCAGCAACGCGACGATCCGCGACCGGCCAGGAACTCTCCAGCGATGGGGGTGCAGCAGGCGTGTCAGACTGTTCGATCCACCGAAAGGGATCTGGACACCGTCTCGATGTCTGCAGCTCATTCGATGCTGGCAGGGCAACTCCCCGGATAGGCGATTGGGTGCACGACAAGAAAGTGATGTGAGGTCATCCCGCCGCACGGACCTGTGACCGGCGCTCCCAAAAGTCCTCGAAGCGGCCGCTGAGCTTGGTGCAGCGCAACGCGATGATGGCGTTGGCGCCCTGGAGCGTCCAGTGCATGCCGGCCCGCTTGAGGCGGGTGCCGATGGCGACCTTACAGCCAGCCTCGACCACCCCGGTGGAGGTGCAGAGGCCTTGCGCCTCGAACTCGGGGTAGCGCATGCGATGGCGATTGCGCTGGATATACTCGCCGCACTTGCGCGCCTCGTCGTGGGCCGGAGCGTGAGTCTCCAGCGCCCGCACCACGGCGGCCAGATCGCCGGCGTCGAGTTCGAGGTGGCGCTGGTGGGCCCACTTCCGTCCCAGCTCGCTGGTGACGCCATAAACGACTTTGGCCACGGTGCTCAGGTGCTCCTTGGCATGGAAGCGGTCCACGATCTGGAGGGCCCCGGGGAAGTGCTCCTCGGCGAGGTTCCAGATCCACAGGGCCCCGTCGCCCAGGACCACGCGGCGCTGGGCCTGGGGAAAGCCCCGGCGCGTGGCCTCCCGGACGACGCGGGCGGCGAAGTCCGAGGGGTGGTCGTCGGTGTCCCGGCTCGCGGCGCTTTCGAGGGCAGCCGAATAGGTCACCGAGCCGGGGTCTCGCACCGGCGTGCCGTCTGCATCGCGCGACTCCGCGCTCCAGACCGTGCAGAGCTTGACCTCGCGGGTCTTGGCCGCGCCGTCGGGCTGCTTGCCGGCGCGCCCCTCGAGTTCCGAGGCGCGCATGGGGAGCCCGGTGCCGTCCATCCCCAGGTAGAGCGTCGGGGTGACCTCGGCGGGCGGCCCCGGCTCGACCACGCAGCGCTCGTCCGCGGCGACCTCGCGGCCGAGGGCTTCGGCAGCGCGCTCGACGTGCTTGGGGTCCACGGCGACGTCGGCGAGTTCCCGCAACAGCGCGCTGCCTTCCGCGAAGCTGACCAGCGCCCCCACCACGCCGACCAGGCGCGTGACGGCGGGCGACAGCGAGGTGCCGTCCAGGCCCAACGCCCGGTCCCGCGGGCAGAAGCCCGTGTCGCAGGCTGCGCAGTGGAAGTAGGCCCGCTCCAGGGTGAGTTCGCCGAGCACGCTCGTGAACCGCTTCGCGCGGCGGCCCGCATAGCGGGCCGGCTGGCCGCACGCGCACGCCAGGGTCGGTCCCGTGTGGTCGGACGTGTCGGCGTTGAGGCGCCGCTCCACGACCCGAGCCGCCAGCCTCAGCGCCTGGCGGCGCACGGCGACCTCCACCGCCTCGAAATCGAGCGTGTCGGCCACGCCGGGCCCTACGAGCGCCTCGACCTCCTGGACGACCTCCGCCTGGAAGGCCGCGGAGAGCCCCCTTTTTGAGCCGCCTCCTGCGAGGCCGCTTCGGGCGCGTCGAGCTGGGCATCGGCCCAACGCTCGCACGCCTCCCAGTAGGCGGCCACCTGCCGGCGGAACTGCCGGCCGGCGGCCACCTGCCGGCGCGCGATCGCGGCCTGCTCGGCGGACACAAACCGGGACTGGGTGCGACCGGCCACGGCCCGCGTCAGGCTGTAGTAGGGGCCGTGGCGGGCCTGGGGGCGCGCCGCACAGAGGCAGCCGGGCTTGCTGCACTTGACGTAGCGTTCGGAGAGGGACCCGCGCCGCATGGGCTGTGGCTCGGTGAGCTGGGCAGCGAGGTGCCGGACCTCCAAGGGGACGCCGGGGGAACCGTCCATAGTGCCTCCTTACGGCTCGTATGGCCGTAAGGTGACTCTACCATACCCTCGGCGCCCCTGCAATCTCATTCTGGTGTCGTGCACCCTAGGCGATTGCGCCGTTTGCCCTCCATCGATTGCTCGTCTATAATAGCTCTCGCGTCGGCGCGGTTTGGCTGCGCCTGGGTCCCCCAGCGGGCTCGTTCCGCGCCCCCGCGCCGCAGGAGGCGTGATGATATCGCAGCAAACAAATGCCGCACTGAAGGAGTGGGCCGTCGTCTGCCGGGCGCTGGCGGACGGCCGGCAAACGCTGCTCATCCGCAAGGGCGGGATCGAGGAGATCAGGGACGGCTTCCAGGTGACGCACCGGGATTTCTGGCTGTTCCCGACCTATGTGCACCAGAAGGCCGCGGACCTGGTCCCGGCCGTCCGTGCCGAATTCGAGGAGGTGCGGGCGGCCCAGCCACCGGCCGACAGGGTCCCGTTCCAGCTCTGCGCCACGGTGGAGCACGTGGCGAAGGTGATGGATCTCGAACGGCTCCGATCGTTGGAGGGCCTCCACATCCTCTCCTGGGATTGTGTGGCATCCCGCTTCAACTATCGGAACAGGCCCGGGGTTCACGTGATGACCCTCCGCGTCTATCGTCGTCCGGGTATCGTCGCGCTGAAGAACACCCCGCGCTACGACGGCTGCGTATCCTGGGTGGAGCTGGACGAGGCCCTGGAGACCGAGGGCTGTACCCCTGTCCTCGCGGATGCCGAGTTCGACGCCCGCCTGGCGGACATCCAGGCGCGACTGGAGGGAGCAGGGATCTCGACCTGAGGGCTGGGCCTCCCGCACGTAAAAGCGTTCGGTGGTTCGGGAGTTCGGTTGTTCGGGCGTTCGGGAACTGCCGACGCCGCCGATCCGGAGCCGCATACACTATTCCGACGCTCGGAGACCAATTCCGGGAGAGCCGGAGGTACACGGTCCATGGTGAAGGTCGGTCAGAAGGTCGCGCTACTCCTCGTGGATCACGGGAGCCGGTTCCAGGAAGCCAACGACATGCTTACCGACGTGGCGACCATGGTGAAGCGGATCTCCGGCCTGGACTGCGTCCACTACGCCCACATGGAGCTGGCGGAGCCGACGATCGCGCAGGGCTTCGCGACGTGTGTCGGCGAGGGGGCCACGGCCGTGGTGGTTCACCCGTATTTCCTGTCGCCCGGACGCCATTCCACCAGCGACATCCCCCGCATGGTGGCGGAGGCGGCCAAAACGTTCCCGGGCATCGAGTACTGCGTGACGGAGCCGCTGGGCCTGCATACCAAGATCGGCGAGGTGGTGCTGGAGCGCGCCGGAATTCCCCTTCCGGCAGGAGTGAGCGAGTGATGGAGGAGCATGTGGAGACTCCCATCCACGGCCAGCGGGAGCGGATCTGGGAGTGGGTGAAGAGCATCGGCCTGGCCGTGCTCTTGGCGCTGGGCATCCGCACGGCCGTGGTCGAGGCCTTCGTCATCCCCTCGGGATCCATGGAGCCGACGCTCCAGGTCGGGGATCGGGTCCTGGGGAACAAATTCTGGTTCTGGTTTGCGCAGCCCCACCGGAAGGACATCGTGATCTTCTCGCCGCCGGCCAGCGCCCAACTCGCCGCGGGCGCGCTGATCAAGCGGGTGATCGCCGTGGAGGGCGACGTGGTCGAGGTTCGGGACGGCCAGGTCCTCGTGAATGGCAAGCCGGTCACCGAATCCTACTTGAAGGAGCGGCCACAATATACCCTCCCTCCGACGAAGGTTCCGCAGGGCATGCTGTTCGTCCTGGGGGACAACCGAAACGCCAGCTACGATTCCCACGCCTGGGGATTCGTCCCCCGCAGCCACCTGAAGGCGAAGGCATTCGCCCGCTACTGGCCCCTGAATCGCATCGGCCTGCTCCAGTAGTCCCGGCCACACCGCCCTTCCGAATCCCTCCACCCCACCCCCTGCGTGTTGTCCATTGACTCCGGGAAGGACCCTCCGGTAGAGTCAGCCCAATTCTAGCGGCCAAGCTCGGTTGCCCTGGCGGCGGGGCCAGGGATCGGGGTCCGGAGGCCAGGGTTCGATCCTCCCCGACCCCCGACCCCTGCACGAGGAAAGGAGCGGATCCCGTGGAATGGATCGGCATGGTCTACAACGATGTCAAGGAGCCGACGGACGAGGGCTGGGGGTCGGTGGTGTCCGAGGTCGTGCTGGACGAGACGCTCACCGACGGACTGGATGGCATCCAGGACTTCTCCCACGTCCTCATCCTCTACTGGATGCACCGGGCGGCGGAGGCCGAGCCGGTCCGCATGCGACGCCGCCCCCAGGGACGGCAGGACATGCCAGAGGTCGGCGTCTTCGCCCAGCGGGCACGCCACCGGCCGAACCCCATCGGTGTGACCGCGGTGAAGCTGCTCCGCCGGGAAAAGAACAGGCTCTTCGTCCAGGGCCTGGATGCCATCAACGGGACTCCCGTGCTGGACGTGAAGCCCTACGTCGCGCAGTTCGATGCCGTGGACTCTCCCCGTGTGCCCGAGTGGGTCAATCGGCTGATGGAGCGGTATTTTTGACGGGGCCGGGTGTTGGGGGCTAGGGGCTGGGGTGCGGAGCGAGCATGGCCAAGACGGCGGGCATCCTGATCGTCGGCAGCGAGGTCTTGAGTGGGAAGGTGGTGGACCAGAACTCCCCCTACCTGGTCCGGGAACTCCGGGCATTGGGCGTAGACGTCCAGCGCATCACCACCATCCCGGACGACGCGGAGATCATCGCCCGGGAGGTGCGGATCTTCGCGGAGCAATATGACCTGGTGTTCACCACCGGGGGGGTCGGCCCGACCCACGACGACGTGACCATTGCCGCCATCGCCCAGGCCTTCGGGTGTGGCGTCGTCCGCCATCCGTTGCTGGAGGATGTTCTCCGGCGACACTATGGGGAGGGGATCACAGCCGCCCAGCTCAGGATGGCGGAGATGCCCGAGGGCGGCAGGCTGGTGGGGGAGGGGGACCTATCCTTTCCCGTGGTGGCCCTCCGCAACGTCCACATCTTCCCCGGCATCCCGGAGATCGTCCGCCGGAAGTTCGAACGCATCCGCGACCAGTTCCGGGAGCAGCCGTTCATCTTGCGGCGGGTCTTCCTCCGGTGCGATGAGGGACAGATCGCCGACGACCTCCACGCCGTGCTGGATCGCTTTCCGGATTTACAGCTCGGCTCGTATCCGATCCTCAACAATCCCGAGCACAGCGTCGTGTTGACGCTGGAATCGAAACGCCGCGAGTACGTCGAGGATGCCCTCCGGTTCCTCCTGGATCGCCTGCCACCCCCTGCGATCGTCCGGATCGAATAGGCTCAGAACCCAGGGCCGTGCGTCCGATCGAGGAGCCGCGACTCGGGCTCCGCTCGTCATTCGGTCACACTCAGGTCCATCGCCTGCCCCCGGTAGAATCGGGTAATGTGCTCCATGACCTCAGCCGGGTCCTCGGTGACCTTCAGAAAGTTCAGGTCGGTACCAGCCAGGTAGCCCCGAGCGACGGCTTGGTCCCGCAGCCAGTCCAGGAGTCCCCGCCAGTACTCCCGGCCGACCAGGATCATGGGGAACGGCCGGATCTTGTGCGTCTGGATCAGGGTGACTGTCTCGAACAGCTCGTCCAGGGTCCCGAAGCCGCCGGGCAGCAGGACGAAGGCGGTGGCATACTTCACCAGCATGACCTTGCGGACGAAGAAATAATGGAAGTGGAGCGAGATGGTGGTATAGCGGTTCGACTGCTGCTCCTGGGGCAACTCGATATTGAGGCCCACCGTCTTGCCCCCCGCCTCGAAGGCGCCCTTGCAGGCCGCCTCCATCACGCCCGGGCCGCCACCGGTGACCAACGTGAAGTCGGCCTTGGCGATCTCGCGCCCGATGGCCTCGGCCATCTCGTAGGCGAAGTCCCCGGGGCGGGCCTGGGCGCTGCCGAAGACGGTGACCGCCGGCGTGATCCGGGAGAGGGCGTCGAATCCCTCCACCAGCTCCCCGATGATCCGGAACAGCCGCCAGGATTCTTCCTTCTCCAGTTGGTTGATCTCGTAGCGCGTCGGCATCCTCGTCTCCTCGTGGAAGGCTGCCGCCCGGCTCGCGAGCACGCCCGGCCGGGCACGTGTCGGTGTCCCGTCCGCCACCCGTGATACAGGGTAGAACAGGCGGGGAGGGGCCGCAAGAGATTCCTCACGCGGCTGGCAGGCGCCCCCCGGAGGTCCCGATCGAGGCGAGACACCGCTTCACAAGGGGTCAGCGCACGTGGTATAGATGAAGAGGCATTCGGCGGCAATCAATCAGCAGCGGGTGCCAGGGGTCGGGGGTCAGGGGCTGGGGGTTGGAGGCCGGGGGTCAGGGGCCGGGGCGACGACGGGAGCTGATGGCTCTGCCGTCCATCGAAGCCGACCGACACGGCAGGTGGAGGTCGGGCCAGGCGAACAGCGGAATGCAAGACCATGTGCGAGGGATAGTCCATGGCGACAGGCGGCACGCGCGAAGAGATGGATGCGAAGATCACGGCGTGGGAGCGGGATCTGGAACGCTTGCGGGTCGCGCTGGCCCGCGCGCCTGAACCCGTGCACGCCCGGTACCATCCGGCCTTCACCGAGCTGTACCGGGGGAAAGAGATCGTCAAGTCGCGCTGGGAGCAGATTCGAGGAGTGTATCGGCCGGAACCGGCGGCCGTGCAACGCTTCCAGGAGGCGCTGGCTGCCATGGAGGCGGCCTGGCGGGCTGCCCGGCCCATGCTTGACGACGTGTTGAAGCCCATGGCGGCGTGACGGCGTCCGGTGCGGCGTCACTCGGGTCGAGGAGAGGGCAGGCTGCGTGTGGTGCTGGGCCAGAATCCCGGCCTGGAGACCGGGCCGGGAACCAACACCTATCTGCTGGGGCGGGAGCGGCTCGCCCTCGTCGATACCGGAGAGGGCGTGCCCGCCTACACTGCGCTGCTGAAAGAGGCGGTGGAGGCGTCGAAAGGGAAACTCTCGCTGATCCTGGTCACGCACGGCCACCGGGATCATATCGGGGGGATCCGCGCCGTTCGGCGCATGTACCCGGACGCAACGGCGCGCAAGTTCCCGGGGGGCGAGCCGCCCTCCACGTTTCAGCCGATCGCAGCCGACGAATTGATCCGCCTCGACGGCGTCACGCTGAAGGCCATCCATACACCCGGGCACGCCCCCGACCATCTCTGCTTCTACTGGGTGGAGGAGCGCACGCTTTTCTCCGGCGACCTGATCCTGGGCGAGGGGACGGCGGTGATGCCCCGGGACGGGGGAAGCCTGACCGATTACCTGGCCTCGCTGGAGCGGCTTCGCTCGCTCGACATCCACCGGATGTACCCGGGCCACGGGCCGGCCATCCGGGAGCCCCAGGCCAAGATCACCGAATACATCGAGCACCGCCGGATGCGCGAGCGTCAAGTGCTGGATGCCCTCTACGCCGGCGCCAGGACGATCCCGCAGATGGTGGCCCGGATCTACACCGACGTCCCGAAGACGTTCCACCGCCTGGCGGAAGAATCGGTCTGGAACCATCTGGTCAAGCTCGAGGGGGAGAACCGCGTGCGCCGGATCCAGGCGGGCGGGCAAGAGCGGTACGAGTTGCTGGAGTGAATCTCGGGCGTCGAGTTTCGGATTGTCGGCCGGCCATCCGTAAGGAGAAAGAACGTGGACCTTCGCCTGACCGATAACGTCGCCATCGTCACCGGCTCCAGCCGGGGGATCGGCAAAGCGATTGCGACCGGCCTGGCCGCCGAGGGCTGCCGGGTGACGCTGTGCGGGCGGGATGCGGACGTCCTGGAGCAGTCGGCGGCCGCCCTGCGGCGGACGGGGGCGAAGATCCTGGCGGTGACCGCGGACCTCGCGCGGCCCGAGGATCCCGCCCGGCTGATCGAGGAGACCGTCCGGGCCTTCGGGCGCGTTGACATCCTCGTCAACAATGTGGGAGGGGCACGCGGCGCCGGGCCGTTCCTGGAAACGTCCGAGGCCGCCTGGCAGGCCGCGGTGGACCTGAACCTCCTGGCGGCCGTCCGGTTCAGCCGGCTGGTCGTGCCGGAGATGCAGAAGGTCGGCGGGGGCGTGATCGTCAATATCTCGTCCATCTGGGGGCGGGAGACGGGCGGGACCGCAACCTACAATGCGGTGAAGGCGGCCGAGATCAGCCTGGCCAAGTCCCTGGCGCGGGAGCTGGCCCCCATGAACATCCGGGTCAACAGCGTCGCCCCCGGTTCCATCTACTTCCCCGGGGGCTCCTGGGACCGGCGGCTGCAGGCGGACCCGGAGGGCATCACCGCGTTCATGAAGCGGGAGATTCCCTTCGGTCGCTTCGGCAAGCCGGAAGAGGTGGCAGACGTGGTGGTGTTCCTGTGCTCCGAGCGGGCCAGTTGGGTGACCGGCGCCTGCCTCAACGTGGACGGGGGGCAGTCCCGGTCGAACATCTGACGGGAGAGCCGTGAGCCGGGTACCCGCCGAAGGTGGGTGGCCGAGAGCCGCGACGGGCCGGGGCCCGGCAAAAGACTCAGCCGAATTGCCCCCCTCACCCTTCCTCTCCCCGCAACGGGGGAGAGGAGTAAGGAGAGGGGGACAGGCGGATTGGCTTTGTCCCATTACCTCCGCAATGCTCAATAATGGTGGACTGCAAAGGACGCTGCCATGTCCAAGGTCAACTTCATCCTGGATCCTGACGTGCAAGAGGAAATGGTCCGCCTGATCCCCCCCCGCAAACGGAGTCGGGTGGTCAACGAGGCCCTTCGCAAGGAGTTCCTCCGGAGAAGGCGCGAGTTGGCCACGCAGCGCCTCAAGGAGATTCGACAGAAAACCGGCACGCTTCGCGGTCGGGAGATTGTTGAATCCATTCGGAAAGATCGCGCGAGGCGTGGATGATGGTCATCGTTCCGGATGCCTCCGTGATTCTGAATTGCCTTGACGTACTGCGACTCATGGCCGAGATCAAGGGGATCTCCTTCTACGATGCGTCGTATCACGTACTCGCGGTGCGAGGGGATGGGACCTATGTGACCGCCGATCGGAGGTACGTCGCGCGTGCGGGGCGGAAGGGCCATGCCGTGCTCCTCTCGCAGTGGAAGCCTCCGACGCGGAGTCAATGATCGAAAGGCCCCGTTCCCATTGAGGCTCGCCGTGCAGTCGGGATCCCCCTCGCCGCGGACGCTTCGATGATTCGATTCTCTCGTGTTGGGTTATCGAGCATGTGGCTGATATGTGTGTTCCTGGCGATGGTCGTCTGGCTCTCCGCAACCGAGGCTCGGGGGGATGAGATCATCTTCCTGCAGGACGGCCGCACGATCCGGGCGGAGAGGACGGAGATCATCGGCGACCGGGTCCGCATCGAGAAGCCGTCCGAGACGATCGAGTTGCCCCGGGGCTCGGTCCTTTCGATTCACCGGCTCTCTCCACCCACCGCCTTGCCCGCCGTCCCACCGCCCGCCGAGGTGTACCGGGACCTCAGCCAGCAGATGACCGACAAGGTCCGTCGCGAGATCCAGGAACGCCGATAGCATTCCGCGCAGGGGGCAACCCGGTCCGGAAGACGCCGCCGATGGCGCCATACCATCGCGCGCCAGCTTGATCGAAAGGCCGGGACAGGATAGGGTATGGGACCGTCCCGCGGCCCGGGGATCATGCCGGCGGAGGGTGAGCGGTTCATTGCGCCTCTTGGAGCGTGGCCATGCCCCGCGTGCTGGTGATCGGCTCGGCGAACATGGATTTCACCGTGGCGGTGCCGCGACTGCCGACGGAGGGTGAGACCGTCACCGGCGGGACGTTTTACGTGAGCCACGGGGGGAAGGGCGCCAACCAGGCCGTGGCTGCGCGGCGGCTCCAGGCAGAGGTGCGCTTCGTCGGATGCGTCGGCCAGGATTCTCAAGGCGACCGGATCGTCGAGCAGTTGATTGCCGAGGGGATTTCAACCGACGGGGTGATCCGCACGGAGGATGCGGCGACCGGCGTTGCCCTGATCATGGTGGATGGGCAGGGCCGGAATCAGATCGCCGTGGCGTCAGGCGCCAACCTCCGATTCCTCCCGGAGCTGGCGCGGCAACACGCTTCGCTGCTGGCCTGGGCCCAGATCCTGCTCTGCCAGCTGGAGATCCCCATCCCGACCGTCCAGTGGGCCCTGGCCACCGCCCGGGAGCACGGCGTTCTGACGATCCTCAACCCGGCTCCCGCGCACGAGCTTTCCGACACGCTGCTGTCGCTGGTGGATTGCCTGACCCCCAATGCCCATGAGGCGGAGGTCCTCACGGGGATCGTCGTGCAGGGGCCGGAGACGGGGGCGCAGGCGGCCCAGCGGCTCCTGGCCCGCGGGGTACGGCGGGTGATCGTCACCCTGGGAGCGCAGGGCGCGCTCTTCTGCGATGGGACCGCGGCCCTGCATTTCCCGGCCTTCCCGGTGGAGGCGGTGGACACCACGGGGGCGGGGGACGCCTTCAACGGGGCCCTGGCGGTGGGGCTGGCGGCGGGCGGCACGTGGGAAGAAGTCCTCCCGCTCGCCAATGCCGCCGCCGCGCTCGCCTGCACGAAGCGTGGCGCCCAAACCTCTTTCCCCGATCGCGCCCGGGTCGAGGACTTTCTGCGCGCGCTGAAACGCTGACCCACTCGCCGTTGCCATTCGATTCCCCCGAGGTGCGCATGGACCACTTCCGATTGCCGCGAAGCGTGGTGCCGGACCGCTACGAGATCCGGCTCGAGCCCGATCTTCCATCCGGGACCTTTGCCGGGGCCGAGACGGTCGAGGTGACCGTCCAGGAACCGGTGACTGAGATCGTCCTCAACGCGGCGGAACTCACGATCCAGGAGGTCACCATCCAGAACAGCCGTGGCGCCGTCCTGGAAGGGACGGCGGCGCTGGAAGCGGAGACGGAGCGGGCCCGACTCCGCTTTCCTGAGACGATCGCCCCCGGCCCGTGGCGGCTCTCGCTGGCCTTCACCGGCACCCTGAACGACAAGCTCCGCGGATTCTATCGGAGCCGGGTGAAGGCCGCTCCCCCGCCGCCGGGGGACGCCCACGAGGCCAGTGGTGGGGCGGAGGAGGCCCTGCTGGCCGTCACGCAGTTCGAGGCCACGGACGCCCGTCGGGCGTTCCCCTGCTGGGACGAGCCGGCGTTCAAAGCGGTCTTCCAGGCGACGCTGGTGATCGAGGAGACGCTCACGGCGATCTCGAACACGCGGGTGGTCAGCGAGGAGCGCGTTCCCGGAGGGGGCAGGAAGGCCGTGCGCTTCGCCCCCACCATCAGGATGTCCACCTATCTGGTGGCCTTCGTCGTGGGGAGACTGGTGGCGACCGAGGCAATCCGGGTGGACGGCACGCCCATCCGGATCTGGTGCGCGCCGGGCAAGATGCAGCTGGCGAGGTTCGCTCAAGAGGTCGCCACCTTCTCGCTGCGCTTTTTTCAGGAGTACTACGGACTGCCGTATCCGGGGGACAAGCTGGACCTGATCGCCATCCCCGACTTCGCCTTCGGGGCGATGGAGAACCTGGGCGCCATCACGTTCCGCGAGACCGCCCTCCTGGTGGACGAGCGGGCCGCCACCCATGCGGAGCTCGCGCGGGTGGCCGACGTGGTGGCCCACGAGATCGCCCACATGTGGTTCGGCGACCTGGTGACCATGGCGTGGTGGAACGGCCTGTGGCTCAACGAGGCCTTCGCCACGTTCATGGAGATGCTGGCGGTGGACGCCTGGAAACCCGAATGGGAGCGCTGGGTCAGCTTCGGCGTGTCCCGGGCCGCCGCCCTGGAGGTGGACGGCCTCCGGTCGAGCCGGGCCATCGAGTTCGA
>JACPAT010000220.1 GCA_016180655.1 Candidatus Methylomirabilota bacterium | reverse complement strand
CTCCAGGGCTACGGGTGCGCGGGCATCAACAATGTGGCCTACGGGCTGATCCTGCAAGAGCTGGAGCGGGGCGATTCGGGCGTGCGGAGTTTCGCCTCGGTCCAGGGGTCCCTGGTCATGTACCCGATCCACACCTTCGGTTCCGAGGCACAGAAACAGCGCTGGCTGCCAAGGCTGGCCGCGGGCGAGGCCGTGGGCTGCTTCGGCCTGACCGAGCCCGACTTCGGCTCGGACCCCGGGAACATGGCCACCAAGGCCGTACAGGTGGGGAGCGAATACGTCCTGAACGGCACCAAGCTCTGGATCACCAACGGCAGCATCGCCGACGTGGCCGTGACCTGGGCCAAACTGGACGGCGTGATCCGCGGCTTCCTGGTGGAGAAGGGGACGCCCGGCTTCACCGCCCGGGACATCCACGGGAAGCACTCCATGCGCGCCTCGGTGACCTCGGAACTCTCCTTCCAGGATTGCCGCATCCCGGCCGATCATCTCCTGCCAAAGAGCGAGGGACTGCGCTCGCCCCTGTCCTGCCTGAACCAGGCACGCTACGGGATCGCGTGGGGGGCCGTGGGAGCCGCCGTGGCGTGTTACCAGGCGTCCCTGACGTACAGCCGCCAGCGCATCCAGTTCGGGAAGCCCATCGCGTCGTTCCAGCTCGTTCAGCAGAAGCTGGTTCACATGCTGACCGAGATCACGAAGGCGCAGCTCTTGTGCCTGCAGCTCGGGCGCCTCAAGGATGCCGGCCGCCTCCGGCACACGCAGGTGTCGCTGGCCAAGCGGAACAACGTGGCCGCGGCCCTGGAGATCGCCCGCCTGGCCCGGGATATCCACGGGGCCAACGGCATCGTGGACGAATATCCCGTGATCCGGCACTTGCTGAACCTGGAGTCGGTCTTCACCTACGAGGGGACCCACGACATTCACACCCTGATCCTGGGGCGGGACATCACCGGCATCTCGGCCCTGGAGTGACCTGATCGGGCGCACGGTCGCCCCTCCCGGCACGATATTTGCTTTACATTCCGCGCGCCCCTATGTTATAGCAGTGCCGTCATGTGGCGGCTGATGCGCTGGGTTCCCCTGATCGCCGGCCCAATGGTCCTGGCGGGCCTCGTCCCCACGGACAGCTCCGGGGCCTCCGGGGCCGCCCCGTTCCCGCCTGTCTCCACCCCGCCCGATATCACTCTCAGGCAAATTCACATGATCGAGACCCGTGGCGGTTCCAAATTATGGGAGTTGCGGGCGGATCGTGCGGAGGTGCACGAGCGGGAGGGTTACACGGTCCTCTCCCGGGTCACCCGCCCCGTCGAGGTCACGCTCTACGCGACCCAGGGGCAGCTGACGTGCACGGCCAATCGGGCGACGGTGGACCTGACGACCAAGGACGTCCGGCTGGAGGGCGGGGTCGTCGCCCGCTCGGACCAGGGGACAGAGCTCCGGACGGAGGCCCTCCGCTGGCTGGCCGCGTCCCGGCGCCTCCAGACCGATCAACCGGTCACGGTGAGCCGCGGCGGCTGGCTGAGCCGCGGCCGCGGCCTGGAGGCGGAAACCGATCTGGAGCAGGTTCGGATCTTCCAGAACATCACCTCACAATTGCGGTCGCCAGCGACCGCCCCGGCGCCGGCCGGGGCACCGGCCCCCAGGCCGGCGGGGAGGAGTCCCGCTCCATGAGGCGTTCGGCATGGCTGCTCTTGGTCCTGCTCCTGAGTGCGGCCGCCCCGGGGGTGCCCCGGGCTGCGGAGGAGGGCGCGCCCATCACCATCTCGGCCGATTCGCTGGAGGTCAATCGCAAGGCCCGGGTGGCGATCTACCAGGGCAACGTGGCGGCCAACGACCGGGGACGGGGCCTCAGTATCCTGGCGGACCGGATCGAGTTCTTCTTCGATGACCGCATGGAGCAGGTTGAGCGGGCGATGGCGGCGGGCAACGTCCGCCTCTCCTACGGCGAGCGGCGGGGCGTCGCGGAGCGGGCGGAGTACTTCCCGCGGGAGGACCGCGCCGTGCTCCTCGGCCACCCCAAGGTGTGGCAGGACAGCGATGTGGTGACCGGCTGCCGGATCACCCTGCTCCTGCGGGAGGATCGGAGCCGGGTGGACGGCTGCGACGGGGAGCGGGTCAACGCCGTGCTCTACCCGAAACGGGGCGAGACGCGAGAGCGGGGCGGCGCCCGCCGGTGAGGCCCCCTCCGACACCAGCGACGGACCGAGGACGATCGGCGCCATGGAGCACTCCCTGCGGACAGAGAAACTGGTGAAGGCCTTCAAGCAGCGCGTGGTGGTGTCGGATCTGAGCCTCTCGCTGGACGCGGGCGAGGTGGTCGGACTCCTGGGGCCCAACGGCGCCGGCAAGACCACGGCGTTCTACATGATCCTGGGGCTCACGCGTCCCGACTCGGGCCGGGTCCTCCTGAACGGGGAGGACATCACCGTTCTGCCCGTGCACCAGCGGGCGCGTCGGGGGATGGGGTTCCTGCCCCAGGAGCCCTCCATCTTCCGGAAGCTGACGGTGGAGGAGAATATCCTCGCGATCCTCGAGGCGCTGGACGTGCCGTCGCAAGAACGGGCGAGCCGGGCCCGGGCCCTGCTGCAGGAGCTGAACATCGCCCACCTGGCCAAGAGCCCGGCCTACACCCTCTCGGGGGGCGAGCGGCGGCGGGCCGAGATCACCCGGGCGCTCGCCACTTCACCCCGCTTCATGCTCCTGGACGAGCCCTTCGCCGGGATCGATCCCATCGCGGTCTACGACATCCAGGGCATCATCGGGCAGCTGAAAGATCTCGGGATCGGGGTACTCATCACGGACCACAACGTGCGCGAGACCTTGCAGATCGTGGACCGGGCCTATATTATCCATGAGGGACAGATCCTGCTGTCCGGCACGGCCGCCGAGCTGGCGGCGGACGAGGTCGCCCGCGAGATCTACCTCGGGGAACGTTTTTCCCTCTGACGGGGGCGAGACAGGCACCCATGGCGTTCGACACCAAGCTCCGCATGCTGCAGACGCAGCGGATGATCATGACGCCGATGCTGCAGCAGGCCATCAGCCTGCTGCAGCTCTCGCGGTTGGAGCTCGTCCAGGAGTTGGTGCAGCACCTCGAGCAGAACCCGGTCCTGGAGGAGGCGCTGGAGGAGACGGCCGACCCCCAGCTTTCCCAGGAGCAGGAGGCGCCGGAGGCCGAGCGCACGGAGGCGGAGAAGGCCGAGGAGGAACGGGCGGACCGGATCGACGACTTCGACTGGGAGAGCTATCTGCAGGACGCCTCGGACTATCGGCCGCAGATCCCGCGCGAGGAACTGGAGCGGTTCGATGCGGAGATCCACCTCACCAAGCCCCATTCCCTCATGGATCATCTGCTGTTCCAACTCCATCTCAGCACCTCGGATCCCGAGCTGTTGCGGCTGGGGACCCTGGTGATCGGCAACCTGGACGAGTCCGGATACCTGAAGGAGCCGCACGAGGCCCTGGCGGCCTCGGCCGGGGTCGAATTCCCGCGGCTGGAGGAGGCGCTGCGCCTCGTGCAGAGCTTCGAGCCCACCGGTGTGGGGGCGCGGGACCTGCGGGAGTGCCTGCTGTTGCAGCTGGAAACGCGTCCGGACCAGCACCCCCTGGCGAAGGAGCTGATCTCGGCCCACCTGGGGGAACTGGAAGGGCGGCAGTGGGAGAAGCTGGCGGGAACGCTGGGGGTGCCGGTCAAGGAGATCCAGGCGGCGGTGGAATACATCACCAGCCTGGAACCGAAGCCGGGTCGCACGTTCGGCACCGAGGAGCCGCGATACATCACGCCGGACGTCTACATCGTCAAGGTGGATGACCGGTTCGTGGTGATGCTGAACGACGACGGGCTGCCGCGCCTCCGGGTCAGCCCCTACTATCGGGCCATCCTGGCGAACAAGGCAGGGAACGGTCGGGAGGTCCGGGAGTATCTCGAGGGCCGGATGCGCTCGGCCCTCTGGCTGATCCGCAGCATCGAGCAGCGGCAGCGGACGCTGTTCAAGGTGGCGGACAGCCTGGTGAAGTTCCAGCGCAAGTTCCTGGAGGAGGGGATCACGGCCCTGCGTCCCCTCACCCTGAAGGAAGTCGCCGAGGACATCGGCATGCACGAGTCCACGGTCAGCCGGGTCACCACCAACAAGTACATCCACACCCCGCAGGGACTGTTCGAGCTGAAGTACTTCTTCCACCGGGGGGTCCCCGCCACCAGCGGCGATACCGTCTCTTCCCTCAAGGTCAAGGACCTCATCCACAAGCTGCTGACCGTCGAGGACAGCGGCCGGCCCCTCTCCGATCAGAAGATCGTGGAGATCCTCCGACGAGAGCACGGGGTCGAGATCGCCCGCCGGACGGTGGCCAAGTACCGGGGCCAGCTCAGGATCCCCGCCTCCAGCCGGCGCAAACGCTACTGAGCTCCGCCCCCCGCTTCCACCGCAGCAGAGGATGCACCGCCGACGCATGCACACGCCCAGCATTCCGGATGGTCCGCCCCCCGCGGGGGCCCGGCCGACCGCCCACCTCCTGGGGCGGTCCACTCCGCACGACCCGCAGTCTCCGGAAGGAGCCCGACCATGCAATTCTCCGTCACGGGGAGGAATCTGGACATCACGCTCGCCCTCCGGGGGTACGCCGAGGAGAAACTGAGCCGGCTCACCCGGTACCTGGAGCCTATCGTGGCCATGCACGTCGTCTTGTCGGTGGCGAAGCACCGCCAGATCGCGGAGGTCACCCTGCGGGTGCGGGACCTGACCATCCGGGCAGAGGAGGAGAGCGACGACATGTACTCCTCCCTGGACCTGGTGGCGGAGAAACTGGAACGGCAGATCCTGCGCTACAAGGAGCGGATCGCGGCCCATGCGACCCGGGGAGGCAACCGTGGAGGTCGCGCCGGCATGGCAGCTTCGGTGGCCGAGGAGGAGCCGCGCGTGGTCAAGACCAAGCGCTTCGCGGTCAAACCCGCCGGGGTGGACGAGGCCATCCTGCAGATGAATCTCCTGGGGCACAGCTTCTACGTGTTCCGCAACGCCCTGACGGAAGAGGTGAACGTCGTCTATCGCCGACGGGACGGCCACTACGGGCTGATCGAGCCCGAGGTCTGAGCCGAGGCGGCAGTCACACACGAGGAGGACCGTGGAGGGGGCCGCGACGGAGACCACGCTGCACGGGGTCCTGGTGGACGTCTACGGGATCGGGGTGCTGCTCTTGGGCGAGAGCGGGACCGGCAAGAGCGAGTGCGCCCTGGACCTGGTCACCCGGGGCCACCGGTTGGTGGCCGATGACGTGGTGGAGGTGGCGCGGGAGAGCGACCGCATCGTCATCGGTCGGGGGCCCAGCCGGATTGGCCACCACATGGAGATCCGGGGCCTGGGCATCATCAACATCCGGGACCTGTTCGGGGTGGCGGCCATCCGCCACCGCAAGCGGATCGAGCTGGTGGTCCTGCTGGAGGCCTGGCGCCCCGAGGACGAGTACGATCGGCTCGGCGTCGAGGAGCAGACCTACCCCATTCTGGGGGTCGCGATCCCGATGCTGCGGATCCCGGTGTCGGCGGGGCGGAACGTCGCCATCCTGGTGGAAGTGGCGGCGCGCAACCACCTTCTCAAGCTGATGGGGGTGCACGCCGCACGCAACTTCGCCGCGCAACTCTCGAAGCGCCAGGCCGGTGAGACCCAGGACGCCGATCTGCCCCGATTCAGCCAGGATGACACGGAGTAGGCGCGCCCGCCGGGTGGAGAGATGGCCGGGATCGATTTCATCGTGGTGACCGGGATGTCGGGGGCCGGGAAGAGCGCGGCGAGCCGCTGCCTGGAGGACCTGGGCTTCTTCTGCATTGACAACCTTCCGGCCACCCTGATCCCCAAGGTGGCGGAGCTGTGTGCCCAGTCCGAGAAGCGGATCGAGCGGGTCGCGCTGGTCGTGGACGCCCGGGAGGGACGCTTCCTGGACGGCCTCTTCGACATCCTGGCGGATCTGCGGCGGGACGGCCACCCGGTGCGCGTGGTGTTCCTGGAGACGAGCGATGAAGTGCTGGTGCGCCGCTTCAGCGAGAGCCGGCGCCCCCACCCACTGGCCCCCGGCGGATCCGCCCTGGAGGGCATCCGGGCGGAGCGGGCGCTGCTGGCCCACCTGAAGGCCAAGGCGGACCTGGTCATTGACACCTCCAGCTTCACGGTGCACGAGTTCCGGAAACTGCTGGCCGGCTCGTTCCTGGATCTGCCGGCACCGTCCCGGACGGCCCTGTCCCTGCTCTCCTTCGGCTACAAGCACGGGCTGCCGGTGGACGCGGACCTGGTATTCGACGCCCGCTGCCTGCCCAACCCGCACTTCGTGGAGGCCCTGCAGCCCCTCACCGGCCGGGCGCCGCAGGTGGTCGAGTACGTCCTGGGTTTCGCCCAGGCCCGGGGCTTCGTGGAGCGTATCCAGGAATTCCTGAAGTTCACATTGCCGCTGTACGTCCAGGAAAGCAAGGCGTATCTGACCATCGCGGTCGGCTGCACCGGGGGGCGCCACCGATCGGTGGTGCTGGCGGAGGAGCTGGCCCGGCTTCTCCGCGAGGCGGGCTATGAGGTCTCCGTGCGCCACCGCGACGTGGAGCGCACCGACTAACCCCCCAAGGGGAGGGGCTCCGGCGGAGAGAAGCCGAGGGACCCACCTCCAATTTCGAATTTCGAATGTCGAATTTCGGATTTCCCCAGATCGGCAATCGGCAATCCGAAATGAAGGGCGGGGAGGACGGGGGGAGTCATGGTCGGCATCGTCATCGTGACCCACGGTGACCTGGGGGCGGAACTCCTGCGAACCGCGCAGGAGATCGTCGGGAAACTCCCTCGGGTGGAGGCGGTCTCGATTCACGCCGCGGAACAGATCGAGAAGGCCCGGAAAAAGATCGAGGCGGTCCTCCAGCGGGTCAACGACGGGAGCGGCGTGCTGATCCTCACCGACCTGTTCGGCGGGACACCCTCCAACCTGGTCCTGTCGTACCTGGAGGCGGGCCGCCTCGAAGTCGTGACCGGGGTCAATCTGCCGATGCTGATGAAGCTTCCCTCGCTCCGCGAGGAGCGGGATCTCCGTGGCCTGGCGGACAAGCTGGCCACGTACGGCCAGCGCAACATCCTGGTGGCCAGCGAGTTCCTCGCCAAGCAAGGGAAGCCGGCCGCCCCTGAGGGGTAAGCCCCGATCCGGGAACAGGGCCATGCACCAGCACTGCCGGAGCCGACGCATATGGACGGCGTTCGATTCATCCTGGGCATCCACGCACACCAGCCCGTGGGAAACCTTCCGGAGGTGTTCGCCGGGGTGTACCGGCGGGCCTATGTCCCCTTCCTCGACGTTCTGAGCGAGTTCCCGCAGATTCCCTTCGCCCTCCACTATTCCGGCGTCCTCTTCGACTGGCTCGAGGCCGCGCATCCCGAGTTCCTGGATCGGCTGGCCGGATTCGTCGCCCGGGGGCAGGTGGAACTGCTCACCGGCGGCTACTACGAACCGATCCTGGCGGCCATTCCGGACGCGGACAAGGTCGGGCAGATCCAGCGGATGACCGCCTACCTCTCCCGTCGCTTTGGGGTGCGGCCCCGGGGGATGTGGCTGGCGGAGCGGGTGTGGGAGCCGCACCTGGCCAAATCCATCGCCGAGGCCGGGGTGGAGTACGTGATCCTCGACGATAACCACTTCAAGGCGGCGGGGCAGCCGGATGCGGCCCTGACCGGCCACTTCATCACCGAGGAGCAGGGAGCGGGCCTGGCCCTGTTTCCCATCAGCCAGCGGTTGCGCTACCTGATTCCCTTCCGGGAGCCCGTCGAGACGGTCGCCTACCTCCGCGAGCGAGCGGCGCTGGCTCCTGGCGGCGTGGCCGTGATGGCGGATGACGCCGAGAAGTTCGGCGGCTGGCCCGGCACCCACGACTGGGTGTACGTGCGGGGCTGGCTGAAGCGCTTCCTCCAGGCGCTCCAGGAGAACGCGGACTGGCTGCGCTGCACGACCTTCAGCCAGGCCCTGGCAGAACCGCCCCGCGGCCGGATCTACCTCCCCACGACGTCCTATACCGAGATGACGGAGTGGGCCCTCCCCGCCGAGGCCGCCGTCGCCTTCGAGGAGGCCCGGGCCAGCGTGGATGCGTTGCCCGGCGCCGAAGGCCTCCGCCCGTTCGTGCGCGGGGGGTACTGGCGCAACTTCCTGACGAAGTACCCGGAAGCCAACACGCTGCACAAGAAGATGCTGCGGGTGAGCCGGCGGGTGCACGCGCTTCCGCGACGGAGCCGCCGCCGGGCCGCGGCACTCCCGGCGCTGTGGCGCGGCCAGTGCAACGACGCGTACTGGCACGGGGTCTTCGGCGGGCTGTATCTCCCGCACCTCCGGCACGCCGCCTTCCACCACCTGATCCGGGCGGAGCAGGCGCTGGAATCCCCCCGGACTGGGTCCCCGGCCGTCCGGATCGAGGCTCGGGACTGGGACAATGACGGGGCGACGGAGGTCTTGCTGGAGAGCCCCCACCTGGCGTTGGTCGTGGAGCCGGCACGCGGCGGGAGTGTGATCGAGCTGGACGCGCGCGCCAAGGCCTTCAACCTGGGCAATACACTTTCGCGGCGGCCCGAGGCCTACCACCGGAAGGTGACGACGCCGCCCCGTCGCGAAGGCGAGGGAGCGGCCACGATCCACGAAGAGCGGGGTGCGAAGGAGGCGGGGCTGGCAGACCTCCTCCACTACGATGCCTACCGGCGGGGCAATTACGTGGACCACTGGTTGCCGGCAGACGCCACGCTCCCGGATCTGGCCAGGCGCGGCGGCCCCACGGGCCTGGCGCTGTCCGCCTACGAGGTCCAGGTCGGCCGCGCGCGGACACTCCCCCTCCTGGACCTGGAGGGCGGGGAGCAACGGGGAGACGCCTCCCTTCGCGTCCGGAAGCGGTTCCGGCTCGCGCCGGACGCCCCCCGTCTCACAGTGGAGTACCGGCTGGAGCCCGAGGGGATCGTGGCTCCGTCGCGGTTCGGGGTGGAGCTGAACCTGGCCTTCTACATGGGACCGCCGCCGGACCGGTTCGTCGAGATCAATGGGGAACGGCCGGCCGACCCCTCGTTCTTTGCCGCCGCCGAGGCGACGGAGGTGCGAGAGGTCCGGATCGTGGACGCCTGGCTGGGACTGGCGGCCCGCCTCGGGATCGAGCCGCCGGCGACGCTGTGGCGCTGCCCGGTCCAGACCATCTCGCAGTCGGAGTCGGGGTACGAACGGGTGGCGCAGCAGATCACCCTGCTGCCCCACTGGCCCCTGGGGGGGGCGGACGGGGCGGAGAGGCTGACCCTGCTGCTGACCATCGAAAGCTGGGAGGCGGCGGGAGGATGAAGGCCCCGGCAGCCACGCGGGAGATCGTCATCCAGAATCGGCTGGGACTCCACGCGCGCGCGGCTGCGCAGTTCGTGAAGACGGCCGGGCGGTTCAGGGCCGAGATCACGGTGGAGGCCGGCCGGCAGAAGGTGAATGGCAAGAGTATCATGGGGCTGCTCATGCTCGCGGCGGCGCAGGGGACGACCCTCAAACTCTGCGCCTCGGGCGAGGACGATTCGGCCGCCCTCCAGGCACTGGCGGATCTGGTGGAAGGGCGGTTCGGGGAACGGGAATAGCCGGGCTGGCCCCGGACAATCACACGGAGGAGACCGATGAGAAGGCAACGCTGGCATCGGCGGAGCGGGACAGTCAAGGGGATGGGTGTTGGAGGGTGGGGGATGGCGTTGGTCTTCGCGACTGCCCTCATCCTCGTTTTGGTCGGCTCGATGGCCCGGGCGGCCTCCGAACCCAAGTACGGCGGTGTGCTCAACGCTACGCTCAGCGAACCCCCGCCCAGCTTCAGCATCCACGAGGAGGCCACGGTTGCCGCCGTGTGGCCGATGATGCCCTGCTACAACAACCTGGTGCTCTTCGATCCCCTGAAAAAGCAGGAGAGCCTGAACACCATCATCGGCGAGTTGGCCGAGAAATGGGCCTGGCAGGACGGAGGAAAGGCCTTGGTCTTCCACCTGCGGAAAGGGGTCAAGTGGCACGACGGGCAGCCCTTCACCTCGAAGGACGTCAAGCACACCTTCGACGTGGTCCGGGAGGCCCCTGGGGCCCCCGCCAAGCTTCGGGTGAATCCCCGGAAGCTCTGGTATGAGAACGTCAGCAGTATCGACACTCCGGATCCCGACACGGTCATATTCCGCCTGAAGCGGCCCCAGCCCTCCCTTCTCCTGATGCTCGCCTCCGGCTACTCGCCGGTCTATCCCGCCCACGTGCCCCCGGCGGAGCTGCGCACCAAGTGCGTGGGCACCGGCCCCTTCAAGCTGAAGGAGTATCGCGCGGGCGAGTACGTGGACCTGATCAAGAATCCCGACTACATGATCAAGGGCCGACCGTACCTGGACGGCATCCGGTACGTGATCATCCGGGAGCGGGGCACGCGGTATTCCGCCATCCAGGCGGGCCGCATGGACATCGCCTACCCGCTGGAGGTCGCCAAGACCATCGCGGAGAGCGTGAAGCAGGCCGTGCCCAGCATGGTGCTGGTGGAGACCAGCACGAATGTCAACGATCACATCCTGGTCAACTTCAAGCGGCCGCTCTTCCAGGATTCCAGGGTACGCCGGGCCATCAACCTGGCCATCGACCGGAAGGGATACATCCAGGCCGGGCGGCAGGGCGCGGCCATTTCCGGGGGGATCACGCTTCCCAAGCCCTATGGGGTCTGGGGCCTTCCGGAAAAGGAGCAGGCGAAAATGCCCGGCTTCGGCGACCCGGTCAAGAACAAGGCAGAGGCCAAGAAGGTGCTCGCCGAGGCGGGATATGGCCCGGGCAAGCCGCTCAAGGTGACCGTCTCCACCCGGGCCATCTCCTACTATGTGGACATTGCCAGCTACATCATCGACCAGCTCCGGCAGGTGGGGATCGAGGCGACCCTCGAGCAAGTGGAGACTGGGGTCTGGCACCCCAAGCTGACGCGCCGCGAGTACGACATGGCCGTCAACTTGACCGGGATCGGCCCTGACGATCCCGATGCGAACCTCTTCGAAAACTTCAAATGCGGCTCCCCTCGCAACTACTCCGAGTATTGCAATCCCGAGGTGGACCGGCTGATCGAGGAGCAGTCCCAGACCCTGGATCCTGCCAAGCGTCTGCAACTGGTCCACGATCTGGACACCCGCCTGCAACTGGAGGGGGCCCGGCTCTTGCTGGGGTGGAGCAAGGAATACTACCTGATGTGGCCCTCCGTGAAGAATCTGGTCCCCCACCAGTCCGTCTACAACTACGGCCGGATGCAAGAGGTCTGGCTGGATAAGTAGCCCGGGGGGTCCGGAACCTCTGGCCAGGCGGGGGACGGGTGTGCCGTCCCCCGCCACGACCCCAGGGGGCAGGCGGAGCGCCGTGCGAACCTACGTTCTCAGCCGACTGGCGATCGCCATCCTGACCCTCCTGGGGATGTCGGCGGTGATCTTCGTCCTGCTGCGAATCGCCCCGGGCGAGGAAGGAGCTGGGCCTGGATCAACCGATCATCGTTCAGTATACGCGCTGGCTCGGCGAGGTCCTTCGGGGAGATCTCGGCAAGTCGTACCGCTACGATATCCCCGCCTGGCAGGTCGTCCGGCCCCGCATCCCCGTCACGGTGGAGCTGGCCATCCTGGCGATGCTGGTGGCGACGCTCATGGGCGTCCCCGCGGGCGTGGTCAGCGCGGTCCGCCAGGATCGCTGGATCGATTACGTGATGCGGGTATTCAGCCTAGCCGGTCTGTCCATGCCGTCCTTCTGGCTCGGGATGGTGATCATCCTGCTCCTGGTCTGGCAGCTGGGCTGGATCCCGGCCCTGACGTACATCTCTCCTTTCCAGGATCTCAAGGCGCACGCGCTGCAGTTCATCTTCCCAGCCCTGGCGGTGGGGTACCGGAGTTCCGCTCTCATCATGCGGATCACCCGGTCCTCCCTCCTGGAGGTGCTGCGGGAGGATTACATTCGCACCGCCTACGCCAAGGGCCAGCGGGAGCGGGTGGTGATCTGGCGCCACGCGCTGAAGAACGCGGTCCTGCCGGTGATCACGGTGCTGGGCATCGAGTTCGCCTTCCTCGTGGGTGGGCTGGTGGTGACCGAGACCGTCTTCAACCTGCCCGGTGTGGCCCGCTTTCTGGTGGAAGCCATCCTGTGGCGGGACTACCCGGTGGTCCAGAACCTGGTCATGTTCATCGCCGTGGTCGTCATCCTGATGAATCTCGCCGTGGACCTGCTGTACGGCTGGCTGGACCCGAGGGTGCACTATGGCTAAGGGGCCGGAAGCCCGGGTCGTCCTCGAGGCGGGAGCGGTCGAGACCGGGTTGCGGCCTCACACTGGCGGCCGGGGAACGGCTCTTTGGCGGTTCCTACACCGGAAGCCGCTGGGGGCGGCCGGGGGCGCCCTGGTGGTGGTGATGCTGGTGATGGCGGTCTTCGCGGATGTCCTGGCCACCCAGGACCCGGTCCGCACGGATGCCGCGCGGACGCTGAGCCCTCCGACCGCGCTCCACTGGCTCGGGACCGATCATCTGGGCCGCGACATCTACAGCCGCATCGTCCACGGCGCGCGCGTGTCCCTGGCCGTGGGGCTTGCCTCCACGCTGCTGGGGGCGGTGCTGGGCGGGGTGGTGGGTCTGCTGAGCGGGTACGCGGGCGGCGCCACGGACCTCGTCAGCCAGCGGATCCTCGACATCATGCAGGGGCTTCCCCTCCTGATCCTGGCCCTGGTCATGTCGGCCGCGCTCGGCCCATCTTTCAGCAACGTCATCATCGCCATCTCGGTCCCCATCATTCCGCGCGCGGCGCGGATCATCCGCTCCAGCGTCCTGGCGATCCGCGAGATGCCTTACGTGGAGTCGGCACGCGCCCTGGGGGTCAGCCATCTGCGGGTCGCCTTCCGGCACATCCTGCCCAACACGATGGGACCGTTCATGGTCCTCATCACGGCCCAACTGGGCAGCGCCATCCTGGTGGAGGCCGCCCTGTCATTCCTGGGGCTCGGGGTTCCGGAACCGTATCCGTCCTGGGGACGGATGCTGTCGGTGTCCGCGGCCGAGTACGCCCAGAAGGCGCCGTGGCTCGTCCTGTTCCCCGGTGCCGCCATCAGCCTGGCGGTCTTCGGGACGAACCTGCTGGGTGACGCGCTCCGGGACGTGCTGGACCCACGCCTTCGGCAGGCGTGAGGGGCAGGCCGCAGAGCATCGCATGTCCGATTCGCCCTGGCGTCTCCTGTATGATGACCCGGCCGACGGGGCCTGGAACATGGCGGCGGACGAGGCCATGGCCCGGGCGATCGGGGAGGGCCAGGCGCCTCCCACGCTCCGCCTCTACGCGTGGACCGTGCCCACCGTCTCCCTCGGCTATCTGCAGCGCACGCCCGGCGGCGTGGATCTGGCCGCCTGCCGCCAGCGGGGGATCCCGCTGGTGCGACGGGTGACGGGAGGCCGGGCCGTCCTCCACGCCGACGAGCTCACCTACAGCGTGGCCGTTCCGCTGCGCGGCCCCTGGCGTGGCCTCTCGGTTCCCGATGCGTTCGGTCTGATCGCCCGCGGCCTCATCGCCGGCCTGAAGCGATTGGGGATCACGGCGGACGTGGGGGAGGGAGGGAACCCATCCGGTGACGGCCGGGAAACAGGCGCCTGTTTTCTCCTGCGACGGATGCCGGCCATCCTGGTGGGCGGGCGGAAGCTCATCGGATCGGCCCAGCGCCGATGGGATCGGTCCCTGCTCCAGCACGGGTCGCTCTTGCTCCACTTCGATCCGTCCCTGCACCAGGCCGTCTTCCCATCGTGGCCGCGCCAGGATCCGGCCGCGGGCGTGACCTGCCTGCAGGCCATTTTGGGACAGACGCCGCACCCCAGAGATCTCGCGTCCGTCCTGGCGGCCGGCTGGCGCGATGCCTTCGACACTCCATGCGTGCCCGGGGAGTGGACTCTGGCCGAGCGGACCGTCGCTGGTGACCTCGCTCGCAGCCGCTACGGAACGCCTGCCTGGACCTTTCAACGCTGATTCGTGGCCGAAGTTCCTTGACACCCCCCGGGGGGTCTGTTAGTGTAAGCTACCGTTTTTCTTCGCACAGCGGGGTTTTTAGCGGATGACCTTCGACAAGCGAAAAACCCTCCAGAACGCCCTCACCTTCACGCAGCAAGGCAAATGGGACAGGGCCATCGCCGAATACCAGGCGATCCTCAAGGCCGATCCGCGCGATCTCGCCGTCTGCAACAACCTCGGCGACCTGTATGCCCGGGCCGGACGCGCGGCCGAGGCCATCGAGCAGTACCTCAAGCTGGGCGAGCTCTACCGTGCCGATGGGCTGTCGGTGAAGGCCATCGCGGTCTACAAGAAGATCGTGAAGCTGGATTCCACCCGCACCGAGGCCCACCTGGCCTGCGCCGACCTGTATGAGGAGCAGGGCCTGACCGGGGAAGCCAAGCTCCATCTGGCGACCGTCGCGGAGCACTACACCAAGGCGGGCGACAGCCCCAAGGTCGTCGAGATCTATCAGCGCCTCGCCCAGCTCGATCCGGCGAACCCCAGGCTGCTGGCGAAGGTCGGCGATCTCCTCCTGAAGGAGGGCATGCGGGAGGCCGCGGCCGCCGAGTACGAGCGCGCCTCCCAGGCGGCCCAGGCGGCCGGCCAGATCGCCGAGAGCAAGCGGCTGCTTCAGAAGGTGCGCGAGCTCGCCCCCGATTCCGCCGAGGCAAACCTCTCTCTGGCAGGATTGCACCTTCAGGAAGGAAAATACGCCGAAGCCGTCGAGATCCTCACCCGGGTCACGGCGGGTGAGGCGGCGAATGCCCAGGCCTGGCGCCTGCTGGGCGAGGCGCATTTCGGCCTGGGGCAGACGCCCGAGGCGCTCACGGCGCTGGAACAGGCGGTGGCCCTCGGCGTGCCGGAGAGGGAAATCGGGCGGCCCCTGGCCACGGCCCTGGTGCAGGCGGGTCGCACGGACGACGGGATCACCCTCTGCCAGAAAATCACCGAGGACGCGCTCATCCGGGAAGAGCCCGATGAGGCCATCACCCTCTGTCGCGACCTGCTGGCCGTTGCGCCGCAGCTGGCGCCCCTGCACGCGCACCTGGCGGGAGTGCTGCACCAGCTTGGTCGGGACGAGGAGGCGCGGTCTGCGACCGGGGGGTTGGCCGCCGCCCACGAGGCCTGCGGCGAGATCGAGGCCGCGATCCAGGTCTACCGCCAACTGCTCGAGCGCGACCCGTCGGACGCCGAGGCGCGGGAGCGCCTGGAGATCTTGGAAGGTCGTCTCGCACCGCCCGCGCAACCAGCGGAACAGGAGGACCTCGCCATCCCGACGCTCGAGGCAGGGGCGCTGGTGGAGGAGCCGCCTGCTCTCGCCATGGAGGAGGCAGGGCCGGCGGAGCCGCCGGTCTTCGACCTGTCCTTGGAGGAGAGTCCGACACTCGAGGTCGAGGCCACGCTCCAGCCGACCGGCGAAGCGGAACCAGACAGCGGACTGGAGCCCGCTGCGCTCTCGGGCCAGATCTTCACGCTGGATGAGTCCGCGGACCTGGCGAATCTCCGCCTCGTGTCGGAGGAGGCGACCGGTGAGTCGCCGGATCGCCTGGAGGCGCTGGAACTCCCCTCCCTCGAGCTTCCGGCCGAGGAGGCCCCGTCAGCAGCGATCGCAGAGACCGAGGGCATCTCGGTCCTGGAGGTCCCGGGGCTGGAATCTCCGCTGGGGGAGACGGAGGCCGCCGGCGAGATCGCCGAGCAGCTCGCCGAGGCCGAGGTGTATTTCAAGTATGGGCTGATCGACAAGGCGCGAGAGCGACTCCTGGAAGTCGTCCGACTGGCGCCGGATAATCTGATGGCGCGGCGGAGACTCAAGGCCCTGTACCTCGAGCGGCCCCAGGTCGAGGAGGCCTGCGCAGAGATCCTGGCCATCGCCAGGATCCTGGCGGGCCGCGGCCAGCTGGACGCGGCAGTCTCCGAGATCCAGGCGGGACTGGCGCTCACCCCAGATCACCCGGAACTCCAAGGATTCCTGGCCACCCTCTCGGCGGGGGAGATCCGGCCGGCCGCCCCAGGTCCGGCGATCCGCATGGCGGCGGAACTCATCCCCATCGAGGCGCCGGATTTCGAGATTCCGGAGTCCATCGAAATTCCAGAGGGGCTGAGCCCGGATGCTGCAGCCGGTCCTGGTTCGGAGCGCGAGGCGCCCGCAGAGGGAGCCGCTGGCCCGATCGACTCCGAGTTCTTGGGCCCGCCCTTGCCGGAATCGGACCTGGGTGGGGGACCTGTGTCGGCCCAGGAGGAGGAGTTGCCGCCCGAACTTCGCGCCCTCCTGGAGGAGCCGGGAGACGAGCCGGCGCTGGTCCTCGAGATGGGTGGATCGGACCTGGACCAGGCGATGGCGGACGACCGGGCCGAGGCAGACTTCTACCTCTCGCAGGGGATGGTGGAGGAGGCCCGGGCGGTCCACCGGCGCATGCAGGCGCGGGCGCCGAACCACCCGGCCGTGGCGCAGCTCGGCGAACAGCTCCAGGCCTCGGCGGCCGGCACGGCGCCCCACCCCACCGCGGCGTCCGCCGTGGAAACGTCCAAGGCGCGGGTGCCCGACGAGATCCGGGAGTTGATCCCCGATGCGCCGCCCGAGGCGTTCCCGTCGGCCGAACCGCTGGCGGCCGAATTCGAAGCGCTGGCGGCCGAACTGCCTCCCGAGGCCATTGCCCCGGAAGCGCCCGTCACCCTGCAGCCCGAGACGACCGTCCCGGGTCCCGAACGGCCGCTGACCCCCGAGCGTCCCAGGGCGAAGTTTACGGTCCTGGACGCCGGCGCCGAGGCCGGGGAGGGCTTCGTCAATTTGGGAGCCGAGCTGGAGGAAGAGCTGGCGGCCGAGGAGCCGGCCGCGCCGGAGCCGGCCGGCGGGCCGCTGGTGGCGGACCTGGTCAAGGAGTTCCAGAAGGGGGTCCGCGAGCAACTCGACGAGAAGGACTACGAGACGCACTACAATCTGGGAATCGCCTACAAGGAGATGGAGCTGTACGACGAGGCGATCCAGGAATTCCGCCTGGCGGGGCGCGATCCCGAGCGGGCCTTGACGTGCGCCAACCTCCTGGGACTGTGCTTCCTGGCCAAGGGGGAGCCCGAGGCCGCCATCCGGGAACTTCGCGCCGGCCTCGAGATCCGGGGCCACCCCCGCTCGGCCTATCATGGCCTGCGGTACGACCTGGGGCTGGCGCACGAGACGCAGGGGGACCTGGTACGGTCCCTGGAAGCGTTCGAGGTCCTGCAGGCCGAAGACGCCCGGTTTCGTGACGTGGGGCTCCGCGTCCGCGACCTCCGGGATCGCCTCCGGCAGGTGCGGGCGGCGTCCGTCCCGGCCGCCCCCGGCAAGACGGGCCCCCCCCCGAAGCGTGCGAGGGAGAAGCAGAAGATCGCCTTCATCTGATTTCCTCCCGTCATCAGGATCCGCGCAGGGATGAGCTACGAACAGTTCTACCAGCTCCGAGAGCAGCCCTTCTCCAACACCCCGGACCCGCGCTTCTTCTTCGAGGTGGACCAGCAGGCCGAGGTGCTGGCCAGACTCATGCACGCCGTCAACACCATGAAGGGGCTGGCGGTGGTGGTGGGGGACGTGGGGACGGGCAAGACGACCCTGGCCCGGCGCATGCTGGACCAGCTGGATGACGACCGGTACGAATCGGCCATGCTGGTGATCATCCACTCCGCCATCACGGCCGAGTGGCTGCTGCGCAAGATTGCCTCGCAGATCGGCGTGGAGGACCTGGCCGAGGAGAAGGTGGAGATCCTCTCCCAGATCTACCAACGCCTGGTGGAGTTGCACCAGCTCGGGAAGAAGGCCGTGGTCCTCATTGACGAGGCCAACATGCTGCAGCAGCGATCCCTGATGGAGGAGCTGCGGGGATTCCTCAATCTCGAGGTGCCGGGAAGCAAGCTCATCACCTTCATCCTCTTCGGCCTGTCGAACCTGGAAGAGAACCTGGCGCTGGACACGCCCCTCATGCAGCGGGTGGCGGTCAAGTGCCGCCTGACCTCCCTCAAGCCCGAGGCCGTCACGGCCTACATCCGCCATCGCCTGAAGATCGCCGGTGCCACCCGCGAAATCTTCTCGGAGGACGTGATGGCGCAGATCGCGGCCGACTCGCGGGGGATCCCCCGCCTGATCAACACCATCGGGGATAACGTCTTGCTGGAGGGCTATCTGCTGAAGCGGGAGAAGATCGACGTCGCGCTCGTCAGGGATGTGGTGCGGGATCTGGGTCTGGGGACATAAGCGGGCGGTGAGGATGGCGTGAATATCCCGAATACGCTGAGCCTGGTCCGGATCTTCCTGGTCCCGGTCCTGGTGGTGTTCCTGATCGTGGTGCCGCGGCCGTACAATCTGACGGCCGCGGCGGTGTTTCTGGCGGCCGTCCTGACCGACTGGCTCGACGGCCGGATCGCGCGGAGCAGGCACCAGGTCACGACCCTGGGGAAACTCCTGGATCCGGTGGCGGACAAGCTCTTGATCTCCGCCAGCCTGATCTCGCTGGTGCAGGTGGGGCGCGTCCCGGCGTGGATGGTGGTGCTGATCGTGGGGCGCGACCTGGCGATCACGGGACTGCGGGGGATCGCGGCCTCACAGAGCGTGATCATTCAGGCCAACGAGTTCGGCAAGGCTACCATGGCCGCCGAGGTGCTCGCCGTCGCCCTGCTGATCCTGAACTGGCCCGCAGTCGCGGCACCCCTGGGAAA
>JACPAT010000219.1 GCA_016180655.1 Candidatus Methylomirabilota bacterium | reverse complement strand
ACGCCACCGATGATCTGGTACTGGAGACCGCCCTTCTCGGACGCGCCAAGTACGTGGTGAGTCGTCAAGTACGGGACGTCAAGTACGGGACGTAGCGCGGTTATCGCGGATATTGCTTGCCCGTGCCCCGCGTTGCTTCATAGGCAGACAGTGGCACGCCGACGTAATGCGGGACGTCATTGACGAAGTTGACTTTTCAGTTCCGCCGTTTGTGAGGGCAGCGGACGCGGCCATTGCTTCGGTCCCAGGGTAATTCCCACGTCGTGACGTCCGCGCCTCCTGCGGTGGTCGTTTTTCCCTCGTGTAATGCGGGACGTCTTTGACTACCTTGACGTATAGCTGGAGAGCCCAGAGCCGGGAGCCGAGGAGCGCTTGGTCGATCGGTCAAGTGGTCGAATCGTGGGAACCGGTGAAACGGAGTCACGGAGGGCCGGAGAAGGGGAGGAAGCCTTCACATGACCGCACGGAAACGCGGCAAAAAGCCTTGTCCTCCCACGAGAAAGTTGCTAACATCTCATCCGCGCGCAAAGGAGGCAGCATGGTCAAAGTGCACGCCCAGCAGGTGGGCCCCGAGAAGGCCCTCGTGGACCGCGCGGAGCTGCAGCGGCTCATCGACGTGGCCCGGCAGGTGGAAGAGGTTGAGCTGATCGAGGTCCAGGACGATCTCCCGGCGGAAGGCCTGATGCGGCTTGTGCAGGAGGGTGGGAGTTTCAGCTTCCTGGCAGACCCGCGGGAGGATGTCTACACCCTCAACGACTTGAAGGTCCGTTATAAGTGAGAAGGGGGACGGTCGTCCTGACCCCCTTCCCGTTTACGGACCTTTCGGGAGCCAAGGTTCGTCCGGCGGTTGTGGTCTCTCGGAGTGACCGACCGGGCGATGATGTGATTCTCGCGTTCGTCTCCTCCGTCGTGCCCCCACGACCCCCGCCGACGGATCTGGCCGTGGATCCCTCCCACCCTAATTTCCGCGAGACTAATGGGGGACGGTCATGCAAATATGCAATTCCCCCTGTCCCTGGTGAGATACTGCAGCTTGTGCTCCACCACCACCTGCTCCCCGTTGTTGACGGAGTTGACTTTTCGGTTCCCCGCTCTGTGAGGACAGAGGGCCCAGCCATACAAGAGGACGTAGGTTCAAAAGCGCATTGAGGTGCTTCTTGTGGTCTGGCAGGTCCGCAGACACGGCCAGCCGGTTGACCGAGACCATGGTCATCCCTAAGGCCCGCGCCACCGCCGCGTCCGGAAGGCCACCCGGGCCTCCGGCGTGACGTACCGGGTCGAGCCGAAGCTTCCCGTGGATATCCTTGGGTGTACGTCTACCTCCCGGCGGAGTGAGACCGGTTGAACCGCCAAGACGCCATGCGTCCACCCATTCAGCCCTCGGCACCTCGGCGCCAGAATCCTGGATCGGGGTTGACTGTGCATGCATGAATGAATCATAATGGTGCATCCCCTGCATCACAGGAGGTGATACCATGAACGCGATCACGGTACGGAATCTCCCGCCGGAGCTGGCGCGGGTAATCCGCCAGAAGGCGAAGCAGGAACGAACCAGCCTGAACCGGGCGGTCATCAGCCTGCTGGAAGAGGCCACCGGCCTGGGCAGGCCAACGAACAAGGTGGTCCTGCACCACGACCTCGACCACTTCTTCGGGTGCTGGTCCAAGGAGGAATACGAGGAGTTCAATGAGGCACTCCGGGAGCAGCGGCAGATTGACCCGGAGATGTGGAAGTGAGTCGGGTCCTGTTGGACACCTCTGCCTACTCGGCCTACATGGTCGGTCACCCCGACCTACGGGAACGCGTGCAACAAGCGTCGGAGGTTTGCCTCAATGCCGTCGTCATTGGCGAAGTCCTAGCTGCCTTTAAGAAGGGGACCCGGACCAAGGAGAATGAAAAGGGCCTGCATGACTTCCTTGCCGCTCCCAGGGTGCGCATCCTGAGCGTGGATGAGGAGACGGCGGTCCGCTACGCCACCATCCAGGACTTCCTTCGCAGGCAGGGAACGCCCATTCCGACTAACGACGTGTGGATCGCCGCAACGGCTGCCCAGCATGGCCTCCGACTGCTCACCCTGGATGCCCATTTCCTCCACATCCCCCAGGTGATTGTCGATTTCTTCGAACCGGCTCTACCCGAGCGATAGGTTCAAAGACAACTTTTGGACGACCCGTAATGCGGGACGTAATACGTTGTTGACGGAGTTGACGTTTCGCTTCCCCGGTCTGTGAGGACAGAGGGCCCGGCCATTTCTCTTCCCTCAAGGGAAATCCTGTGTCTCGAGATCAGTACGTCCTGCACCGGCTGTTTTCCCTCGTTTGCCAGGGACCCCTCGCGTGACTCTTCCCGCCCCAGCCACGCCCTGGCGTGATGGCTCGATCCCGCCTGGTTCCCGGATCGGATCGGCCGGGCGGGAGCTCTGCCTCGGTTTTGGCATGGGGGGCAGTGGCTCCCGTTTGACGAGAGTCGGTCGCGCAAGGCTCCGCACGGCCTCCTCACTTATGATCGCCTGACCATGACCGAGATCCACCTCCTGCTGTCGCCGGACGACCTGAGCCGAGAGATCCGGGAAGGTGACCGCTGCGGTTCTTGACGGCCGTCCGGTCATCCCGTATCATTCGAAGCGAGTTAATTGATTGATTGGTTTATGCCCGCCCGTTTCTGGAGGGAAGACGATGCCTCGGAAAGAGCCAACGCCCGTGACCAAGAGCCTACCAGCATTTATCGCTCGCACCCAATTCGGGCAAATCCTGGAGCGCGTCTCGCAGAACCGCGACCGCTTCTTGGTGACCAAGAAAGGAGAGGTCAAGGCCGTGATCCTCGGCGTCGAGGACTTCTTGCAGGCCGTCGTCAGGACTCCCACATCGCTCGCCGCGCTGCAGCGGCAGGCGAGAAGACGCGGGACAGACAAGCTCACGCTGGAAGAGATCGAGGATGAGATCGCGGCGGTGCGCCGGGCAAAGACCTGAGCCATGATGGTGAAGGTGGTCTATGACACCAACGTTGTCGTCTCAGCCGCCCTCAAACCTGGTAACCTCCCTGCCTCACTCGTCGCCCTGGCCATAGCGAAAAAGGTGAAACTGTTTCTTTCGCCGGCAATCCTCAAGGAGTATACCGACGTTCTGAAACGCCCGAAATTTGGCCTCGCCCCCGCAACCATTGAGGCCTTCCTCTGCGATCTTCGGAAAGCGGGGGTCTCGGTCCGTCCGTCTCGACGCGTCAGTCGCGCTCCAGACGAGCCCGACAATCGCTTTCTGGAGTGCGCGTCAGCCGCTCGCGCTGACTATCTGGTGACCGGCAACAAGAAGCACTTTCCCTTTCCGGAGTGTGAAGTAAAGGGGGACGTTCGTTCAAAAGCAACTTCCTTGACCGGTGCGCTGAGGAGAAGTAGAAAAGTGCACGACACCCGTTCGGAGCCAAGGGCTTGAATTCCCCGGAGGGGCGATTCCGAAGGAGGTGAATGTGGAATGGGCCTCTACATCCGGAAATGGGGTAGTGTCCTAATTTGAGTTTGTGCCAAGGGGGGCGGAGCGGGGTCCGCATATAGGGCATAGTTGCCTAGCAGAACGCCGTATGCTAGCATACTCGGGTTATGATCGAAGAACCTCAACCTGGGCAGGATGTGCCTACGGCTCCCCACCCAGCGCTGAACGCAATGCTGATCTGCGACCTTGCCATCCGCGAGGAAGGCAGCGGCAAGGTGAGCCTCATCGGCATTTTCGAGAACATCAGTGCGTCGCAGTTCCCCATCCAGCAAGGTCTGTGCGTCTATGCGAAATTGGTAGACGCTGAGGGGGAGTATCAATTCCGACTGGAACTGGTCCGACTAGAAGATCTGCAAATCCTTGGACAGGGAGAGTTTCGGGTGGCGTTTGCAGACCGGATGACCCCAGCCGAAATCATTTTCAACCTTGGCGTTGGATTTGACCGTCCGGGTCGTTACGAATTCAGGCTGCACGCAAACAACAAATGGGTTGCTAGCAAATCTCTCAGTGTGGTACAAATGGCGCCCCCGGGCGCCTCGTAGGAGAAAGGCGTGAAAAAGACACACATCGAACGGAAAGCGGCTGGGCCTGCCGGAACGGCTCATCAAGGTGAGCAGGTGCGCGTTACCCGCTCGGCTGTAACAGTGCGCTGGCCGAAGTTTATGCTGTCTGTGCCAAAACCTGCTCCCAAAGACCCCGCCCACCCATAAGGGCCTATACGTTATCAGGGCCGCGACCTGTTGCTGCGGATCGTGGCCCTGCCTTATTTCTAAGAGCCTTTTTCCTAAACACCCAGCAGGTCTGCCGGTTCCCACATCCGATCCGTCACGCCCGCCGCCATCGCTGGTGTCATTCGCAGAGTCTTGTGAATCCGCACGAAATTCTACGAAGGGGACCCGGCCGTTTCTTCGGTGTCAAGGTAAATTCCTCCCGTTGATGCAGATCGCATCTCGTACTGGTGATCTGACCTCCTCCCCCGAGGCCGCGCCCGGGTAATCTCTCATGCCCCATCGTAGTGGTGCCATCCGGCCGCCGCGCTGCCTGGCGGGGCCCACCCGGCCTAGTCCGGGCTCTTCAAAGGGGACCAGGTAAATCAGGTTAGGCTCCGAAATAGGGGAGCCGGCGTCCTGAGTTTACTTCCTCTCCCCAACCATTACCGTCCACCGCGGGGCGTGCCCTCGCAGAGATCCGGCGTCGCCGGCAGTCATCCCCCGAAGAGCCGGTGACGTTCCCGCCCCCGGATCTGCAAGGCCGCAGCCCCGACATCGCCGCAGGCCAGGGCAAGCAGGGCACTGGCCAGGAGGCTGATGTGTCGGCGCATCCTCAAGACCGTGCGACCCTGCTTGTCCCTCATCTCCGCCGCCCCCCGCTGAGGACCCTCAGCGCCAGCGCCTTTCAGGGTCAGTAGCCTATGGCCCCTGTGAGGACCAGCGCCAGGCCGGCCGCCAGAGCCAGCCACCGGATCCACCCATCGGCCCTGAGCCCGAGCAGGACCAGCAAGGCACCGCCTGTGAGCCGGACCCACCCCTCTGCGGCTCCAATATTCTTCCAGGTCTTCATTGGCCGCGCTCCTGGCTCGCCCGGTCGTGGTCGGCTGTCAGTTGTCGGCTGTCAGTTTTCCACTTTCCGTTGGGAATGGGTTCACCCCGCGTTTGCCCCGCCATCTCCTTCAACTTGTACAGCAAGGCTCGGCGGCTGATGCCGAGGAGGCGGGCCGCCTGGGTCCGGTTGCCCCGCGAGCGATCCAGGGCCCGACGGATGAGATCGCTTTCCACCTCCCGGCCTGCACGATCCAGGGCCAGCCGCAGATCGAGAGAGTCATGGGGGAGCCCGACGCGAATGGCCTCGGTGGATTGCCGAACCTCGGGGGGCAGGTGCTCGGGGCCAATGGCCTCACCGTCGCAGAAGAGCAAGGCGCGCTCGATGGTGTTCTCCAGCTCCCGAACGTTCCCCGGCCAGGGATACCGGAGGAGCAGGTCGAGCCCCTGGGGGGTGATCCGGCGAACTTCGGCGCGGGCCTGTGCCACCGAGTGCTGGAGGAAGTGGTCGGCCAGGAGCGGGATGTCCTCCCGGCGCTCGCGCAAGGGGGGGAGGTGGATGGGCACCACCTTCAGGCGGTAGAAGAGGTCCTCCCGGAACTGCCCGGTCCGGACCGCTTCGGCCAGGTCTTTGTTTGTGGCGGCGATCACCCGCACGTCCACCCGCAGTGTCCGGGTGTCACCCACGCGGCGGAAGCTCCCGTCCTGGAGGACCCGCAGAAGCGTGGCCTGGGTGGGCGGCCGGAGTTCGCCGACCTCGTCCAGGAACAGGGTGCCCCCGTCCGCCTCCTCGAAGAGACCGCGCTTGATGCCGACCGCCCCGGTGAAGGCCCCCTTGGCGTGGCCGAAGAGTTCGCTCTCCTGCAACGTCTCCGGGATGGCGGCGCAATCAATGACGACGAAGGGGCCGCTTCTCCGCGGCGAATTGTAGTGAATGGCCCTGGCCACCAGCTCCTTGCCGGTGCCGCTCTCCCCCGAGACCAGCACCGTTCCACGGGAAGCGGCCACCTGCTCGATCTGGTGGAAGAGCTCCTGCATGGCCGGGCTCTTCCCGATGAGGTTGGCGAAGCTGTAGCGCCGCTCCACCTCCCGACGGAGGCGCCACACCTCCCGCTGGAGGCGCCGCTGCTCCAACGCCTTGGCCACGACCTTGAGGATCTCTTCGGCGCGGAAGGGCTTGGTGACATAGTCGTAGGCGCCGGCCCGCATGGCGGCCACCGCCGACTCGATGCTGCCATAGGCGGTCATGAGGACGGCGCTGGTCTCTGGGGCTCGCTCACGAACCATCTGGAGGAGGCTGATGCCGTCCTCTCCCGGCTGGAGACGGAGATCGATGATGGCCAGGTCCAGGGGGACCTCCCAGTCGCGAGTGCGAACCTCCGCGGCCGTGCGCGCCGTCTCGACGCCATACCCTTCGTCCTCCAGCACCCGGGAGAGGAAGTGGAGGACGTTTTCCTCATCATCTACGATTAGGATGCGGTCGCGAGGGGGTGATTCAGACGGCACGGTGGCCTGCCTCTCTTTCGGCGGCTCCGTCAGTCGGCAGGAGGATGCGGGCCGTCGTTCCCAGGCCTGGCGCGCTCCGGACGCTGATGGCCCCGCCGAGTTCTTCAACAATGCTGTGGCAGATGGCCAGGCCGAGCCCCACGCCTTTGCCCGTCTCTTTGGTGGAGAAGAACGGCTCAAAGATCCGCGGGAGGTCGCCCTCGGCGATGCCCGGCCCGGTGTCGCCCACCGTGATGGTCGCGGCCTGATCGCCGGGAGCGAAAACCTTCCCCACCGTAACCCCGTCTTCGCCCTCGGCGGCGGGGCCCTGCGCGGTGGCGACGGTCAGCTCGCCTCCCTCTGGCATGGCCTGGGCGGCATTCATCAGGACGTTGACAAGGATTTGCTGGACCAGCCGGTCGTCGGTCCGCACCGTCGGCGAGGGATCCTGCATGCGCTGGATGACCTTGATGTTCCGGAAGCTCGGCTGGGTCGTCACCAAAAGGAGCGTGCGGTCAATGACGCCATTGAGGTTGACGGGACGGAGGACACGTCCCGCGGGTCGCGCGTAGTCCAGAAGGCCCTGCAAGATCCCCCGCAGGCGGGTGATCTCCGAGGCGATCCGCCCGAGGTTCTCCCGGCACTCCAGGCGATCCTGCGGCCGACCGCGGCAGCGGAGAAGCAGATCCACCAGGCCGAGGACCGAGGCCAGGGGATTCCCGATCTCGTGGACCACCCCGGTGGCCAGGCGGCCCGCGGAGGCGAGTTTCTCGTTTTGCACCAGATGGGACTGGGCACGCGTCAGCTCGTCGTAGGCCTGGCGCAGTTCGTCCGTCTGTCGGGCCAGGGCAAGGTTCTGGTCGAGGATGGTGTGAGAGGCGCGGCGGAACGACCAGGAGAGGGCCAGGTACAGCAAAAGCAGGCCGAAGAGGATGGAGCCCCAGACGTAGAGCCGGATCCTCCGGATGTCCTGGAAGAGGGGGTCCACCGAGCTGTAGATCTCGTACGCCCCGATGATCTCGTCCGAGCCTTTCTTCAGGATGGGGATGTAGACCTCCAGAAGACGCCCCTGGCCCGCCCTGCGCTCGGCCGCGTGTTCTCCCTTCCGTCGAAACGTTCGTAGGCCTCCCCCGTTTTGGGCCGGACGAAATCCTCATCGGTGATGAGATAGCGGGTGAGGCTCTGGTAGTAGTCGAGGGTGGCGATAGAGGTCCGCTCGAGCATCCGTTGCTCGATGATGTAGGTCACCCCGGTACCCAGGAGCAGCGCGGCCGCCACCCATAGCCCGGCGCTCATCGCAGAGAAGCGTCTGAGAAATTGCGTGCGCACTTTTGCCCCGGCTACGATCGCCCTGGTCCGGCGCCTGTCTCGGCATCCGCCTGAAACAGAAGGCCCACAGCGGCAAGCCGCCAGTCGCCGAAGTCCCTCAGACCCATCCGTATGGCGTGACGCTCTTGTAGGCCCGCCAGGTGAAGAGAATGATGGCGATGATCAAGAGGGCCGTCATCCACAGGGAGAAGGCAGCCCAGACCTGAACCCCCAGCATGGAAACGGTGAGGACCACGAACATGCAGATCGACGCGATGCGTTTGCGACGCAGCCGGAGCGCGCCAATACGCGGGGCAACCTCCGGCAATACCGGTTTCCCTCCCGCCTCGGAAAAGAGCGCGTCGATTCGGGGCTGCAGGCTGAGATGCACGTACAGTAGGAGCCCGATGATCAGCAGGAGGAGCAGGAACTTGAGCCCCAAAGCCGGGTTGGTAAGAAGGGCGTCAAACCCCGCTCCGCGTAGGAGCACCAGGGCCAGCCCAGAGACCAAGGCCGTCCCCTGGAAGACGAAACAGGGAATCGTCCGGTTCTTGATGATATTCTCCATGTAGGTGTCGGTGCGGTCACCCAGCGGTGGGCCCAGCCGAGCACGCTGGTTCACGGCCACCAGAGCGTAGAACGGCCAGGCCATCAAGACGGCATTGAGGATGTGGATGACTCTGAGGATGTCAATGAAAGTGGCCATGACTATTCCCCTCGCGGAGCCATGTTGGCTCTGCTCCGACCACTCGCAACGCCACGCAGGAGCATGAAGGCAGCGCCCGCGGGGTCTCACCCATTGCGGCTTCGGCCACCTATTTTCGTGCGCACACCTCCGCCGCCGGGACCAAAGGGTGCTTCGTCCGGGCGTTGCACGTCGCTCGCAGCAAGACCGCATCCCGAAATCCCGCGGCACGAAACTCTGCCGGGAAGGCCCCGCCTTCCTTGGCCCCGGCAATTCAAGCGAACCAGTCATCCTCGGTCAGGACGGTCCCCGGAGGAAGCGGTTCCGTAAGAACAAGCTCAGCCACCTCTCCGCGACCGTCGGGCCGAAGCACCCCCCGGATCCGCCCGTGGCTCATTCTCTAAAGGCGGCCTGGAAATCCCCTGCGCACGCCCCCCCGGCCTTCGCTCCCGCCGTGCTGGCGCGGTGTTCGATCTCGGCCAGGGAGATCGGGAGGCCTGGCGCAAGAAAATATGGCCCCACAGGAGCTGTGTATCCAGACCCCCGGCGTGCCATTTTCACAGGAAAAAAGGGCTACGGGGGTATGGCCCTTTCGGGCCATCCCCACCACGCATTGGACAACTCAAGCAAACGCGGGCCACAGGTAAGGATCCGATTAAGGGCAACCTAACTGCGTCGCGGCGCAGAACCTCCCAGGCAGACAAGTCCTGCGGCCTACTCGATGGCCCGATCCCTCCGCAGCAGAGCGGTGGATCCTACGAAGTGAGACTAGATCGGAGCAAGTAAACGCCCCCACCGATCAGCGCCACCCCGGCCATGCGTGAGAGCCAGGGCCCCCGCGCCACGGCCTTCTCAAGGAGGATGAAAGCTGCGAGCGCCGCGACCCAGAAGAGGTTCATCACACCGCCGACAAAGAGGAGCCCCATCAGTGCCCAGCAGCAGCCGAGACAGTAGACCCCGTGGTGGAGACCCATGTAAAGCGCGCCCCGCTGCCCCTCCCGCCAGTGCGTGAGGACGAAGCCGATGGGCGACTGGCAGTGGACAAGGCAGGCGTATTTCCAGGGCGTGACCTGGTAGAGACCCGCCAGGAGCAGAAAAGCCGCGCCCAGGAAGGTGCTCGTGGTCGCGAGGTGGGGGGTAAGGAGGAGCATCGCCTGCAGTGCCCACTGGAGCCCGGCGCCGATTAGGCTCCAGGCCAACCAGATCAGCAGATAGCCTGTCGCGAAGAGGCCGGTCGGCGTGGCCGCTTGGCCCTCTTCCAATCGTCTTCGCTGCACGCTCGCGAAGAGGAGGAGCATCGGCGCCGCCGAGGGGAGCATCATGGCGACCATCATGATGCCCCACATGAGCACAGCGGCGCTCAGGTCTGCAAGATCCCAGGGCATGAGCCGTGGCATAGCTGCGTCCATGCCCATCGCGCCAGCGCGCCGCCAGAGCTCCAGCCAGCCTAGCGCCGTCAGGCCGACAACCCCGCCCAGGACGATCACCCGGTCGCGTTCGAGGAACCGCGCCGGCATTGCTCAGGGACCCTGCCAGCGCACCTTTGCCACTTCCGCGCACTTGCCGGGATGGGCGAAACTGAGCTCGGGGCCCTCGCTGACCCAGAACTCCTTGAGCGCGTACTGCTCCCCCTCCTGGAAGATGAACCCCTGGGGGATCACGACCTTGGGGTAGGCCTCGGCCTTGGTCACGGGGTTCCGGATGGGCTGGAAAGAGATCTTGATCCGCCCGTCCACAGCGACCTCGGTGTCCTTCCCTGCCACCTTCATGGTGATCTTCACGAAGTGGGGGCCCAGGACGTGCGAGAAGGTGGCGGCGAGGATCGCGAAGGGCGGTCCCCCGGCTTCGCCAGAGATGATCTTCACGACCGCCTCCCGCTGAGCGGGCGAGGCGCCCTCGTCAATGTAGATGGCAGCCACACCGTTACCCTCGTGGATCGCGCCCGGCCACTTGACGGCCACGAAGGCCTTCTGTCCGTCGAGACGCACATCGCCGTAGGCCCCATCGTCCACCCGGAAGCCGATGGCGCCCTGGCAGAAGCCCGTCGTCGGCCGCGCGCTGAAGTTGCACGGGCACCCATAATCGCAGTTACACGCGAGAACATAGTCGCCGTGAATGTGCCAGTTGGTTGCCATAACCCACCTCCTTGCCTAATCGGGCCAGTCGCGTGTGAGCCGAGTCTCTAAACGCCACGAGGCTATTGACCAGCGCGGAGCCTCTTGGCCGTTCCGTTGATGTGATGCACGATGTTGCCCTCGGGGTGTCGGGCCTGGCCGCCGCGCCCGACAGGCGTATCGCCCCACGCCATCCCATCCGTCTCGAGATTTCCCGCTACGGGCTGAGAGAGTGGCAGCGCGCAGGACCTTTCGCTCGTGGAGATCCCGTTCACCTGCCAGTGCCTATGGCAACCCCGCCCCTACACGGTTCAAGCCCGCTTTCTCGCTTGGATGTTCACACCCTCCGTTCCGAATTTCACGGCCTTCCGCTCCCCTCTGGCGCCGGCGAAGACGTGACCACGCCACGCGATCTCCACGTCTACCAGCCCAGCCGACCGGATCGCCTCGACGTACTCTCCCTCCAGGAGAGCACCGCCAATTCAGGCTGTCCAGACGGCGACGTCCTCCTTGGCGGCCGGTGGGACCTCCTTCTGCACGATGATGTCGGCGATCTGGAGGCGGCCACCCGGCTTCATGACGCGGTGGATCTCACGGAACACCATGGCCTTGTCCGGGGTCAGGTTGATGACCCCGTTGCTGATGACCACATCCACCGAGGCGTCGTCCAGGGGGACCTCCTCGGCCAAGCCCTTTCGGAACTCCAGTTGGCGAAGGCCGAGGCGCTGCTGCCATGCCGTCGCCTTCTCCAGCATGGCGTCGGTCATGTCGAGGCCGATGGCCCGGCCGGCGGGACCTACAAGGTTGGCGGCGATGAAGGAATCCATGCCGGCCCCAGAGCCGATGTCCAGGACGACCTCACCCGCCCGGATGGGCCCGAGCGAAAACGGATTGCCGACGCCGGCGAAGGAGGCGCTGATCTCCGCCGGGACCCGGTCCAGCAGCTCCTGGGGATAGCCCAGCCGGTCCCTCGCGTACTCCGGACCCGTGTGGAAGTGGTACCCCCTCTTGGGGTCACTGGCGACGTTGGCATAGACCTTCCGGATTTCTGATCGCAGGACCTCAACATCAAGAGCCATCGCTCCCCTCCCCGGCCAGGGCATGCTGGCCCCCAGCCGCTCTGCTTGACAGGCCGAGACACTCCGTCCCCTCGCGAGAGGCCACACGACGTCAACGAGCTGGACGCTCCAATAACGTTGTTAAACCGAATTCGGCGCAAAGACCTTTGGGATGGGTGTGGATTCATTGCCAGTCACGGGTGATGGATCTCAGTTTTGAGCCTTCACAAATCCCTCTCGTGGTAAGGTCATGGGGCAACATGCTTCCCGGTGGGTTCTCGGCTTACTGGACCCCCCTTGACAGGGCTGGTCGGCAACGGTCACGCCAGACTCAGGTTAGGGATGTCACGCGTCTCGAACCATGACCACGACACGGATAGATCAGCTCTGCCGTGCGAGAGCCTGGGGGGCACAGATTGCGCAGGAGAGAATATCTACCCCCCTCCGGATGTTCCTCGGCCCTCCCGGCACTTGCTTCCGATGCCGTCCGGAGAATGAAACTCCACAAGTATTAACAGCTTGGGCCAAAATGCCTGCCTTTTCCAGGACCCGTGCGTGCCATTTTCACAGGAAAAAAGGGCTATGGAGCGATGGCCCTTTCGGGCCATTCCGGCTTCGTCCCTGGAGATTGCTGCAGCCGAGCCGGGCGTGCGATCCGCCCCTTACCCCCGTCCGTCACTCCTGCGGGGGAAAGGCGGATGTGGGGGGGGACAGATGGGAGAAGGGATGGCCACTTCCGAGTCCATGGCTCAAGGAGGAAAGTCCGAGGTGGTGGCGGATCGGTGATCCTCAGGGGCCAAGACCAGCGGGCGCTGTCCCGATCCCGAGCAGGTAATCCCGGAGGGCGAGGATCTGCCGCTCCTCGTCCCCATCCAGGACATCATTTGGGCCCGAGTCCGCGTCGGGAAAGTAGCTGGGCATCTTGGTCCCCGGGAGGAGCCGCTGCGGATCCAGGAGCCAGCGGACGATCCACTCAGGCCGGAGCCGCCTGGCAGCCAGGCGAAGATCCGGGGCCCACTCGTCCGCCGGTCCCTCCGGTGACCGGTCCCCTCCGAGATGGCAGGATGAGCAGGAGAGGTAGTCCTGCGAGGCCAGACGGGCCCCCGCCTGGAGAATCTCTGGGGAGGCCACGCCCCCGGCCTGAAGACGGGATGGCAGTGGGGGAAGCCCCTTATCTCGGAGGGCTGCCAGGAACGCTGTCACCTGCTCCACCTCCACGTCGGTGAAGCCGAAGGTCGGCATCCGCGCCCGGAGCCACGGGCGGACCGGGTGTGGCTGCCGCAGGAAGCCGGCGATCCAATCCGGTCGCAGCCTGTCCCCGATGAAGGTGAGGTCGGGGCCCACCCGTTCGGGCAGCTCCTCGTCCGGCCGCCGGTGGCAGCCCCGACATGCCAGGTCGCGGAAGAGGGCGCCTCCCCGGGCCACCGCCTCCTCGTCGCGCGCATCGGGCTCTGCCGCGGTCGGCGACGGGATGCCACCGGAAAGGTAGGCGGCAAGGATCGACGCCTCACTTGGCGTGATGCCCGGGCGCGGCATCGGGCTGCGCGGATCGGCTGCCTGGGGGTCCAGGAGGTAGCGGGCCACCCAGGCCGGCTGGAGGCGCTGCGGCGCGAGGGACAGATCGGGCGCTGCCAGCCCCCCGCGTCCCCCAAGGGCATGACAGGCGCGGCAAGCCAGCCGCTGGAGGAGGGCACTGCCGTCAGCTTCTGCTGGCGCCTGCACACTCCCGACGGGCAGCACCCCCTCCGGCCGCAGGCGGATGAGGTACGCTGTCAGTTGTCTCGACTCCTGGGGCGACAGCCGGAAATCCGGCATTCGGCTGCGGGACAATGGGACGTACCCGGCGGGCCGGATCGCGTGTGGGCGAGAGAGGTAGGCCTCGAGCCACGCCCGTTGCAGCTTGGCGCCCAGGCGACTCAGGTCCGGCGCGACGGGCGCGGCCGGAAGATCGCCGATCCGGTGGCACCCGGTGCAGCCCAGCTCCGCCACCTGCCGCGCCCCGGCAGCCGCCGGCGGGTCAGCGGGCCCAGCCATTGGTCGCTGTGGCTGGCGTGAGAGCGCACGGGTGTACGCGACGACGTCCCCCACCTGCTGCGGGGAGAGGGTGTAGCCCCAGGCCGGCATGAACCGCGACCGGCCGACACCTCCTCCCCCGCCGCGAATCACCTCGGCGAGGTCTCGGTCGGTCAGGCGACCCATGTACTTGGCGTCGGTCAGGTCCCTGGGCCGATCGTCCTCCAGGAAGGGCGCATTCGGTCCATCCCCCTCGCCGGTCGCCCCGTGGCAGACGGCGCAATACTGCCGGTACAGGGCCTCACCCTGGCCTGGGTCCCCCGGCGGCAGGTTCCCCTCCCCGCTGACGATGGGGACCATCATTATCAGGGAGAGGGCTGCTAGGATGGCACCCGCGGGCCGTCTAGGTCTCCGTCTTATCGTAGCCACCTTCCGTTTTTCTGCACTGACCATCCGGGTCCTGTGGGTCCTGGGCCGACGGATTCGTGAGGAGCGTCCTCCTCACCCCCACCCTCTCCCCGCACCCCGCCGGAGGCGGGGGGCCCGGGGGAGAGGGAAAGCGTGAGGGGGTGTTCAGCGGGGCAGCACGACGAGGGTGCCCTCCATGCTTGGCTGGTGTTCCTCGCAGTGAATCTTGAAGACGCCCGGCGTGTCGGCCGTGAACTTCACGCGACCGATCTCCCCACGCTTGACCACGGAGTGATTCGGGACGTATTTGTCAATGTGCACGCTGTGCTTCGCCCCATTGATCCCGACCATCTCCAGCGTTACCCGCTCCCCCTGCCTCACCACGACGGTGGCGGGGGAGAACTGGTAGACGGAAACCTCCCAACGTCCCTGGGGGTTTGGTGGGTTGAGCACGTAGCCTCCACCCTTGGGCATTTGGGTGCCCGGGAACGGCTCTTTGTCCACCGTGACTCCGCCCTTCGGCTCGATCAAGGCCATGTAGACCACCCGCTCGTCGCTGGTCTGGCTTAGGCCCAACTGCGGCAGGACCAACACCAGGGCGAGTCCACCTACCACCAGAAAAGCCGCTACCACTACCCTCAGCCGCCCCGTGACACCTTCTCTTCCGACACATCTCATGGTGTTCCCTCCTCGTCCGCTATCCGCGGACCGTTGTCCTGCGACCATCGCCGGTCGTTCACCGGTTTGTGAAAGGCAAGGCGCGTTCCAGGTGTCTCTGCCGGCGGGCGCGCGTGTAAGATGTTGATTTTCAGCGAGGAGCCTGGACGGGCGATGAGACACGAATGGTCCCGCTGCGCAATTCGCTGCGCGATTCGCGCAGGCCTATGCGCATCCCGCGCAGGGGACCCTTGTCTGGGAATGTGAGGCGATCAATGATGGGGGAGAGGGGTTAGCCAGACTTCCGCGGAGGCTTCTCGACCAGACCCTCGCGCAGGGCGTAGGTGGCGGCCTGCACCCGGTTCTCCAGGTGCAATTTCTCCAGGATATTCTTGAGGTGATTCTTCACCGTGTTTTCGGCGATGGCCAGGGCGGCGGCGATCTCCTTGTTGCTCTTGCCCTGGGTGACCAGGTCCAGCACCTCCTTCTCGCGCGGGCTGAGATTGGCCGCCGGCGAGGAGGGCGCGGCGGTCTGCCGCGCCTGGTGGGCGAACTCCCCGAGGATCTTGGCGGCCATGGCGCGGGAGATGGGCGCGTCTCCCTGGACGACCCCTTTCAGCATGGCGAAGAGTTCCTGTGGCTCGATCTTCTTCAAAAGGTACCCCTGGGCGCCGCTCTTGATCGCCTCGAAAAGGTTCTGATCCTCCTCCGAGACGGTCAGCATCACGATCTTGACGTAGGGCAGCGCCTCCTTGATCCGCCGGGTGGCCTCCAGCCCGTTCGCGCCGGGCATGAAGATGTCCATGAGGATGACGTCGGGCATGAGTTCCCGGGCCCGCTCCAGCGCCCCGAGGCCGTCGCTGGCTTCGCCCACCACCTCGAATCCGCGCTCCGCGGCCAGGATGCTGGCGATCCCCCTGCGGAACAAGGCGTGGTCGTCCACGAGCAGAACGCGAATAGGAGGTGGGTTCGACATGCTATGTCTCTCCCGGCAAGATCGCGATGATGCGGGTGCCGTGACCCGGCGCCGTGTCAATCTCCAGCTTCCCGCCCAGGCCCTCGGCCCGCTCACGCATGGTCTGGAGTCCGAAGTGGAGCCGCGCAGGTGAGGTCAGGGTTGCCGGTTCAAAACCCCGACCGTCGTCCTCGATAGCCGCCTGCACCCAGGGATCCTCGCGATGGAGGCGGACCCAGGCGTGGCTGGCCCCCGCGTGCTTGCGGACATTGGTCAGGGCCTCCTGGATGATCCGGATGAGCTGCACCTCGGATGCGGGGGAGAGGTGGATAGGCCGGCCGTCGGCCACCTCGAGTTCCACGGCGATCCCGTTCTGCGCGCTGAACTCGTGGAGGTACTCGGTCAGGGTGGGAATCAGCCCCAGCCCCCGGGAGACCATGGTCCGGAGGCCGAAGATGGACTGGCGCACCTCTTCGTAGGCCCCCGCCGTGATGGCCGCCATCTCGCGGAGGCCGTCGGCGGCCGGTGAGGGCCCGGCCGCGCCCGACTGCTCCTCGGCGCGGCGCAGCTTCATGTGGAGAAGGCCCAGGGCCTGGGCCAGGCCGTCGTGCATCTCCCGGGCGATGCGTTCCCGTTCCTCCAGGGTGGCCAGGCTGCGGACCTCTTCGTAGAGCCGGGCGTTCTCGATGGCGATGGCCGCTTGGGTCGCCAGGCCGCCGAGGAGGTCCCGATCGGCGGCCGTGAAGGCCCGCGGCTCCCGGCTGCAGACGCAGATCATCCCGATGACCGTCTCCCCCCGGCGCACCGGCGCGGCGAGGTGGGCCCGCAGGAATTCCGGCTGCATGACCGTGCACCGCGGGATATGGGCCTCCAGATCGCCGGGGGTTGCCGCGGTCCGGCCGGCCCGCAGATCCCGCGTCGCGGGCGGGCTTGCCGATCGGAAGGCATCGGCGGGGCCGCTGGTCGCCACGGCAACCAGTTCGTCCTGTTCCTGGGTCAGCATGCAGAGGGCGGCCGCCTCGCTGCGGAGGAGCTCGCGGGCCTTCTCCACCACCGATTGCAGAATGCGGTCCAACTGGTGCAGGCCCAGGATCTCGGTGCCGATCCGGTACAGGGTCTCTGTCTCGCGCACCTTCTGTTCGAGTTGATCGTGGGCGGCCCGCAGGTCCCGCTCTCGACCCTGCAGCCGGTCGGCCATGACATTGAAGGCGTGCGAGAGCTGGCCGATCTCGTTGGGGGAGCGGACAGCCACCCGCTCCTCCAGGCGGCCCTCGGCGATCCCCAGGGCGGCATCCGCCAGGGCCCTCAGGGGGACCGCGATTCCGCGTGTGAAGACGACGCTGGCCACGGCGACGAGCGCGCCGCCCACGAGGAGGAAGCCCAGGTACAGGGCGACGATGGCTCGCATCATGCCCTGGCTGGCCTGGAGCAGCCGGGTGACCTTGAGGCGATGGATCGTGTTGAGATCGTCGGCTTTTCTGGCCACCTGGTGGGACGTGACGTTCAGTTGGGCGAGATCCATCGGACCCAGGCGCCAACCGCGGCCCGAGGCGGTCAGCATGCGGTCGGTGAGCGCCCGCAACTGCGCCACCGATTCGCGCAACTCGGCGAAGAGGGCGAGTTCCTGCTGTTCTTCGGGGAAATTTTCCTCGCCGCGGTGGAGGTCCCGGAAGGTCTCCAGGTGCCGCGTCAGGTCCTGGTGCAGCTTCTGAACGTCCTCCTTCCGGTCGAACCACCCGGCGGCGTGCATCTGGTGGAGCTCGAAGCTGATCCGCTGGAAGGTGGTCTGGATCTGGTCGGTGATCTGGATGTGGGCGTTCTCCCGGTCAACGGCGTCGTTGATCCGGGAGATTCTGATGGCGAGGGCGAGGGAGATCCCCCCGACCAGCAGCACCATGGCGATGATGGCGGTCAATGCCAGGCTCAGCCGGCGGCTGATCCGGCCGGGGAACTGCACCGGCTGGGGGGGCTGCTCCATGAGGTCCGTATTCCTCCGACGTTGGGGCCACGAGGGCGGCCCGACAAGGTAGGGTCACGCTACTGAATCGGCCACAGGCTGTCAATCAGGAAAAACAGGAGGAGGGGGGCGCCGCGTCCGAGGCACGTGGGGGGAAGGCGCCCCACTGCCACAGATGATCGCGATAGTGCGCGGGCTGCCCATTCTGGAAGGTCAGGCGCCAGCCAGCCAGGAACGACAGAGGAAGACAGGTCAGGAGGTTCGCCGACCACCTCGTCCTGTCTTGCTTGGACCAAAAATTCTCCAATCCTTTGTTAATCCCGAAACAGCGCGATGCACTTTTGCGATCCATACTTAGAGAAGACGATCTCTACGGCTCGGAGGCAAAGAAGCAAGCAGCTTCTGCGGGAATCTCTCAGTTATGGCGCTGCCGGATCTCATCCTATCCGTATCTCTCCTCTCCCTGGGTGGGGTGTTCGTGGGCGTCGGACTGCGGCGGTTGGACCGCCTGGATCGCCGACGCGTGGAATCCAGCAGGCAGAACGGCTGTCGGTGGCATCACTGGCAGGTTCTGGAGGAAGGGACTTCGCTCATTTGCGCCCTGTGCGGGAAGAAGAGCCGCATGGTCAACCCCGCCCACGACCGGGGTTCCGAAACGATCTCATCCGGGAATACCCCCCCCTGATCACCTTCCGTCCGCCAAAAAAGGGAAGGCCGACCCCTTCTGTACGGGCCGGCCTTGCCTTTCTTGTTTCTCCGACCGATCTGGGCTATGCCGTTGCCTTGGCGGTCACCGGCTCTGGCCTCTTCGCCATCATCATGGCAATCAAGGCGATGACCGCCAGGATGCCGGCCGTGTAGAAGGCCCCGGTGTACGTCTTGTACGTCCGGAACATGTACCCGCCGATCATGGGGCCCACGATCCCGGCCACGCCCCACGCCGTGAAGACCCAGCCGTAGTTCACGCCCAGGTTCTTCGTGCCGAAGAAGTCGGCCGTGGTGGACGGGAACACGGAGAGTTGGGTCCCGTAGCAGTAATACACCACGAAGAGCAGCACGTAGATGACCCCGATGGTAGAGGTGTTGGCCAGGATCGGCATGATGATGGCCGACACCAGGATCATCAGCCGGAGGGTTTGCAAACGGCCAATGGCATCGGAGAGCCACCCCGAGAAGATTCGCCCCGAGGCGTTGCCGATGGCCCCGATGAGGAGCGTCAACGTGGCCGCCGTGGCCGGCAACCCGACGCTCCTCGCGAAGGGGATCAGCTGGCTGATGGTCATCAGGCCAGCCGAGGTGCCCAGGCAGTAGCCGATCCACATCAGCGGGAACTGCGGGGTCTTGACCATCTCCGACGGCGGATAGTCATACGTGGTCGCGGCCACCTTGGCCGAAGGCGGGGCCGGCGTCCACCCCTCCGGCTTGTACCCGGCCGGCGGGTTCTTGAGCATGAAGGACCCAATCATGGTGGCCGCGAAGAACCCGATCCCCAGCCAGAGGAAGGTGCCCCGCCACCCCAGGCCCGTCAGCATGGGCGGGCCGATGAAGGCCAGGATGGCCGAG
>JACPAT010000218.1 GCA_016180655.1 Candidatus Methylomirabilota bacterium | reverse complement strand
CCCCGGGCCGACCAGGTCCTGGTCCAGGTGCGGTACAGCGCCTGCTGTGCCACGGACTTCGATCTTATTGACGGAACCATGCCGGACCAGGCGAGATACCCCATCATCCTCGGCCACGAGTGGAGCGGCGAGGTGGTCGAGGCGCCACCAGGATATGCCCACCTTGCGGGGAAAGCGGTGGTGGCCGACAACCTGGTCACCTGCGGGATCTGTCCCGCGTGCGTCGGCGGGCGGCCGAACTTGTGCCGGAAGATGGAAGAGTTGGGCTTCAGCCTGAACGGGGCCCATGCCGAGTACCTGGTGACCCTCGCGCGGAGCGTCCGGGTGCTGCCGTCCGGCCTCTCGCTGAAGGCGGCGGCCCTGGCGGAGCCGGTGGGCGTGGCCCTCTACGGGGCGAGGCGCGCACGCATCGGCCCGGGGGATCGCGTCGTGGTCCTGGGGGCGGGACCCATCGGCCTCTTCACCATGCAGGTCTGCCGCGCGGCGGGAGCGGCTGAGGTCTGGCAGGCGGATCTTCGGGCGGAGCGGCTGGATCTGGCGCGGCGCCTCGGGGCGACGGGCATCCTGGACCTGTCCAAGATGTCGCTGGCGGAGGCCCTGGGGAGCGCGAATGCCGAGGCGGACGTCGTCATGGAGTGCTCCGGGAACCCGAAGGCGCTGTCGCAGGCGATCAAGGTCGTGCGTCCCGGCGGCCGCGTGGGCGTCATCGGATACTATGGCGACGAGCTGGCCGAGATCCGGCCCAGCGACATCATGATGCGGGACCTGGAGGTGCTGGGCGCGCCGCCGCGTGAACACCGCGGCGGTGATCACCCACACCTTCCCGTTGGAGCGCTTCGCCGAGGCGTATGAGGTCGCCCGCCACGGGACGGGCGGCGCCATCAAGGTCATGCTGGAGATCTAAACCCAGAATTGGAACCACAGATGAACACAGATACACACAGATGGTCCGGAAGCCTCCTGCAGGCCCATCCGTGTTCAACTGTGTGCATCTGTGGTTGCATTTCTTCGGTTGGAGGGAGGCTTGATGGGGAATAAGGGGCGGACAAAGATCATTGACCTGACGCGGAAGATCACGCACGAGATGCCGAACTTCCCCGGCGAGCCGCGGCCGGGATTCATTCACTTCGGGGACCTGGCCGATATCGGCTTCCGGTGCAAGCAGATCCTGATGCCGACCCACTTCGGGACGCACACCGACGCCTACAGCCACTTCTTACCCGCGGGAGCATCCATTGACCGGATCCCACCGGCGCATTATGTCGGCCCGGCGGCGGTCCTGGATGTGCGCAGGCGACCCGACCGGGCGCGGGTGACGCGGCGGGACCTGGAGGCGGCCTGGCCGGTCGGGGCGACGGTGCGACGGGTCCTGGTTAACACCGGGTGGGGAGAACGGGTGAAGGGTGCCGCCTTCTTCAAGAAATTCCCTGGCATCGAGGTCGAGGCCGCCCGGTGGCTGATCCGGCGGAAAATCGTTATGCTCGGCCTGGATCTGCCGTCCGTCCATCCGAAGGACTACAAGAGGGTTCACGAGCTGCTGTTCAAGGCGGGGATCGCGGTCACCGAAGGGTTGATCAACCTATCGCGCCTGCCGCGGGGGGAGGTGTTCTTCGTGGGCCTTCCGCTTGCGTTGGCGGGCCTGGATGGATCGCCGATCCGGGCCGTGGCCATCGTCGGGGATCCGGCGCGGATGTGAACGCATCATCCGTCGCGTGGACCCGCAGGATCTCGGCATGAATCGCATGGCTGAACCCAAGTTTCCCGCGAGCGTGGTAACCGCGACCCGTGTCGTGGGTGCTCGGGAGCGGGTCCGGAGCCGGCGCCGGGTAATGGCCCTGGCCCGGCCGTACCTGTACATCCTGCCCACGTTCTTCTTCCTGTTCATCTTTACCCACTATCCCATCCTGAAGACGTTCTATCTCAGCCTGTTCAAGTGGAACCTGGCCACGCCGAAGCGGGAATTCGTGGGGCTCAATAACTACCTCCAGGCCGGGTCCACGCCGCTCTTCTGGCAGGTCTTGCAGAACAACGTCCTGTACGCCGTCGGGACGATTCCCATCAGCATCGCGCTGGCCCTGGGACTGGCGCTCTTGATCAATCAGAAGATCCGCGGCCTGGCCATCTACCGGGCGGCGCTGTTCTACCCGACCATCATTCCGATGGCGGCCGCGGCGATGATCTGGTTGTGGATCCTCACGCCAAGCTACGGGCTGGTGAATTTCTACGGGAAGGCGCTGGGCCTGCCGGACATCCACTGGCTGGGGCACAGCCGCTTCGCCCTCTGGGCCCTCGTCCTGGTGGGGGTCTGGAAGCGGCTCGGCCACTACATGGTCATCTTCCTGGCGGGCCTCCAGGTGATTCCGGAGCACCTGTACGAGGCAGCCATCCTGGAGGGGGCGAGCCCGTGGCAGCGGTTCTGGCGGATCACCTTCCCCCTGCTTTCCCCAACGACCTTCTTCGTGGCCATCATGGCCGTGATCGACTCCTTCCAGGTGATCGACCAGGTCTATCTGATGACCCAGGGAGGACCGGGCAACAACACCAACCTCTTCATCTTCTATATCTACCAGAACGCCTTCCGGTTCTTCGACATGGGGTACGCCTCGGCCGTCTCGGGCATCCTGTTCCTGATCCTCCTGGGCCTGACGGTCCTGGCCTTCGGCATCTTGCAGCGACGAGTGCACTATGCATAGCCGGCCCCTGTGGCGCCTCACGGTCCACGTCCTCCTGTTCCTGGCGGCGCTGGTCGTCGTGGTGCCCTTCGTGTGGATCGTGCTCACGGCCTTCAAGGAGCGGAACGAGGTCTTCTCGCTGATTCCCCAGTGGCTGCCGGCCCACCCAACCCTGAAGAACTTCTGGGGCGTCCTGGATGCCATGCCCTTCTGGCGCTATTACTGGAACACGCTGGTGGTGGCCTTCGGCATCCTGGGGGTCCAGTTGGTGACGATCACGCTGGCCGCCTACGCCTTTGCCCGGATGGAATTCTGGGGGCGCGACCTCCTCTTCATCCTGCTGTTGGTGCAACTGATGATCGCTCCCCAGAGCACGGTCATCCAGAACTATCTGACCCTCACCAGCCTGGGCCTCCTGGATACCCGGCTGGCCATCATGGCGCCATACCTGGCGTCGGCCTTCGGGACATTCTTGCTCCGGCAGACGTTCAAGGGCATTCCAAAAGAGCTGGAAGAGGCGGCATCCCTGGATGGGTGTGGCGGCCTCCGCTTCCTCGTCTACGTCGCCATTCCGCTGGCGGTCCCGGGGTACCTGGCCTTCGCCCTGGTGAGCCTGACCTATCACTGGAACGAGTTCTTCTGGCCGCTGGTGATCACCGAGACGAGCAAGGCCCGCACGCTCACCCTGGGTCTGGGGATCTTCGCCCAGACGGCCGAAGGGTCTGCCGACTGGACGATGCTCATGGCGGCGACCCTGATGGTCGTCGCGGTGCCGCTGCTGCTCTTCCTGGTGTTCCAGCGCCGGTTCATCAACAGCTTCATGCAGTCGGGGCTTGGTGGGTAGTCAACCGGGACGCCGGGGTGTCCCTATCGTGGAGGAGGGTCAGCCATGAAAAGCAGAGCGTGGATTCTGGTCATGCTCCTGGCGGTGACGGCCGTGCCGGTCTGGGCGGCCACGGAGATCAAGTTCTACTATCCCGTCCACCTGACGGGGCCGCTGGTGAAGGAGATCGAGGCGTATGTGGCCGACTTCCACAAGGCCCATCCCGGGATCCGGGTCGAGCCGGTCTGGGGCGGGAACTACTGGCAAAACATGCAGAAGACCGTGGCGGCCCTGCAGGCGGGAAACCCACCCGATGTGGCGGTGCACCTGGCCATTGACGTGGTGACGCTGCGGGACCTGGATGCCGTGATTCCCCTGGATGAGTTTGTCCAGCGAGAGGGAGGCGAGAAACTCCTGGGGGACTTCTTCCCGGGGTTCGTGAGTGATCTGAAGGCGGATGGGAAGGTCTGGGCCATCCCCTTCCAGCGGAGCACCCCCATCCTCTACTACAACAAGGACCTCTTCAGGAAGGCCGGCCTCGATCCGAACAAGCCGCCATCGACGTGGGAGGAGCTCCTGGCCACCGCGCAGAAGGCCACGGTGCGGGACGCCTCAGGGCAGGCCACCCAGTGGGGGCTGACGATCCCGGACGATCCGTGGCTCCTGATGTCCTTCATCCTGCAGAACGGGGGCCGAACCCACAGCGCCGACTTCAAGAAGGTCTACATCGCGGAGAAGCCGGCCGTGGAGGCGCTGCAGTTCTGGGTCGAGCTGGCGAACAAGCACAAGGTGATGCCGCGGCACCGGACATTCCCCGAGTCGGTGCAGGACTTCGCGGCGGGGAAGACGGCCATGCTGATCCATTCGACCGGGAACCTGCGGTTCGTGCGGGATTCGGCGAAGTTCGAGTGGGGGGCGGCCTTCCTCCCGAAGAACAAGCGGCAGGCAGTAGCGATCGGCGGGGCGGGCTTCTTCATCTTCAAGAAGGCGCCCCGCGAGAAACAGGAAGCGGCGTGGCAGTTCACCAAGTTCATGACTTCGCCGGAGATCCAGGCCCGCTGGAACATCGGGTCCGGGTACATCGCCACGCGGAAATCCTCCTTCGAGCTGCCGTTGATGCGGGACTACGCCGCGAAGCTGCCCCAGGTCCTGGTGGCCCGGGACCAGCTTCCCTACGCCTTGCCGGAGATGAGCACCCACGATAACCAGAAAGTTCGCGAGATCTTCCGGACCCACTTCCAGGAGGTCCTGGACGAGAAGTACACATCGGAGGAGGGCATGAAGAAGGCCCAGGCCGAGATGGAGAAGGTCCTGGCGCCGTATCAGAAGTAAGAATCACGAAGGGACTCGACGCGGGCGGCCCGAACGATACCGGGCCGCCCGCACGTTTCGCCTGGTCAGGCTGCCAGGATTCCTCTTCGGTACGAGACGCCGATTCTTGAACGCCACCCCCAGCGCACGGTCCAGGCGGATCGGGACCCGAGCAAATGACGGCAACTGCGGGGGACGCATCCGGGCACCGGCCCGGGTCTCCAGAGGCAGGTGAAGACAAGGAGGCCGCATGAAGCTCGTGCAGTTCTTCCTGCCGGGGAAGGGAAAGCGGGTCGGCCTGGTTCGGGGGGATCGGGTCCTGGACATCACATCGCCCGAGGAGGGTGTCCACTCCGTCCTGGACCTCGTGGACCAGGGCAAGACGGCCGCAGGCCTGGTGAAGCGGGCGGAGTGGCTCTCCCGCCGGCTGCGCCGGAAGGCACTGGACTGGCCGGCGCTGCACAGAGCGCCGTCGCGCCGCGCGCCGCACCTGCTGATTCCGATTGACCCGCCCGAGGTCTGGGGGGCGGGCGTCACCTACAGACGGAGCGCGGACTTCCGGGACGAGGACGCCGCGGCGGCGAAGGGACAGCAGGGGATCTACGACTCCGTCTATGAGAACCCCCGGCCGGAGCTGTTCTTCAAGGCCAGCGCGGCGCGGTGCGTGGGGCCGAATTCGCCGGTCCTGGTCCGCAGCGATTCCCGGCTGACCGCCGCGGAACCGGAGCTGGCGATCGTCCTGGGCGCCCGGGGGTCCATCGTCGGCTTCACGGCCTGTAACGACGTCTCGGCGTGGGATATCGAACGGGAGAATCCCCTGTACCTGCCGCAGTCGAAGATCTATCTGGGTTGCTGCGCGCTGGGGCCGTGCCTGGTGACGTGCGATGAGATTGCCGATCCCTACGCGCTCCAGATCCGGTGCAGCATCCTCCGGGGCGGGAAGACGGTCTTCTCCGAGGCGGCCAATACCGCCCAGTTTCATCGCAAGCTGGAAGAGCTGGTGTCCTGGCTGCGGAAGGACAACCCGGTTCCGGCGGGCACCGTCCTGAGCACGGGCACGGGGATCATGGTGCCCAACGAGCTCAACCTGCGGGACGGGGATCAGGTGGACATCGAAATCCAGGGGATCGGCCGGCTCACCAATCCAGTCCGGCAACTCAAAACCTAAAGGACGACAGGGATAGGGATAGGGATAGGGACAGGGAAGGCCGACAGGGATACGGGCAGGGTAGCGGGGTTCGGTTCGCTGTCACTGTCCCTGTCGCTATCGGTTTTCAGTTTTCAGCGGCCCAACTGGAAGCGCTCCACCTCGGCCCACTTGCCGGTGGCGGCGCTGAAGGCCAGGGCGCGGCGGCGCGTGAGCAGGGTGGCGACGTTGCCCTCCACCTTGAAGGCCTCCAGGGTCTCGTCCTCCGGCAGGCGGATCTCGTGTGTGACGTTGAGGACGGCGCTGAATCCGATGCCCCGTTGGGAGGTGACGATGGCCGCCACGTTGCCGTCGGCCCCCCGCTGCAGGACGCGCTCGCCCGCATCCAGCCGGACGGAGGTCCAGACACCCGCCTGGGCGCCGAAGAACAGGATCTCGCGCGGGATGACGTGGAGGGCAACGTTGCTCGGCGCGCTCCCGGCCAGGGCGGGGGAGAGGGCGAACCCAGACACGAGCATCACCAGCGCCAGTGAGGTGTGGAGGATCCGTCCCTGCCTTGGGATCCCGGGGATGGGCGGGCGGCGAGGGCGTGTCATCGGGGGGTCTTGGCGCGGCCCCGCGGCGCCTCCCGCCTGGCGAGGCCGTGGAGCCACTGTCCCAGCAGGACATGCAGGGGCAGATCCAGGACTTCGGACCGCTCCGCCAGGCAGAGGCCGTGACGCGTGATGCCATCCCGGCCCGCGACGCGCCGGGTCCACAGCACGTCGGCCTCCATCCGCATCGGTCCGATGCCGGTCCGGATCTCCACCGCCACACGGGTGCCCGGGGCCAGGCGCGTGGGGAGATCCACGGCGAGCCCACCGCCCCCGACATCGGTCGCGCGCCCGCGCCAGGCGTCTCTGGCTCGCCCGGTCAAACGCCGGCAGCGGACCGGGAGATTCACGGCAAACCGTGCATGGCGCCGGTCGTCGCGCGTCGCGATGCGGCGCCGGCTGCCGCGTTTGCCTGCGGCCGGCCTCTCCGATGGCTGGCCCATCTCCCTGGCTCCTCGCGTGTAGACGTCTAGTCCATTTCCCCGGCAAAGTCAATATGCCGCCGGCCGTCCGGGATCCCCCGGGGAAAGACCTTGACGCATATCCCGAGCACCACTACATTTGCGCTACATGTTTTCCCAGACCGAGCCGAGGCCAACCAGCCATCGACGAAAGAAGGAGAGGAGGCAGGAACCATGCGCCACACCCTGACGGTTCTCGCGATCATGGCGGCAGCCGCCTGGGCGATCCCGGTCCAGGGGGCCCAGGTGCTCCACATGTACTCGGCCCTGGATACCGCCGAGACGCAGTTGTACATCCCCCAGTTCGAGAAGGACACCGGGATCAAGGTGGAGTGGGTGCGCCTGTCCTCCGGCGAGGTCCTGGCGCGCCTCCGGGCTGAGGCCAAGAACCCGCAGGTCAGCATCTGGTTCGGCGGTCCGTCGCAAGACCACATTGCCGGCAAGAAGGCGGGTATTTCCACGCCTTACAAGCCGTCGCTGGACTGGACGCTGCCGGAGAACGGCCGCGATCCGGACTGGTACTGGGTCGGGTACTACTTCGGGGCCATCGGCTTCGGCAACAATGCGGACTTCCTGAAGAAGGCGGGGGTGCCCGCGCCGGCCTCGTGGGACGACCTGCTGAAGCCGGCCTTCAAGGGGCAGATCGCCATCGCCTTCCCGTACACCTCGGGGACCTCGTACACGGTGCTGGCCACGCTGGTGCAGTTGATGGGCGAGGACAGGGCGTTCGAGTACTGGAAAAAGCTGCATGCCAACGTCCACCACTACGACAAGTCCGGGTCGGCGCCGGTCACCCAGGCGGGCCTGGGGGAAGTGGGCATTGCCATTTCGTTCTCCCACGACCTCATCGCCAAGGGCAGCGCCAAGGGATACCCGATCGCGATGACGTTCCCCAAGGAGGGGACCGGCTATGAGATCGGGGGCATCTCGCTCATCAAGGGGGGACCGGAGCCGGACCTGGCCAAGAAGTTCGTGGATTGGGCACTGTCCGTCCGGCCGAGGTGGCCAAGGGGGCGGTCCGGGCCGACCAGGTCAAGCTGATCAATTTCGATGCCGTCAAGGCGGGCGAGGATCGGGACCGGTTGATCAAGCGCTGGCGGTCGGAGATCGGCCAGTAAGGACGGGGGACGGGGGACAGGGGACGGGGAGCGGGGCGGAAGGGAGTGGTTTCTTGGTTTTCTTGACCCCCAACCCCTAACCTCCAATCCCCGACCCCCTCGTTGGCGGGCATGGACGGACTGAGGAAGATCCTGCGAGAACCGGTGCTGGCCGCGGTCATCGGCGTCATCGCGGTCAGCCTCTTTCTCTTTGTTCTCTACCCGCTCTTCAAGGTCTTCCAGATGAGCGTGGTGGAGGACGGGCGGTTCACCCTCCACGTCTATCGCGACCTCCTGAGCAAGGCGTTCGAACGGCGCCCGCTCTACAACAGCCTGATCCTGGGGGCGCTGGTGGCAGTGGCAGGGACGGCCGTGGGGTACCTCTTCGCCTTCGCCATTGCCAGGGCCGATGTGCCCTGGAAGCGGTTCTTCCGGGTCCTGGCCACCTTTCCCATCATCTCCCCCCCGTTCGTGCTGTCCCTGGCCGCCATCCTGCTGCTGGGGCGGAAGGGGTTCATCACCCGGATGCTCTTTCAGGGCCAGTGGGATCCCCACATCTACGGCCTGCGGGGGCTGATCTTGGTCGAGACCATCGCGTTCTTCCCCACGGCGTTCCTCATCATGCTGGGCGTCCTGCAAGCCATTGACCCGGCGCTGGAGGAATCGTCGCTGAACCTGGGCGCGACGCGCTGGCAGGTCTTCCGGACGGTGACGCTGCCCCTGAGCATCCCGGGGCTGGCCAGCTCCCTGCTGGTGCTGTTCGTCGAGTCCCTGGCCGACTTCGGCAATCCCATCATCCTGTCGGGGAACTTCCACGTCCTCTCCGTGCAGGCCTACCTGCACATCACCGGGATGGTGGACTTCTCGGGGGGAGCGGCCCTGGCAGTCATCCTGTTGCTCCCGACCCTGGTGGCCTTCCTCCTCCAGAAGTACTGGGTGAGCAGGAAGTCGTACGTCACCGTGACCGGGAAGCCGTCGCCCGGCCGCCTCAGCGTGGATCCGTTCACGCGCCGGCTCCTGACGGTTCTGTGCCTGGGCGTCAGCGGCCTGATCCTGCTGCTCTACGGGACGGATGATCATCGCCTTTCTGGTAGTGCGGAAGCAGTTCGTGGGGAAAGGCCTGATGGATCTGACCTCCATGCTGACCTTCGCCGTCCCCGGGACGGTGGTGGGCATCGGATACATCCTGGCGTTCAACGAGCGGCCGCTGCTCCTCACGGGGACGGGCGCCATCATCGTCCTGCTGTTCATCTTCCGGAACGTGCCCGTCGGGATCCGCGCCGGGGTGGCGGCCCTCCAGCAGATCGATCCGGCCATCGAGGAGGCCGCCACGAACCTGGGGGCGGGCAGCGGCCGGACGTTTGCCACGGTCACGCTGCCGCTCATCACCCCCGCGTTCTTCTCGGGGTTGGCCTACAGCTTTGTCCGGTGCATGACGGCCATCAGTGCCGTGATCTTCGTGGTCTCGGGTCGGTGGAACCTGATCACCATCGCCATCCTGGGGTTGGTCGAGAACGCCGACCTGAGCCAGGCGGCGGCTTTCAGCCTGGTCCTGATCGCCATCGTGCTCTCGGCCCTCGGGCTGATCCAGGTCGGGGTGGGACGGGTGGCGACGTCGCAGATGGGCTACGAGGCGGCGGGCTAGCCATCTTGCCTCGGGGAAATCTGCGGGAAGGAGTGGAATGATGGTCCTGATCTGCGTTCATCTGTCGCGCCATAGGTCCGCCGAGGCGGACCCGGTTCGCATGGGTTACGTCCTGGCAAGATCCGCCTCGGGCGGACGTTCATTTGCGGTTGCATTGGTCCGATGAGCAACGCCGTTCGGCTAAAGAACTTGCGAAAGGTGTTCGAGGGGCGGGGCGGCAGCGGCCGCGTCGTCGCCGTGGACGACGTGTCCCTGGAGGTCAAGGACGGCAGCCTGGTGACCCTGCTGGGGCCGTCCGGGTGCGGGAAGACCACGGTCCTCCGGATGATCGCGGGCTTCGAGGCCCCGTCGGAGGGAGACGTGTTCATCGGGGACGAGCGGATCACCGCGCTCCCGGCCAACAAGCGGCGGACCTCCATGGTCTTCCAGAGCTACGGACTGTTCCCGCACATGACGGTCTTCGACAACGTCGGGTACGGCCTGCGCATTCGCAAGGTCCCGGCGCCGGAGCTCCGGGCGCGGGCCCTCTCGATGCTCGAGCTGGTGGGGCTGGCCGGAACGGAGGCGCGATTGCCGTCCCAGCTCTCCGGAGGCCAACAGCAGCGGGTGGCGCTGGCCCGGGCCCTCATCACCGAGCCGCGGGTCCTCCTGTTCGACGAGCCCCTGAGCAATCTGGACGCGAAGCTCCGGGTGCAGATGCGCCTCGAGATCCGGCGGCTCCAGCAGCGTCTCCAGATCACCAGCGTCTACGTGACCCACGATCAGGACGAGGCCATGACGCTGTCGGATCAGGTCGTGGTCATGCACCAGGGGCGGATCCAGCAGGTCGGAACCCCCCCGGAGATCTACAGCCGGCCGCGAACGCTGTTCGTGGCCGACTTCATCGGCAAGGCGAACTTCCTGGCCGGAACGGTGCGCCACGTCGAGGGGGGGGGCGCCGACGTAGAGATCGCGCAGGGTCGTGTCCGGGTTCCGGCCGAAGGTTTCCGCCCGGGCGACATGGTGTGGCTGTTGCTGCGGCCGGAGGCGATCGGGCTGGCTCCGGCCGGGGCCGGCCGGTGGCAGGGACGGATCGCTGCGGCCACGTATCTCGGCAGCGAAATCTTCTACGAGGTGATGGTCGGCGGGCAGACTCTCCTGGTGAAGGTCGGGCATCCGCAGGGGGCGACCCCGCTGGGAGCAAGCGACCCGGTGGGGGTGGCCTTCGATGAAGGCAGCCTGCACCTGGTCCCCCGGGAGGGGACCGCGTGAAGCCCTCCATGCGTGACGCGCGCTACCGGCTGATCGTCCTCGACGTGGACGGCACGCTGGTGGATCGGGAGCGTCGGATCTCGCCGGACACGCTGCGGGCGCTGGAGATGGCGCAGGCGTCGGGGATCCGCGTGACCCTGGCCACGGGGCGCATGTTGGCCTCGGCATCGCCCTACGCCCGAAAGATCCGGGCGGATGCCCCCCTCATCCTGTATAATGGGGCGCGGATCCAGGATCCCGGTTCCGGAGCCATCCTGTACTCGGCCCACCTGCCGCGGGATCAGGCCATCCGGGGGGCGCGCCTGGCCCGGCAGTTCGGACTGCACGCCAACCTGTACCTGGGCGAGGGCATCTACATCGAACGGGTCAGTGAGATCTCGCGCGAGTCGGCGCGGAAGGATGGGGTGGAACAGGTGGCTGTAGGGGATCTGGTCGGATTCCTCGAGGGCCGGCAGGACGATCCCGTCAAGATCCTGTTGATCGGGCCGGGCGAGCGATTGGAGGCCTTTGCCGCCGCGTACCGCGCCGGCACCCAGGACCTTCCGCACCTCGTGCGATCCGAGCCGACCTACCTGGAGATCCTGCGGCAGGGCGTGACCAAGGGCGCCGCCCTGCTGCGGCTCTGCGAGCTCTTGGGCATCCCGCCGTCGGCCGCGGTGGCATTCGGGGACAATCTGAACGACCTGGAGATGATCCAGGCGGCGGGGCTTGGCGTGGCCATGGGCAACGCGAACGCCGACCTGAAGCAGGCAGCCCGGGTGGTGGCTCCCAGCAACGACGAGGACGGCGTGGCCACGGTCTTGCGGGCCCACGTCCTCAGGTGAGCTGCCTGCAGCCGGCACGCTACTCCAGGCAGAGGAGGACAACCAATGCGTGGAATCCTGGTGCTCGCTGCGGCGCTGGCGTGGGTCGTCGTGGCGACCGAAGCGCGCGGAGACATGGTCTATCTCAAGGATGGCCAGGGTATCTGGGGAAAGGACATCTACGAGGAAGGCGACTCGGTGATCGTCGTGCGTCCGGGGGGAGACCTGAGATTTCCGAAGGGTCAAGTGGACAGGATCGAGCGGACTCGGTCGTCGCTTCCCCCGTTCTACACACCGCCCGAGGCTGCGCCCGCCACGCCGCCGGCGCCCGCGGCCGGTCCGGCCGGGACGCCCGGGGCGCCGGGCGCCGCTGGACAGCCTGGCGCGCCTCCGGCTTCGCCTGGAGGGGCATCCCCTCCCGGGTCGGCCACAGGGTCATCGCAGGCGACCACGCCTCCAGCCACAGGTCCGACCGCGCTTCCGCCGGCCCCTGCGCCCCCTCCCCCGGGTGGGACTTCCCAGTGACGTCTGCGCCCGGCGAAGGGCACTGGTCAAGGGGCGATTGAGCGGCCATCCTTCTCCAGAATGGAGAAACGAGCACGGGCTGCAGAAGATCCTGCAGCCCGCGGCATTTCTGAAGAGCGTTCGACCGTTCGGGCGTTCGGCTGTCAAGGTCGGGGAGAACCCCCGAACTCCCGAACCACCGAACTGCCGAACGTTCTGGTTCTCAGACGCGCGGATTGATCGCCACGCGCAACGCGTCCGGACTGGTGGCGGCCAGGTCGAACGCCTCCTCCCATTTCTCCAACGGGAAGATGTGGGAGAGCAGCGGCTTCACCCGCACCTTCCCCTCCGCCACCAGCTTGATGGCGGTCTTCCACGAGGTCCAGACGTGGGAGATCTCACCGTACAGTTCCAGCTCCTTCACGATGATCTTGCGGGTGTCCAGTTGGGCCATGATCCCGCCCCGGATGCCTCCGCCAGAGATCAGGATGCGCCCGCCGTTGCGCGCGACGTCCAGCGATTGCTCCACGGCGCTGGCTGCCCCGGTGTTCTCGATCACCACGTCGAAGCCGATGCCGCCGGTGAGCTCCTTGACCCGCTTCACCAGGTCCACCTTCTCCACGTTGATGACCTCGTCGGCACCGAACTGTCTCGCCAGCGCGAGACGGGTCGTCTCGTCCCGGCTGAGGCCGGTGATGACGACGGGGGAGGCCCCGCAGGCCTTGGCGATCTGCAACAGGATCAGCCCCCGCGCCCCCGGCCCCAGAATGATCACCGATTCACCGGCCCGCACCTTCATCCGTTCGATCACGCTGTGGACCGATCCCGCCGTCGGCTCGATGAGCGTCCCTTCCTCCAGGGAGATGCCTGGCGGCAGGACGTGAACGTGCTTGGCCGGCCACAGCGTATACCGGGCGTACCCGCCGCCGGTCACGTAATGGGCGCGCTGCTGCATGGACGGCATGTTGCAGCAGATGTTGATCCGCCCGGTCTGGCAGTTGATGCAGCGCCCACAATAAAAAGTAACCAGCTCGCACACCACCCGGTCGCCGACCTTGGCATCGGCCACCTCGCGACCCACCGCCTGCACCGTCCCGACGATCTCGTGGCCCGTGATGACGGCCGAGGTGGGACTGCTGACCCCCTGCTTGTCCGAATCCTTCCACTTGTGCACATCGCTGCCGCAGATGCCGCAGTAGGCCACCTCGATCAGGACGTCGTGGGGCGCATAGACGTTCCGGCCCAGTTCAGGCTCGGGCATCTCCTTCAGCGCGTATGATCCGTCAGAGAATAGCACCAGACCCTTCATGGTTTCCTCCTGTGACCCGCATCCACTTCCGAATATCCCCTGTTTCCTGATGCACCAGCCACCCCTTCTCGGACCCCAGCCCCCAACCCCTGACCCCCGCCTTTCAGGGTTCAGACATTGAACCGCACCGTGACGACATCCCCATCGGCCACCCGGTACTCCTTCCCCTCCACCCGGAGGATGCCCTTTTTCTTGGCGGCGGCCAGCGAACCGGCAGCCTCCAGTTCCGCGAAGTGCACGACCTCGGCGCGAATGAATCCCCGCTCCAGGTCGCTGTGGATGACGCCTGCGGCCTTGAGCGCCGTGGTGCCTGCGGGGATGGTCCAGGCGCGTGTCTCCTCGCCGCCTTCACCAGTATAGAACGTGACGAGGCCGAGCAGATCGAAGCACGCCCGGAGCACCTCGGCGAATCCGCCCGCCTGCAGGCCGAGGTCCTTCCGGAAGACCTCCGCATCCTCGGGCGGCAGTTGCGCCACCTCCATCTCCATCTTGGCGCAGAGCTGGGTCACGGCGACTCCCTTTCCCCCCAGGGCACGTTGCAGGCGTTCCTGGATCGGGTTGGGCTTGCCCAGCGTTCCCTCGCCGATATTGAGGAGGAGCAGGAGCGGCTTGGCCGTCAGCAGGGCGAAACCGCGCAGAAGCTTCTGGTCATCCTCGGTGAGCGGGAGATCCCGGACGGGTTTCTCCTCTGCGAGCCAGGCCCGGCAGCGCTTCAAAAGCTCCAGCTCCTTGAGTGCCTCGTCCTTCTTGATCTTCTTGAGGTCCGCCTCCAGGCGGCCGATCCGCTTCTCCACGAGGTCCAGGTCGGCCAGCAGGAGTTCAGTGTTCACCAGGACGGCATCGCGAGCGGCGTCCACCTTGCCCTCGACGTGGGCGATGCCTGGATCGTCGAAGTTGCGGAGGACGTGCAGGAGGGCATCCACCTGGCGCATCTGGCTCAGGTAGTGGCTGCCCAATCCCTCTCCCTGCCCGGCGCCGCGGGTCAGCGCCACGAAGTCCACGAACTCCATGGTGGCGTGGGTGACCTTCTTGGGCTTGAAGATCAGGGACGCCAACCGCTCCAGGCGCGAGTCGGGCACCTTGACGACAGCCACGGCCGGCTCGTTTCCCCCGTGGTGGCTGACGTGCGCGCCGCCCGCCACGCAGAGCAGGTCGAAGAGGGTCGTCTTGCCCGTGGCCGGCAACCCGATGATCCCGATGCGCATGATGGCGGCTCCGAGGGGAGGCGAGAAAATTCCTGAGGGATTGTCCCAGTGGGTCTCGCCAGTGTCAAGCCGGTTCTGACTCACCGACATCGAGCCCGGCCCCGGAACGACGGGGCAGGGAAGTGGTGTTGTCAGCTCCTCAGCGTAGCCACCAGGGGGGACATCGTGGCAAGCTCCACGAACGGACGTGCTCCCGCCCGGAAAAAGCGGGGGGTCGTACGTTGGGCAGGCCCTCTCAGCGAGTCCAACCCGGGCGGCGAGGTCCTCCAGGAGAGGCTGATCCTGTCTGCTCATCCTCGCCGGGGCACCGAACCAGGAGGGGATCGGTGAGACGGGTGCATCCGGCCTCGGCTGCCACCTCAGAAAAGAGGGCTAGCCTGTTGACAGACAAACCGGACCTCGATAGTCTTCTTGGCAGGTTATCCCGACCCAGCTGGGTATTGCAACGGGACGTTTGCCCGCTCTGCGTCCGGGGGGCGGTCCTGCCCTTTGAATGGACCCCCGGGGGTGGGCATCCAGGGAGCGCCAGATGCTGGCTCATCTTTCGATGGCTGAACACCCTGCCGGATCCCCCTCGTCTCCCGCCACGAAACCTGCGTGGCGAAGGTGAGTCATGAAAACCGTCCAACAGATTCTGAGACATAAGGGGAGTGCCGTCTGGTCCGTTACACCGGATTCGATGGTCTATGATGCCCTGAGGCTGATGGCCGAAAAGGGGGTGGGGGCATTACTCGTCCTTGACGCAGGGAGATTGGTCGGCATCATCTCGGAACGGGACTACGCCAGGAAGGTGATCCTGAAAGGGAAATCCTCCCTGGACACCCCCGTCAGCGAGATCATGACCGAAAGGGTGATGTGTGTGCGTCCAGGGCAGACCGTTGAAGAGTGCATGTCCCTGATGACCGAAAAACGCATCCGGCATCTCCCCGTGCTCATCGATGATCAGGTGGTCGGTGTCGTTTCCATCGGGGATCTGGTCAAGGCCAGTCTCGATGAGAAAGATTTCATGATCAAGCAGCTTGAAAACTACATCACGGGGAGCCGGTAGTTGTCACGGCTTTCCAACAGGCGCCGTCGTCCTCGGGGGAAGTACATTGCCGCGGGGACGAGGCGGAAATCCTCAGGGTTGCCGGCGGCCCGGGAGGGACCTGAGAGGGCCCGGAGCGCACCAGCCCTGAGTCAGCGGCAAAAACCAGAACACCCAGGAACCATATGATCGTCAGCGTCCCAAGAGAGTCCGTTCCAGGCGAGCGGCGGGTGGCACTTGTTCCGGAGCTTGTGCCGACGCTTTCGAAGGCTGGCCTAGAGGTCGTAGTGCAGGCCGGCGCGGGGGCGGCGGCCGGTTTCCCGGACCCATCCTACCTGGAAAAGGGCGCGCGCCTTGAGCCGGACGTTTTCGAACTGGCCGACGTTCTCCTGAAGGTCCAGCCGCCGACCATCAATGAGATCGGCAAAACAAAAGAAGGCTCGATCCTCATAGGCTTCCTCCAGCCCTACACCAAGGGCGCCGAGATCAACGCCTTGGCGGCACGCAAGGTCACGGGGTTCTCAATGGAGCTCATGCCCCGCATCGCCCGGGCCCAGAAGATGGACGCCCTTTCTTCCCAGAGCACGGTGGCGGGCTACATGGCCGCCCTGCTGGCTGCCAGCTCAACCGGAAGGTTCTTTCCGATGCTGGTAACGGCGGCGGGGACGGTGCCCCCGGCCAAGGTTCTGGTTCTGGGAGCCGGCGTGGCCGGGCTCCAGGCCATCGCCACCGCCCGACGGTTGGGGGCGCTGGTGCATGGCTATGACATCCGGCCTGCCGTCAAGGAGCAGGTGGAAAGCCTCGGGGCCACCTTCCTCAGCATGGAGATCGACGAGGACACGGAGACGGCGGGCGGGTATGGCAAGGAGCTCTCGGAGGAGGCGCACCGGCGGGAGCTCGCCTTCATCGCCCAGCACGTCAAGGACGCGGACGTGGTGATTTCCACGGCGCTGATCCCGGGGAAGCGGGCACCTCTCCTCATCACCGCGGAGGCGGTCGAAGCGATGAAGCGAAGCTCCGTGATCGTGGATCTCGCCGCCGAGGCGGGGGGGAATTGCGCCTTGACGCAGGCGGGGACGCAGGTAGTCCGCCACGGCGTCGTGATTCTGGGTCCCGTCAACCTGTCGAGCAGGCTGCCGCTGCACGCCAGCCACATGTATTCCAGGAACATCTCGAACTTCCTGCTCCACCTGGTGCGCGACGGGAAGCTTCAACTCGACTTCAGCGACCCGATCACCAGCGAGACCTGTGTGACACACGAGGGGAAGGTGAGGCGTTCATGATGGAGGGTCTGGTCATCCTCCTGGTGATCTTCGTTCTCGCCATGTTCGTCGGCCTCGAGGTCGTCACCAAGGTTCCGGCCAGGCTGCACACCCCGCTCATGTCGGGGTCGAACGCCATCTCCGGCATCACGATCATCGGCTCCACGGTGGTGGCAGGGCTGGGGGCTACGAAGCTCGCCACGGTCTTGGGGGTAATTGCCGTGGCGTTCGCCATGATCAACGTGGTGGGCGGCTACGTCGTGACCGACCGAATGCTGCAGATGTTCAAGAAGAAACCGGAGGGCGGGAAGTAATGGCGGCCCTCATCGAGTTGGCGTATCTCGCCGCCGCCGCCCTGTTCATCATCGGCCTGAAGCGCATGGCGTCACCGGCCACGGCGCGCGCGGGGAATTTCCTTTCCGCGGTCGGGATGCTTATCGCGATTGTCGGCACCCTCCTCGACCGGCACATCGTGAGCTTCCAGTGGATCGTCGTAGGGGGAGCCATCGGGTCCGGGCTCGGCCTGTGGATGGCCCGTGCGGTCAGGATGACCGCCATGCCACAGATGGTGGGGATCTTGAACGGCTTCGGCGGCGGGGCTTCACAGCTCGTGGGGGCCGCAGAGTGGCACCGGCTCATGCAGCCCGGGGCTCTCCTCCCGCTGGACACGGCGGTCAGCATCTACATGAGCACGCTCATCGGGGGCGTGACGTTCGCGGGGAGCATGGTTGCCGCCGGGAAGCTGCAAGAGATCGTCCCCGGCCGGCCGGTGCTCTTCCCGTTCCAACACCTGTTCAATCTGGTCCTGTTTCTGGGCGGGGCAGCCATGGGAATGTACCTGCTCATTTCACCCGGTCGCCCGGAGGTGTTCGCGGCGATGAACGTGGCCGCCCTTCTCCTGGGCGTGCTGCTCGTGATCCCGATTGGCGGCGCGGACATGCCCGTCGTCATCTGCCTCCTCAACTCCTACTCCGGGTTGGCGGCCGCGACAACCGGGTTCGTGATCTCGAACCACGGCCTCATCATCAGCGGGGCGCTGGTGGGCGCCTCCGGGATTATCCTGACCCAGATCATGTGCCGGGCGATGAACCGGTCGTTCACCAACGTCCTGTTCGGGGGGTTCGGGGCCGCCATAGCCGCGAGCGGAGGAAGTGGCGGGCGCGGCGCCGCGCCCCGGGGCGTGCGCGAGACCTCGGCGGAGGAGGCGGCCCTGCTGCTCGGCTACGCCCGGTCGGTGATCGTTGTGCCGGGCTACGGGCTGGCGGTGGCGCAGGCCCAGCACCAGGTGCGGGAGCTGGCCGACCTCTTGGAGAAGCGCGGGGTGGAGGTCAAATACGCCATCCATCCCGTGGCCGGCCGTATGCCAGGTCACATGAACGTGCTGCTGGCGGAGGCCAATGTGCCGTATCCGAAGCTCTTCGATATGGAGCAGATCAACCCGGCGTTCGAATGGACCGACGTGGCCCTGGTGGTCGGCGCCAATGACGTGGTGAACCCGGCGGCCCGGAACACCCCGAACAGCCCGATTTACGGCATGCCGATCCTGGACGTGGACAAGGCCCGGCACGTGATCTTCCTGAAGCGCAGCCTGAATCCCGGCTTTGCGGGGAATAGCGTTCTGCATGGTTCCGGTCCCTGTGATCAGGATTTCCGAGCCATCTGCGTTTATCTGCGTTCATCTGCGGTTGCATGAGTTCGGTCTTCCGGAGCGATGAAGGCCTACCTGGACATCGAGACCTGCGCCAGCGGCGAGGTGACGGTCGTCGGGATCTATCGCGAGGACCGCGGGTTCCGTCAACTGGTCGGCGGGGAGATCACCGATGTGGCGGTGTGGGAGGCGCTGGACGGGGTGGATACGCTCTGCACCTACAACGGGGATCGGTTCGACCTGCCGATCCTGGAGCGGCAAACCCGGCTTGACCTTCGATCCCGGTTCCGGTCCCTGGACCTGCTCCGCGAGTGCCGGCGGGTCGGATTGAAGGGCGGCCTCAAGCGGATGGAAGAGCGCTTCGGCATCGCCCGCGGCACCCGCGGGATGAATGGCTGGGACGCCTTGCAGCTCTGGGCGCGGTATGAGAGCGCGGGAGACCAGGAGGCCTTGAGATTGCTCCTGGAGTACAATCGCGAAGACGTCATGAACCTCGTGCAGCTCGAGCGGATCGTGGTCGGCGTCGGACTGGAGAGCCGAGAGCGATAGCGGCAGGCCATTCAAAGTCCGAAGTCCGAAGTCCAACGTCCGATGACCTCGGACGGGCGACCTCGGACGGGGGACGCGGGATTCCGATCGCTGTCGCTATCGGATGTCGCTGTCGGAGATCGTGGAAAGAATTCAGCGATGCGGATTGCGTTTGCCACGGTGGGCTGCCGCCTGAACCAGTTCGAGACCGATGCGCTGCGCGGGAAGGCGCGAGCCGAGGGGTACAAGATCGTCCCCTTCGACGCCGTGGCGGAGACGTACGTGATCAACACGTGCACCATCACGGCGGAGGCGGATGCGGACTCCCGGCAACTGGTGCGGCAGGCGTTGCGGCGGAATCCCTCGGCGCTGGTGGCGGTCACCGGGTGCTACGCCCAGGCCGCACCGGATGTGGTGGCGGAGATCCCGGGCGTGGACCTGGTTCTGGGCAACGCGGAGAAACCTGAGCTGCTGGCTCACATTCAGGGGGCCAGGAAGAACGGCGGGGCCCGGGTGCTGGTCGGGGCGGTCGCGGGCCAACCGCGGACGATGGATGATTACGGCCCGGGGATCGACCCGGACCGGACGCGGGCTTTCCTGAAGGTCCAGGACGGCTGCAACTATCGCTGCAGCTTCTGCATCGTCCCGGAGGTGCGCGGCGCGAATCGCAGCCAGCCACCCGAGCGGATCCTGGACGAGATCCGGCGCCTGCACGCAGCGGGTTTCCCCGAGGTGGTCCTGACGGGCATCCACCTCGGCACCTACGGGCGGGATCTGACGCCGCCCATGTCGCTCTCCGAGTTGTGCCGGCGGATCGCGGACCTGGATGCGGCGCCGCGGATCCGGCTGAGCTCTCTGGATCCCCACGAGGTGAAGCCGGACCTCATCCGGCTTCTGGCAGGCTCTCCCAGATTCTGCCGGCACCTCCACCTGCCGCTGCAAAGCGGCGATGAGCGGATCTTGCGCCGGATGCGCCGCGGGCACACGGCGGCCCAGTTCCGGGAGCTGGTGGAGCGCCTGGTGACCGAGGTGCCGGGGATCGCGGTGAGCGGAGATGTCATCGTGGGCTTCCCGGGTGAAGATGATCGCGCCTTTCAGAGAACGGTGGATCTGCTTGGCGCACTCCCCATCGCCGCGATGCACGTCTTCAGCTATTCGCGCCGACCGGGCACCGATGCGGCCGGCTACCCGGACCAGGTTCCCAAGCCGGTGAAGGCGGAGCGGAGCCGGATCCTTCGTTCCCTGGTCGCCCGGAAGGCCCACACCTTCCGCCGCCAGTTCCTTGGCGAGACGCTGGAGGTGGTGGTCCTGCATCGAGACGGGCCGGACGGGCTGCTGGAAGGTCTGAGCGACAACTACCTCCGGGTCTGGTTTGCGGGCGATCCGGGGCTGCGCGGCGGAATCGCCAGAGCACGAGTGGAGCAGGTGACGGGGCGCGGACTCCTCGGGTCGGTCCAGGGACTTGGAACCGCAGGCTAACGCCGATGCACGCAACGCAGCCCGCCTGTGCGTCGCTGCACTCTGACAGGTTCGAATCTGCGTTCATCTGTCGCGCCATAGGCGGATCCGCCCGGTTCGCATGGGTTACGTCCTGGCAAGATCCGCCTCGGGCGGACGTTCATCTGCGGTTGCATCCCCCTGGGGTGAACCCAGGGGTTGTCCGCTGCGCAGTTGATCCTCCGCTGGGCTGAATCCGGCGGCTTCTGAATGGGAACATCTGCGTTCATTTGCGTTCATCCGTGGTTGCATTGGTTTGATGTGGGGGGTTGGTAGGGGGGCCAGGATGGATTTCGACATCCCGGAGGAGATCCGGCTCCTGCAAGACACCATCCGGCGCTTCGTCCGCGAAGTTTTGCATCCGGTGGAGGCGGAGATCGAGGAGGCGGACCAGATCCCGCCGCACATCGTCGAGGAACTCCGAAAGCTCGGGCTGTTCGGCCTGGCCATCCCGCAGGAGTACGGCGGCCTGGGCGTCTCGCTCCTGGCCCAGTGCGTGGTGTTCGAGGAACTCGCTAAAGCGAGTCTCTGCTTCCGGAGCCGGGTGGGCACCAACAACGGGATCGGGTCCCTGGGGATCCTCTTCGACGGCACCGAGGAACAGAAGCGAACATACCTGCCGAAGCTGGCGAGCGGGGAGTGGACCGGCGCCTTCGCGCTGACCGAGCCCAACGCCGGGTCGGACGCCGCCGCCATCGAGACCACGGCTATGCGGCAGGGGGACGCCTTCCTCCTGAACGGCCGCAAGCAGTGGATCACGAATGCCGACGTGGCGCAGGTGTTCACGGTGATGGCGCTCACCGACCGGGAAAAGCGGGCCCGGGGCGGGATCACGGCCCTCCTCGTCCCCCGGGATACGCCGGGATTGACCATCACGAAGCCGCACAGGACCATGGGCTTCCGCGGGTCCCATGTCTGCGACCTCATCTTCGAGGACGCGGCCGTCCCGGTCGCCAACGTCCTGGGGAAGGTCGGCGACGGGTTCAGGGTCGCCATGAAGGTGCTGGACCGCGGCCGCCTCACCATGGGCGCCGTGTGCGTGGGGGCGGCCCAGCGCCTGCTGGAGCTGTCCCTGGCCCACGCCAGGCAACGCGTGCAGTTCGGCAAGCCGATCGCGGAGCAGCAGGCGGTCCAGTTCATGCTGGCGGACATCGCCACGGAGATCTACGCCTGTCGAGGGATGCTGCACGAGACGGCCTGGCGGGTGGACCGGGGAGAGCGCCTCACCAAAGAGGTGGCCATGGTGAAGCTCCACTGTTCCGAGATGGTGGGGAGGGCGGCCGACCGGGCGGTCCAGATCCACGGCGGCATGGGGTACATGCGGGACTGCCCCGTGGAGCGCTATTACCGCGACGTCCGCTTGATCCGCATCTACGAGGGCACCTCCGAGATCCAGCGCCTGATCATCGCCCGCGAGCTCCTCAAGGAATCCTGAGCCCGCCCGCCCGGCAGTCGGGGCCAGGCCTGGGTACTTGCGTAACTCCCTCAATCAATACTTCAATGGAACGTCCCCGCCGGTTCTTCCTCGATACACCCCAGCGTGTCAGGATGCCCTCCGCCTCGTGCCAGAGGCCGTCCCCTTCGGTCGGGCCGCTTTCGCCCGCCGGACGTTGGCCGGCTTTCTGACCGTCCGTCCAGGCGCCGCCGGCGGCAGGTTCCGCAGCATGATGGCCAGGCCATCGAGATTCGTGAGCCGTTCGATCCGGCGCACAACGTCGGCGATCCGCTCGGCATGCGCGGCGGACGTCACGGTCGAGGCCAGCGTGCGATACTTCTGATGGATCTCCTCGGGCGTGAGGGGATTCTCCCTGGTCCCCTTGGCGTGATCCACGCGGCGGGTGAGGCGGCGGCCGTCCGTTGTCGTGACCACGACGATAGACGCGTAGACCTCGGGGTAGGTTGTGTCCAGCTCCGGGTCGCCGACCATGCGGGTATTCGCGCTCAGGCGGGCGACCTCGGGATGCCGCGTCCGGTCCTGCAGGATGTCGTCGATCATCACCTGGCCGAAGACCAAGCCGACCGGCAGGATGTACTGGGCGCAGTGGGACCTCAGCTCGTTGTTGTCGATCATGGGGGTGCCGGAAAGGGGAAAGCGGAGGACGATCTCCCGCACCTGGGCGGGTTTCAGGTGATGGTCGCGGGCCAAGCCCAGCAGGGCGTCCAGCCCCGGGTGGGTGAAGGAGCAGCTGGAATAGCGCTTGTACGCGAACTCGGGGAGGTGGTAGCGCTTCCCCCAATCCGCCAGCAGGGCTTCGGGGTGCTTCTCGCCCGAGAAGGCGGTGAAGGCGTCGTACTTGCCCTCGAAGGGCGTGGGCGGTCCCCCGAATCCCAGGTGGGCCAGGTAGGCGGCCGTGGTCCCGTTGCGCGCGGCCAGACCCGGATTGAAAGGGCGCGAGTTCTCGGTGTGGTCGCTGGCCCACGCCAGGAGTCCCGAGGCCTGTTGCATGGCCAGGCCCAGGGCGATGGCGAACTTGGACGCCGAGAGGCGGAACAGGTGGCCGGCCGCCGCCGCGGCGCCGAAGGCCCCGCAGATGGCGCTGGGATGAAAGCCACGGTTGTACAGGGCCACGGGGTTCAGGGCGAAGCTCACCCGGCAGGTCACCTCGATCCCCAGCAGCATGGCCTCGAGGAAGCGCGTCCCGGTCACCCCCTCCTTCTCCGCCACCGCCAGGCTGGTGGGCACCTGGACGGCCGGTGCGTGGAGGATCCCGCCCACGTGGTGCGGCTCGATGTCGCAGTAATAGCCCAGCGTGCCGTTCACCAGTGCGGCGGTGATGCAGGACGTCTTGAGCTTCTGACCCACCAGGCTGGATTCGGGCCGGCCCCCCAGGCGGCGGGCGAAGTCCATGAGGATCCGCGTGGCGGAGTACTTGGGCGCGGAGGCCGCCAGCATGGCCCCGAGCGTATCCAGGAGGATCAGCCTGGCGTGGGCGACGACCTCCGGCGGCACGTCGCGCAGGCGGAAGGCGGCCAGGCGCTCGGCGAGCTGGGTGGAAACGGGCATGGCTCTGGTCATGGGGGGCGCCTCGAGTGAGAGGAGAAGCGTGCGTCATTTCTAGTGTAGCTCAAGGCACCCGTCAAGCCATTTCGTGGTTGGGTCTGGCCTCATTTCATGAAGTCCAGCAGCTCTGCCACCTCCACCGGGGAGCCGCGGCGGGAAGACTCCACAACCGCCAGGAGCAGCGCCAGGCTTCGGATGTGCTCGGTCACGTGGGTCTCGGGTGGCTGCTTTGCCCGGATGGCCCCCAGGAATTCCGCCAGGGCGTACCCCAGCTCACCGCCGGGGATCGGCTCCTGGGGGAGGTTGCGGGCATCCCCCTGGCCGTGGAGGCTGACCTGGGATTTCCCGTCCAGATGCAATGTCCCCTTGTCCCCGATGACCGTGATCAGACCCTCCTGGGTTGTCTCCAGCCCTTGGGAGACCATCGTGCCGCCATAATCAACGACTAATCCGTTTCGCATGGTCACGATGGCTGCAGCCGCGGAGTTCCCGTCGAACCAGCTCCAGGGCGGCCGGAAGCTCAGCCCCGTCACTCGCACCGGCTCGTCGCCGGTCAGGTACCGCATCAGGTCGAAGTGGTGGATGGCGTAATCCAGGAGGAACGGCTCTGCCATCCGTTCGCGCCAGCCGTCCACCGTCTTCCTGCGGATCTGCTGGCGGCATTCGAACATGAGGTGGCCGACGCGCCCGATGAGCCCCTCTCGCATGCCCCGGCGCAGGGCCTGGATGTGGGGCCGCCAGCGGAAGTTCTGGTTGACCATCACCACCCGGTCGGGATGGGACCGGCTCCCCTCGTACACGGTCCGCGCGGCCGCCATGTCCAGGGCCAGGGGCTTCTCGACCAGGACGTGCCATCCACGCGCCAGCGCGTGGAGGGTCGCCTCGGGATGGAGCGACTGGGGGAGCGTGATGAGCACCCCATCCGCCTGGCCTTTGTCCGCCGCCTCCTCCCAGCCGGCGTAACTCACCGCAGAGCCCAGTGTGAAGTCGCGCCGCAGCTCCTCCGCCCGCGCCGCCGACCGCGAGCCGATGCCGACCACCTCGCAGTCTCCCCGCGCCTGGATCGCCTCCAACCATTTCCGGGCGAAGAAGCCCGCGCCCCACAGCATGAATCGGAACCGCGCCATGATGCCCTCCGTCCTTCCGTTGAGGTCAGCCCTTGACCGCTCCGGCCCCCCAGCCACGGATCAGATACCGCTGCACGCTCACGAAGAAGATGAGCGCCGGGATGGTGATCATCATCCCGGCGGACATGATCAGCCCCCAGTCGGTGAGGGCGGAGTGGAACAGGTCCTGGACGCCGACCGGCAGGGTCTTGAGCTCGTCCGAGGCGATGAGGATCCGGGTGAAGATGTAATCGTTCCAGGCGAGGATGAAGGTGAAGATGGAGGTGGCGACGATCCCCGGCAGCGCCAGCGGCAGGACCACGTAGATCACCGCACGCAGCCGCCCGGCCCCGTCCACCAGGGCGGCCTGCTCCAGCTCGATGGGGATGGTCTGGAAGAACGCCCGCAGGAGCCATAGCGTGAAGGGGAGACAGAAGGAGGTCAGGGCCAGCACCAGGGCAAAGTGGGTGTTCTCGATGCCGAGCTTCTTCACGAGGATGAAGAAGGGGATCACCACCATGATCGGTGCGAACATGTACGTGCACAGGATGAGGCCGGCGATCTTCCCGCGACCAGGGTAGCGATAGCGGGTGAGACTGTAGGCCCCGGCCGCGCTGACCGCCATGGTCAGGAGGACCGTGAGCCCGCACACGGCCATGCTGTTCCGGAAATAGATGAGAAAATTGGTCGTGGTGAACAACCGGCCGAAATTATCCCACGTGGGATCCCCGGGAATGAATGTGGGCGGCTGGGCAAAGACTTCCCTGGGGGGCTTGAACGAGGTGGACACCATCCAGAAGAAGGGGAACGCGGCCTGCAGCACGAGCAGCAGTGCCCCCCCGTACAGAAGGGCGCGGGACGAGCGGTGCCGCAGGCGCCAGCCATTCATCCGATGTCCGCCTCCTCCCGGAACAAGCCGAAGTACAGTGCCGTGCTCACCATCAGAATGGCGAACATGATCACGGCGATGGCCGCGCCCAGGCCCGCCTGATAATAGGTGAGGGTTCGCATGTAGGCGTAGACGGGGAGCGTCCGGATGTAGCGCCCGGCCCCCGCCCCCTCGCCCATCAGCCACACCGTATCGAACTTGGTGAACATCCAGATGCTCCGCAGCAGGACCACCACGAAGAGGATGCCCCGGATCTGGGGCAGCGTGACATGGACGAATCGGCGGAGCGGCGTCGCCCCGTCCACCTTGGCGGCTTCGTACAGCTCCTCGGGGATGGTCTGCAGCCGGGCCAGGATGGAGAGCAGCACGAATGGGAAAAACTGCCAGACGCTCATCACGATGGTGGAAAGCATGATGTGGTCGGTGCCCAGAAAACTGATCGGGTCCCGCGCGATTCCCAGGGCGAAGAGCCAGTAGTTCACGACCCCGTAGGTGTCGTTGAGCAGCCACTTCCAGAGGATGACCGCCACGATGGTGGGGATCATGTACGGGAACAGGACGATCCCGCGGACCAGGCCGCGCCCCACGAACGACTCGTTCAAGATCAGTGCCGCCGCCACCCCCAGGAGGATCTGGAACAGGATCGTCCAGAACGAGTAGATCACGCCCAACCAGAGGCTGGTCCAGAATTCCGCATCGCCCCACAGGTAGAGGTAATTCTCCAGGCCGATGAACCGCTGCTGCGGAAAGAACGAGTGCTTCTCCAGCAGGCTCAGCCAGAGGGAATAGGCGACCGGATACACGATGAGGCTCAGGATCAGGCCGAGGGCGGGCAAAACGACGAGGACGCCTATGAGCTGCTGGCGCCACGGCTGCCCTTGCGACGGCGGTTGTGTCATTGGCACGAGAGGGAGCCCTGGGGGGCACCCCCGAGTCGGGGGTGCCCCCCAATGGACGGTTGGTGGATGGAAGCCTTACAGATTCACACAGCTTCCCGGCATGTGCATTACCAGCGCTTGTGGCCGAGCTTGGTGATCAGCTCCTCCGCCCGGGCCTGGGCCTTGGCCGCCGCCTGGGCCGACGGCATCCCCTTCACCGCGTCGGTCACCATGTCGGGGAGGATGTTCGACCCGAAGATCTCCAGCAGGAAGGGCAGCTTCAGGTCGTCCCAGTTCACGACCAGGGTCGGCTTGGCCAGGTCGCGCTCGAAATAGTAGTAATCCATCTCCACCCATTCCTTCCAGCGCTGGTACATGGCGTTCGCCTGGTAGGCCTGGCTGCTCCGCACGGACTTCAGCGTCGGCAGGAGATGGATCGGGACCGTGTGCAGGTACTTGATGTAGTTCTTCTCCTGGAAGAAGAACTTGAGGAAGGTCGCCGCCTCCTCCGGGTACTTCGAGTTCTTGAAGATCATCCAGGGCTCGGCGTCGACCTGGGCGGCCGTGTCCTTCCCGGACGGGCCGTGGGGCTTGCGCATCACCCCGAAGTACTCGGGCGTGCCCGTCCCTGGCGGCGCGTACTTCTCGATGTAGCCGGCGCTCCGGCCGTGGCCCTGGTAGACCATGGCCGCCTTCCCGGTGGCCAGGTTGGTGAAGGTGTCCAGGTAGCCGTGCCCCAGCCATCCCGGGGGCAGGACGGTGTCGTTGAGCTTCTTGTAGAAATCCAGGACCTCGACGACCTGCTTCTCGGTGAAGGTAGGCCGGCCGGTCCTGTTGTCGAAGAGTCGCCCCCCGTTGGCCCGGGTCAGCTCCGCCACCAGGATGTTGACGAACAGCGGCACGCCGGGCAGGGACAGACCGTAGCGTGTCACCCGTCCGGTGGCATCCCGCTCCATCATGGCCTGGGCCACCTTGATGAAGTCGTCCCAGGTCGCCGGCGGCCTCAGCCCTTTTTGCCTGAAGACGTCCTTGCGGTAGATCAGGAGGTTCGTGTTGGGGGAGTGGGTGATGCCGTAGTACCTGCCATCGAAGCGGCACAGGTTCCGGGCCACCTCGAAGATGTTGTCCTTCCCGATGGCGGCGGCGATGTCCTCCTGGTCACGCAGGAGCCCCTTGTGGTAGAAGGACGCGCAGGTGAAGGCCTGCCCGTGGCTCGCCTCCGGGGGTGCGCCCGCGGCCAGGGCCGCCGTCAGCTTGGCCTCCAGGTCGCCCCAGGCGAGGCCCTCCTGCCGGATGCTGATGTCCGGATGCAGCTTCTCGAAGTCGTTGGCGATCTCCTGCATGACGGCGACCGTCTGCGGCTCGGTCTCCGTGTGCCAGACCCGGACGACCTTCTTCTCCCCGCCCCAGGCCCCTGTCGAGAATCCCAGCAGCATCGCCAGAAACGTGATCGCAGCCCCTCGTCTCATCTTCCTTCCTCCTCCCCGCGGGGGATACCCGCCCCTTGACCGATCCTCACCGGATGCTCAGTGCGGGTCCCGATCGGCGAACAGCATTCCACCGAGGGCCCAGTCTGCACGCGGCACGTTTTCGAAGATCACATGGACACCTGGCAGAGGGGTATTGGCGATCCGCGACACGGCCTCGCTGATGACCTTGGCCAGTTCCCGCTTCTGCTCCTGTGTCCGCCCTTCCATGAGACGAATCGTGATGACGGGCATGGCTACGCCTCACCTCCTCCTTTGGGTGATCCCCTCGGGTAGCCCAGGCGACGCGAGATCTCTCGTGTGGCGGCCCGCACGACCTCGGCCATGCGCGAGAGGGCGGCGTGGGGCAGCCGCTGGCTGGGGCCGGAGATGCTGAGTGCGGCCACTACCACTCCCCGGTGATCCAGGATCGGTGCCGCCACGCAGCGGAGGCCGAGGCTGCACTCCTCGTCGTCGAGGGCGAATCCCTGCCCCCGAACGCGGGCCAGGGCCTGCCGCAACGCGGGGCGATCCCCGATGGTCCGTTGGGTCAAGCGCGTGAGGCGCCGGCCGCGCAACCGCCGCGCCACATCCGCCGGCGGGAGGCCGGCCAGCAGCACCTTTCCCAGGGCCGTGGCGTGGGCCGGCACGCCGCCGCCGACCTCCATGTGCATGCGCAAGAGGTGCCGGCTTTCCACCCTGTGCAGGTTCACCACCCGCGTGCCGTCCAGCACCCCGAGGTTCACCGTCTCGCCGGTCTCGGCGGCCAGCCGCTGCATGACGGGGTGGGCGGTCTCCCGCAGCCCGAAGCGGTCGGCGGCGGGACTCCCCACGGCGAAGAGGCGGTAGGTGAGCTGGTAGCGGTCGGTCTGCGGATTCTTCTCGACGTACCCGCGCCCGGCCAGGGTCGCCAACAGCCGGTACGCCGAGCTCTTGCCCAGGCCGAGCTTCTTGGCCAGCTCGGTCACGCCCATCTCGCGGACGCTCCCCAGCGTCTCCAGGATGGACAGGGCCGCCTCGACGGCGGGCGCCGCGTACGAGGATCTTCGGGGCATGGCACGCAGGCTAAACTGAGTCCAACGAGTGGAACGGGGTTCACTATACGCAAAGCGGGAATCCCCGTCAACCCCGGATCGCCTTGGCTGCCACGGGAGGTTCGGCGACTCGGCGCGCCTGGCTGCCACCCCCGGTCCGGCGGGACGGAAGCCTGTTGACAGGCCCCCTGAGGTCAAGTAAGTTCTGGCCCGCACAGGAGTTGTTGGTGCTCGCGAACGCTAGGCACTGTCGTTTCCCAGGAGGAGAGGTCATGAAGCGAGGATGGGGAGGAGCGTTCCTGGTGGCCAGCCTCTTATTGGCGGTGGTCATGGCGGGTGAAGCATCGGCCCTGGATCTCCGGATCATGACAGGGCCCCAGGGCGGATCGTGGTACCCGCTGGGCGGGGCCATCGCCGAGATCTTGAAGAAGGAGGTCCCGGGGACCACCGCCTCGGTATTGCCCGGCGCCGGGATCATCAACATCCAGGGGGTGGAGACCGGCCGGGCCGAGATCGGGTTCGGGAACTCGGTCTCAACGGTAGATGCCATCGCAGGACGGGAGCCGTTCAAGGCACCGGCGAAGAATGTCCGGCAACTCGGCACGTTGTACATGCAATACTTCCAGGCCGTGGTGCTGGAGGATTCGGGGATCAAGAGTGTGGCGGACTTCAAGGGGAAATCCATCGCCGTGCAGCCCCGGGGAAATACGGGCGAGCAGATGACCCGCGAGCTGCTCCAGGTCTATGGGCTCTCCTACAAGGACATGGCCAAGGTGAGTCATGTATCCTACAACGATGCCGTGGCGCTCATGAAGGACGGCCACGCCCAGATCTTCACCCTCATCACCACGGTCCCGGCGGCGGCCATCCTGGACCTGGCCAGCTCCCGGAAGATCAGGCTGCTCTCGGTCCCGGACGACAAGTTCAAGGAACTCCAGAAGATCAACAGCGGCTATTCGCGGCGGGAGATCTCGAAGGGAATTTACCCAGGAGTGGCGCACGAGGTTCACCAGTTCGGAACGTACACCCACCTGATGATCCGGGCAGACCTGCCGGATGACCTGGTGTACGGGATCACCAAGGCCCTGGCCAAGAACGCGGATAGCCTGGGCGCGGTGGTCAAGGACGTCAAGGGCCTGACGGTGAAGGAGATGGCCTTCGACGTCGGCGTCCCGTATCATCCCGGGGCGCTGAAGTATTACAAGGAAGCCGGCG
>JACPAT010000217.1 GCA_016180655.1 Candidatus Methylomirabilota bacterium | reverse complement strand
GCCGCCGAGTGCGGTGTCCGCGTGGGTCGGCTCGCGGGGGTTTGGGCCCTCCGGGCCCAGCCTGTCCGCTACAGCAAGAACCTTGCCGCCGGATTAGGGTGACCGCCAACCGTCTTGCCTCTCGGCTGCCTGCCTGCTATAGTACGCCCCGTCGAAAGCCCCCCATTCCCCGGTAGCTCAATGCTGCCCGCCCGCCCGACGAGCGCGGGCGGCTCGGGCGGGGAGCGAGGCTGTTAAGTCCGCCGAGGGCGAGAGGTGGGCTTGCGCTGAACGAAGCGAAGGGAGCCCTGCATAGAGCGGAGACGACGAAGACACTGAATACAGCATGCCATGCCTGGGGGACCGGCTGGCTCCCCGGGCCGGAGAAATAAACCGCATTCCCCGGCAGCTCAATGGTGGAGCGAGTCCGCCAAAGGCGGATTAACCGCCAAAAACCAGCCGATTGGCGTGCGGAGCCGGGGAGATTTTGGATTTACGTGATTCGGAGCGAAACGAGCGGCGGCCTGTACGTGGGGCAGACCAACGACCTCGAAGGTCGGCTCCACCAACACAACGAGCCGGACAGCGCACGGAGCCTCTACACAAGACGGAACCCCGGCCCCTGGACCCTCGCCCACGCGGAAGAATTCTCGTCGCGGCGAGAGGCGATGGCCCGAGAACGATTCCTCAAGAGTGGGCAGGGCCGGGAGTGGCTTCGCCGAAAACTAGTGATTTCGGACTAAAGCCTCCACCCGGAGGAACCGGCTGGCTCCCCGGGCAGGCGAGAGAATAAAGATTCCCCGGTAGCTCAATGGTGGAGCGAGCGGCTGTTAACCGCTAGGCTGCAGGTTCGAGCCCTGCCCGGGGAGCCACCAGCGCACCAGCGAATAGCCCGTGAGGATTTCCCCCTCGCGGGCGTTCGTGTTCCTGGAGCGAGTCCGCCTCCGGCGGATTAACCGCTAGGCTGCAGGTTGAGGCGTCCGCCGAAATCCGCCTCTGGAGGATTCGAGCCCTGCCCGGGGAACCAACGAGGACTCGAACGGCGGTTCAGAGCCGGCAGGGTCAGGTGCAGGATTGAAAACTCTTGGTGGCTGGGTCAGTGGTGGTTCGATCAAGCGCCTGATGGGGGTCCGCCTCGCATTTCAAAATAGTGCAAAAGAGTCCTGACGGGTTCTTTGCAGACCCCACGAGCCGTTTACTTCTCGTGCACGGCTGTCCCGCTGTTCCCGGGGATCGTCGGCGCCGCCCCGGCGGCCTCGAGGTAGAAATAGTCGCGCGTATCGTCGTAGGCGAGAAGCTCCGTGTAGCGGCCCCAGTCGACGATGGTCTCAAGCTGCCTCGCTGCCACCTCTGGCGGGAAGTCTAGCTCCAGCGCGGTTTGCGCCACGCCTCGCTCCAGTCGCTTCTCGTGAGTCGCCTGGAGCATGGACAGGAGCCACCGAACCAGGGGGACTCGCCGGATCCGGGTGGCGCAGATCTCCTTCCGGGCCAGAATGCTGGCCTCGGCGAAGGTCTCCCCGAGGGGCGTGAGGGCGATGTCGCCTCCTGTGATGGTGGCAAAGCCGAGCAGCTCTGCGGCCTCGGTGAGCCGCAGCAGGTGGTCCGAGTCGATGCCGAGCTCCTCGGCGAGGCGGTAGATGTCGGCGCGATCACCCGGCTTGTTGGCGACCTGCTCGAGCAACCCGGCGAGGTCGGTAATCGTCGTGTGGGGGAGCGGCCGGGTGCGCCCCGGCTCGCCGGGGGCGCTGCCCAGCTCGATGTGCTCGGGCTCGGTTTGCCCGGCCAGCGTGGCGTAGACCCGGTCCACCATCTCGAGGAACTCGGGCGCTTTCCGCTGCCGGGGATGGTGGAGGTGCACCTGCCGCTCGGTCACCACGAGGCCGGGATCCTTCTGCATGACCACGATCCGGTCCGCCATGAAGACCGCCTCCTCGATGTTGTGGGTAACCATGAGGATGGCGCGGGTCGGAATCTTGCCCGTCGTCCAGAGCTCGAGGAGCTCGCCCCGGAGCGCCTCGGCACTCAAGACGTCCAGGGCCGAGAATGGCTCGTCCAAGCACAGGAGCTCCGGGTCCACCGCCATGGCCCGGGCGAAGCCCACCTTTTGCCGCATCCCGCCGGACAGCTCCCGCGGGTAGGCCCCCTCGAATCCATCCAGGCCCACCCGATCGAGGAGGTCCAGGGCCCGTGCCGTGCGGAGCGTCGGCGGGAGGCCGCGCGCCTTGAGCGCCACGTCCACGTTCTGCAGGACGGTGAGCCACGGGAACAGGGCGAACGTCTGGAACACGATGGTGGCGTGCGGGTTGATTCCCCGAAGCGGCTGCCCGCGGTAGAGCACGCGGCCCTCGGAGGGTCGCTGCAGGCCGGTGATGATCCGGAGGAGCGTGCTCTTGCCGCAGCCCGAGGGACCGACCAGCGTGACGAACTCACCCTCCCGCAGGGCCAGGCTCACGTCCTGGATGGCGAAGAAGGGTCGCTCGCCGCTCGTGTACACCTGGTTGACGTGCTCGAGAGCCAGCAAGTCGCCGTTCGTTGCCATACGCATCACTCCAGCCGACAGCGGTCCTCGGCGTACCGGTAGATCCGCCGCCACACGAGCCGGTTGAGGAGGACGACCGCAACGATCATCGCGAGGGTCGCCGCGAGGAGCAGCGGGTAGTCGCCCGCCGCCGTCGCCTCGGCAATGAGGGACCCGATCCCGGGCGTGCTCAGCACCTGCCCGCCGAACTCCGCGTGCTCGGCGATGATGCTCGCGTTCCAGGCGCCGCCGCCCGCCGTGATCGCGCCCGTCACCAGGAAGGGGAAGAGGGCGGGGAGGATCAGCGTCCGCCAGCGGTCCCAGCGCGAGAGCCGCAGGAGCGCGGTCGTGAGCTTCAGGTCCTGCGGGATGGCGGCTGCCCCCGCGATGACGTTGAAGAGCAGGTACCACTGCGTCCCCATCAGCATGAGGAGCACGGCGGCCAGGTTGACGCCACCCGGCAGGCGGGCGACCCCCAGGAGCAGGATGGGGAACAGCGCCGTGGCCGGCACCGATGCGGCGATCTGGACGAGGGGCTGGACCCACGCCGCGAGACGCGGGCTGCTGCCGATGGCCACGCCGAGCGGGACGGTCCAGGCGACGGCCAGGGCGAGGGCCACCACCACCCGCCCCAGCGTCAGCAGGAGCCCAGTCGCAATGTCGGCCCAGGCCGCGAGCGGCACGGCGATGAGCAGGGCCGCCGCGCGGAGGCCGCCGTATGCCAGGACGAGGGCGCCGCTCACGCTGAGCGCGTGAATCCCCCAGCGCGCCGCGTATCCGGTGTTCTCCCCGAGGTGCGTGGGGGAGGGCATACGGGCGAGGAGCCAGGCGTCCAGCAGGCCCAGGGCCGGCCCCCCGACCGCGCGGCCCGCCCACGCCACGACGCGGGCATCCCGGAGGGCCGTCAGGAACCAGGAGGTCGGCGTGCCCTCCCCCTCGACCATCTCGAGCTTGAAGCGGTCCGCCCAGGCGAGGAGCGGCCGCCAGACGAGTTGGTCCAAGAGGACGATGACGAGCACCAGGGCCCCCACTCCCCGGAGGATCGCCCCCGCGTCGCCCTGGCTGGCCGCCGCCTGGAGGTACGCCCCCAATCCGGGGAGGCGGAAGTTGCGCCGGCCGACGCTGAAGATCTCGGCCGCCATGAGGAAGAACCACCCGCCCGCCCAGCTCATGACGCTGTTCCAGACGAGGCTGAGCGCCGCGAAGGGGAGTTCGATGGTGGTGAGCCGCAACCAGGGCTGGAAGCGGAACGCCGCGCTGGCCTCGCGGAGCTCCAGCGGAATCGTGGTAAGCGCCTGGTACCAAGCAAACGTGAGGTTCCAGGCCTGGCTCGTGAAGATCAGGACGATGGCGGCAAGCTCCACAGCCAGGCGCTCGGGCAGGATCGCCGTGAGGCTGAGGAGGACGACCGGGAGGAACGAGAGGATGGGCACGCTCTGCAACACATCGAGCAACGGGAGGAGCACGTGCTCCGCTCGCCGGTTGCGGGCGGCCAGATAGCCGTACGGCAGGGTGAAAAGGAGCGAGAGCATAAACGCGGCCAGCATCCGGAGCAGGGACAGGCCCGCGTACCACGGCAGCGCGGTGGGCGCGAGAGAGATCTCGGGGCCGCGGATGGCGGGGGGGGCTCCCAGGGCGAGCCGGACGCCCGCGTAGAGGAGGACGGCGAGCCCGACGACAACCACGGCGTCGGCCCACATTGCCGTGCGGCGCATCGGGGAAGCAACGCGGAAGACGTGCCTGGTCTGTGGCATCCCATTCTCTGGTCCCGACCCTCACCGCGGGCGAACCGGCTGACCGCAACGCGCGGACGGAGTATAGGGCTGCCGGTCAGTCCACGCAAGAGAAGCTCGCGATCGCGTGCCGCGCAGCAAAGGCGCCGGCCGGACGTGGTCCGCTCGCGGCTGGCGGATCCACAGCGAAGCATTTGCCGTGGCCTCGGTGCGCCTGATGGCGATCGGCGGCATCGTCGGCCGCGTGGTGTCTCTCGGAAACCGGACACATCGCGAGGCACTGGGGGAGGCCGAGGCTGGGCGAACTGCGTCCTCCGCTAGAGGGGAGGAGGGTCGGTTTCCCCGTGACATCACAGACGATCGGACCACTCGGCGGCGTGCACTGGCCGGGAAGTCCAGCAGCCTTGGGCTGGCCGTCACCCGTCGACATGTATGATCTTCACAAGGGATTCGTACTCGCTCCAGCGCCATGCCACCTGCTCCATCCAGTGCCCAGATTTGGCCTTGGTGGGGAGCCACACGAGAGACAATGAGCGCCCGGGGCACCGGAAGGTACCGCTGGCGCTCGCTCTTCTGACGACAACCGATCTGCTTGTCCGGACTTGATCCGGCCAATATCCCGACAGGGCGCTATAGCCGAAGTATGCCCGGCCTCCGCAACACGCGACCCGCGGCGATCGTTATCCCGATCCCCCCGGGCCCAGGAGCTGGCGCACGGTTTCCCGGAAGGTCTCCGTGTCCAGCGGCTTCGTCAGATAGCCCGCACACCCCGCCGCTTTGGCCCGCTCCTCTTCCCCCTGCATGGCCAGGGCCGTGAGGGCAACGACGGGTATGGCGGCCGTGGCCGGATCCGCCTTCAGGTGACGGGTGGCCTCGTATCCCGTCATGCCGGGCAGCTGCACGTCCATGAGGATGAGGGCCGGCTGCGCCGTGCGGGCGAGGCGAAGGCCGGCATCGGCCGTCTCCGCCACGAGGACCTCGCAGCCCTCTTGCTCCAGGAGGGCAACCAGGAGCTCCAGATTGACGGCATTGTCCTCGACCACCAGGATTCGCGGGGCCACCGGATCACCTCTTGGGGCCGGCCGGCGGCAGGACGAAGGTGAAGGTGCTGCCGCGGCCCTCGCCCTCGGATTCGGCCCAGACCCGGCCGCCGTGCAGCTCGACGAGACGCTTCGTCAGGGCCAGGCCCAGGCCGGTCCCCTGGTACCGCTTCGTGAGGACGGGCTCGAGCTGGGTGAGGGGCCGGAAGAGCTTCGCGAGATCCTCGGCCTTGATGCCGATCCCCGTGTCCGCCACACTGATTTCCAGAAACCCGTCTGTGGTCCCCGGTCGCCGGTCCTCCGTCGGCAGAGGCTCTCCCTGACGGGAGACCGAAGACGGGAGACCGGCCACCCGCCGGGCTGTCACCGTAATCCTTCCCCCCTCCGGCGTGAACTTGACGGCGTTCGAGAGGAGATTGTAGAGGATCTGCTTGAACCGGACGGGATCGGCGTTGAGCATCCCGAGGGTTGGGTCCACGTGCAGATCGAGCGTGAGGCCCTTGCCATCGGCCTGAGCATGGAGATCGTGCAGGATGGAGTCGAGGACGATTCGCAGCTCCAGCGGCTCGGGATGGAGATGCAACCTGCCCGCCTCCACCGCGGACAGATCGAGAAGGTCATTGAACAGGGCCAGAAGATGCTGTCCGCCTTTGTGGATGTTGCCCAGAAATCGGGTCTGTTTCTCGGTGAGGGGCCCGAAGGTCGGATCGCGAAGCAGCTCACAGAAGCCAATGATGGCGTTCAGGGGCGTCCGCAGTTCATGTGACATGTTGGCGAGGAACTCGGATTTCACCCGCAGCGCCTCCTCCAGTTCGGCGGTCCGCTCCTGGACGCGGGCCTCCAGTCCGACGGCATGGCGCTGGACGGCCTCGTAGAGCCGGGCGTTTTCGAGCGCGACGGCCGCCTGGGCGGCGAAGGAGCGGAGGAGGCCGATCTCTTCTTCGGTGAAGGTATGGGGCGTGCGGGTGAACATGGCCAGGAGCCCATGGATTCGGTCCCCGTGGATAAGCGGGAGGACGATGCCCGACACCAACCTCTCGGCCCGCGCCCAATCCTGGTTGATGAACCGCGAGTCGGACGTCACGTCCGGGCTGATGACGGGTTGCCGCGTGGCGGCGGCAATGCCCGCCAGCCCTTCGCCCAGGGAGAACAGGCGCTGGAACCTGCCCTCCGGCTCCCGCAGCCCGACGCTGGCCACGAGGCGGATGGCATCTCCTTCCCCCACCTGCGCCCAGAAGCGGCCCGCGGCGCCCGGGACCAGGACCTGGGCGGCCGCCAGGATCTCTTGGGCGACCCGCTCGGGATCCAGGACCGTCGTGAGCAGTCGGGTGAGTTCGGTGAGTGTGCCGAGCTGCTGGGCCCGGTGGACCGTCGCCTCGTGCATGCGGGCGTTCTCGATGGCCAGGGCGGCCTGCCGGGCGAAGGCGAAGAGAAAGACGACCTCGTCGTCCCTGTAGGCCCGGGGGGCAGTGGTGTTGAAGGCCAGCACGCCGAATAGGCGCCCCTTACACTGCACCGGGAGTCCGAGGTACGAGACGAGGCCGTACGTGGCGGCGTGCTGGGGGTAGCGCAGGCGGGGGTCTCCCCGGCAGTCGGGCACGGCCAGGGGCTGCCCGGTGGCCGCCACCTGGCCGGAGAAGCTTTCACCCACCGGGATCACGAGGTCGTGTTCTTCTCCCGGGGGGAGCCCGACCCCCACGCGGCAGCGAAGCACCCGGGCCGCCTCGTCCAGGAGAAAGAGACGCACGAAGGGGGCGCCCGCGATGCCCGCCGCCTCGCGGACGATGGTCTGCAGGACCTCCTCCAGGTCCAGCGACGAGGTCACGGCCTGGGTCGCTTCCATGAGGGCGGCCAGGCGCGCCTGGAACGAGCCGCGGCGAGGACCCATCACCTCTCCACCTTCCGAGGCGGGACGGCCGGCTGCCGGGTGCCGTTCGGGACGGCGCAGGTGATGGGATGGCGGGTTCGGCAACCCGGTGCTGTCACGGGCAACCCTCCGTTCGGCCGGCGGAGCGCATCTCCGTCATCCCGGCCTCGAATTCCTCGCGCGTCACCTCGACGGCGACCCGTGCGGAAATGGGTCGAACGCGGGACGCGCAGAAAAGAGGATGGCGCCTGTCTCACGGTCGAGCCGAGCCGGCAGGCCTCTGGCAGGATGGGCCCCCTCGCCGTCAGGAGCGGCGGAAGCGGCTCCCCTCTCCCACTAACCCCCGGGGAACGAGATGGACCCTGCGGCCCGCATCGTCCACCGCGTGGCCCAGGCGGAACGCCTCGACGCCCAGCCGCCCGAGGGTCTCCAGGGTCCGGTCGGCCTGGGCGGCCGCGACGACCAGGCAGAAGCCGGTCCCCATGTTGTAGACGCAGAACATCTCCTCGTCGCTGACCCGGCCGATGCCCTGCAAGAGGGTGAAGATCGGTTGGGGGTCTGGGAGGGCCTCCAGCACGTAGCCCACCGGGGCCCGCACCCGGGCGAGGTTCAGGAAGCCATCGCTGGTGATGTGGATCAGGGCCTTGATGTCGAGACCCGCGCGGAGGAGCTGGAGGACCTCCCGGACATAGATCCGCGTCGGCTCCAGCAACTCCTCGCCGATCGTCCGGCCGAGCTCTCCGATGTACCTGTCCGGTTGGTATCGGGCCTGCTTGAAGAAGACCTCCCGCGCCAAGGTCAGGCCGTTGCTGTGGATCCCGCTGCTCCGGAGGCCGATGACCGCATCCCCGGCCCGGATCTCCTGGCCGACCAGGATGCGGTTCATGGGCACGAGGCCGACGCAGGCGCCGGCCAGGTCGAAGCCGCGCCCCTCCCGCTGGCCCGCGATCATCTCGCGCACCTGGGCGATCTCGCCGCCCGGGATGGAGATGTTGGCCTGCCGGGCCCCCTCGTACAGCCCCTTCCCGATCTGCGCGAGGAAGTCGGGGTCCGCCTCCTGGACGGCGAGGTAATCGAGCATGCAGAGGGGCTCGGCACCGACGCAGAGCACGTCGTTGACGTTCATGGCCACGCAGTCAATGCCGATGGTGTCGTACTTGTCCAGCATCTGCGCGACCAGCAGCTTGCTTCCCACGCCGTCGGTGGACAGGGCGAGGCCGACGCCGTTCCCGAGGTCCAGGACGCTGGCGAAGTAGCCGAAATCCAGGGCGGACCGGTGGGCCCCGAACGCCAGGGTCTTGCCCACCCAGCCGAGCAGCCCGGCCAGGGCCGCCTCTTCCTTGACGGTGTTGACGCCCGCCCCGGTGTAGCTCGCATCCGTCATCGCCCCGTTACCCCTTTCCGCGTCGAACCCCAAAGCCACCTCTGATTTAACCACAGATTACGCAGATTACGCAGATTTCACGGGGGAGACACTCCGAATGAATCTGCGGAATCTGCGAAATCTGTGGTTGATGGTATTCCTTGGGGTTTGCTCTCGGCTTCGTTCTCTTGTTACTTGACCTTCGAGCCGGGCGCCACCGGCTTCTCCGGCGCCAGCAGCACGATGCGGCCGTCCGGGTCGGTGGCGGCCAGCAGCATCCCCCGCGACTCGACGCCCATGAGCGTGGAGGGCTTGAGGTTGGCCACGATCACGACCTGCTTGCCGACCAGCTCGGCCGGCGGATAGTCCAGGAGGATCCCCGCCACGACGGTCCGCTCTTCGGACCCGGCGGCGATCTTCAGCTCGACCAGCTTCTTCGACCCGCGGACCGCGCGGGCCTCCACCACGCGGGCGACCCGCAGGTCCAGGCGCCGGAACTCCTCGATGGTGATCTCGTCGGACGACGCGGGGCTGGCCTCGGTGGTGGGGGCGGAGGCCGCACTCGGTCCCGGGTCCTCCAGCGAGAACTCCACCCGCGGGAACAGCGCCTCGCCCCGGACCATGGCCCGCGGGCCGTCGGCACCCCAGCGTCCGGCCTCGCGGAGGCGCGCCTCGGCCACGGGCCCGGTCACGCCGAGCTGCGCCCACATCTTCTCGGCCGTGGCCGGCACGAAGGGCGAGAGGAACAGGCCCGCCAGTCGCAGCGCCTCACAGGTGTGTCCGAGGACGCGGGCCAGGGCCTCCCGATCCCGCTTGGCCAGCTCCCACGGCTTCTGCTCGTCCAGGTACTTGTTGCCCGCGTTCAGCAACTCCCAGATCGCCTCCAGGGCCCGGTGGAAGGCGAAGACTTCCATGGCCTCCGCCACCCGGCCGGCCAGCCCCTGCGCCACCCCGCGGAGCGTCCGATCCCCCTCGGTCGCGGGATCGCCCGGCGCCGGGATGCGGCCGTCGCAATACCGGCCCACCATGGTGAGCGTCCGCTGGAGCAGGTTCCCCAGGTCATTGGCCAGGTCGGCATTCAGGCGCTGCACCAGCGCCACCTCGCCGAAGTTGGCGTCCAGGCCGAAAACCATCTCGCGCAGGAGGAAGTAGCGCAGGGCATCCAGGCCGTATTTGTCGGCCAGGTCCAGCGGGGACAGGGTCCGGCCCCGGCTCTTGGACATCTTGGCCTCATCCACCAGCCAGTAGCCGTGCACGTTCAGGTGCTGGTACGTCGGGATGCCGGCCGCCCGGAGCATGGTGGGCCAGTAGACGCCGTGGGGCTTCAGGATATCCTTGCCGATCAGGTGCTGGGCCACCGGCCAGAAGGTTCCGAACAGCTCCCCGTCCGGATAGTCCAGGGCGCTCACGTAGTTGATCAGCGCATCGAACCAGACGTAGGTCACGTACCGGTCGTCGAAGGGCAGCGGGATGCCCCATTCCAGGCGGGTGCGGGGCCGGGAGATGCACAGGTCCTCCAGGGGCTCGCGCAGGAAGCCCAGCACCTCGTTCCGGTACCGTTCCGGCCGGATGAAGTCGGGGCGCTCCTGGAGGTGGCGGATCAGCCAGTCCTGGTACCGGCTCATCCGGAAGAAGTAGTTCTGCTCCTTGACGAATTCGAGCCGCGTCTGGTGGTCGGGGCAGCGGCCGTCCACCATCTCCTTCTCGGTGTAGAACCGTTCGCACCCGACACAGTAGTGCCCCCCGTACTCGCCGAAGTAGATGTCCCCGGCAGCGTGGATCTTCTGGAGGATAGCCTGGACGACCCGCGTGTGGCGCACCTCGGTGGTGCGGATGAACTGATCGAACCGGAGGCCCAGGCGCTGCCAGGTCTCCCGGAAGGTGGCGCTGATGCGGTCGGCGTAGGCCTGGGGGGTCTCCGTGGCCCGGGCGGCCGCCTGGGCGATCTTGTCTCCATGCTCGTCGGTGCCGGTGAGGAAATAGACCCGGCGACCGGCCAGGCGATGGTAGCGGGCCACGGTGTCCGCGACGATGGTCGTATAGGCATGGCCCGAGTGGGGCGGGGCGTTCACGTAATAGATGGGTGTGGTGATGTAGAAGGGATCAGCCGACATGGTGGTGTCGCTCCCAGGAATGGGGTCGGGTACCGCGCCGGGGGCCGGGTGGGTCAGGAATCCTCCAGGGCGGCGATTTCGTCGGGGACATCCTCGGTCGGTGGCGACCCCTCCGGCCGTCGGTTCTCTGCGCTGGCAGCCGCGCCGAGGCGTCCTCCCGGGGCGGAACCGGCCGCGGGCGTCCCGGCCGGGTCCTCGCCGGCGTGCGGGCCTCGCGAAGGAGAGGTGGACCGGGGCCGCACCGTCACTTCCCCGGCCGACAGGATGACCTGTCCGCCCGTCTCGAGGCCGATCAGGACGGTCTGCTCCAGGATGTTCTGGGCCCGGACCAGGCCGGGGCCCCGGCACGTAGAGACACAGCAGCCGGGCTTGGGCAGGGTCCGCTTCAGCTCCGCGTAGAGGGGGTGCTCGAAGGCCAGGCAACACTTGAGCCGCCCGCACATCCCGGAGAGCTTGCCGGGATTCAAGGCCAGGTTCTGGTCCTTGGCCATCCGGATGCTCACCGGGGTGAAGGTCTGGAGAAAGGCGCGGCAGCAGAGGGGGCGGCCGCACGCGCCCCCCGTCCCCAGCACCCTGGCCTCGTCCCGCACGCCGATCTGCCGCAACTCGACCCGCGTCCGCAGGTGCTGGGAGAGGTCTTTCACCAGCTCGCGGAAGTCCACCCGGCCGTCGGCCGTGAAGTAGAACATGGCCTTGCTGGAATCCAGCCCGATGCGCACCTCGGTCAGTTTCATGGGGAGGCCGCGGGCCTGGATCCGCTCTCGGCAAAACGTGCGGACCTCCCGCTCGCGCTGGGCCAGGGCCGCGCGGCGCGCCAGGTCGGTGGGCGTCGCCTTGCGCAGGATCCGGGAGACGGGGGCCTTCAGTACCCCCTGGGGGAACTCTTCCAGGATGGCCACCACGTCCCCCATGCCCACGCCCCAGTCGGTCTCCACGACCACAACGTCGCCGGCCCAGAGCGCGTATTCGGGCGCGGGGGAGTACTGATGCCGCGCCGGGCCATTGAATTCAATCCGAACCATGCGGGCCATGGCCGCCCTCCCTGGC
>JACPAT010000216.1 GCA_016180655.1 Candidatus Methylomirabilota bacterium | reverse complement strand
GTCATACGGCGGCACGAAGTGCACCCACTGAAGAATCCTGAGCGTCTTCTTGGCCGCGCGGGCCCGTCCGGGGATGATGATCGCCGGACCCACCCCCGCCGCCAGCGCGCCGGCCTTGATGAGATCCCGTCTGGAAATCAGCCGCTGTTTCTTCTGCGTCATAGTCCCCCCTCCTCTTCAGAGACCCCACCCCGTGACCTCAGACATGTAGTGCCCTCACCCGTTCCTCCGGCTTTCCCGGCAGACGATGGCCTCCCCGGGCCTTCCGGGAAAAGGAGAAATGGCGAGGCGAAACCTACCATTGGAGAGTGGGAGTGTCAAGCTTGTCCCGATTGGCCGAAGACCCTCCATCGGATGCGGCCAACGCCGGCGGACGCAGACCCTGGCCGGCAGGCCCGTCCGCCGGAGTGTGTTCGTTGGCGAGGGGCGACCCGCCGTCGGGGCGTCAGGATCAGCGAGAGGAGAGGCGCTCGCGCTCGCGCTGCACGGCCTCCTTGCCGGCCTGCACCGCGGCCGTGAGGATGGATTTCTTCTCCTCGAACAGCTCGCGGCCGCGCTCGACCGCTTCCTCGGCCTTGTCCCGCAGGTCCTCGGACACGTCAAGGGTCTTGTCTCGCACATCGGAGGCCAGGTCGCGCAGGCGCTCCCGGGTCCGGCGCCCCGACTCGGGCGCGAACAGCACGGCGAGACAGCCCCCCAGGACCCCGCCCAGGATGAACCCCAGCGCGACGGCTGCCGCGGAGTATCCGCGATCTTCACTCATGACGATTCCCTCCTTTGGCGATACCGCTTCCACAGTGTCTTGACCCCGGCCCGCACGCCCGCCAGCACGCTCGCCACCGGGATGAGCCGCGACCCGAAGACGGCGCGAATCGCGCCGGTGGTCACCCGGAGATTCTCGCCGGCCTCCTCCATGGCGGCCATGGCCCCGCGCAGGCGCGCCGTGCTGTCGGCCACCCCCTGGGCCGCCTTGGTCATCTCCCGGATCCCCTCCCGCGCCTCCTGCAGCACGGGCCGCAGGTCCAGCTCCAGCGTCCGGATGAATTCCTGCAGGCGCCAGGACGCCCGCTTGAACTCCAGCAGCACCGGGATCAGCAGCACGGTCCACAGCACGCTCACCACGGCCAGGACCACCAGGGCGGCCGCCGCCAGGGCCTCCATCTCAGATCACTCCGTCCCGCCGCAAGGCCGTGCACGCCTCCCCATCCAGCCCCAGCCACTCCGCCAGGACCTGGTCTGTGTGCTCCCCCAAGAGCGGCGGCGGTGGCTCGATCTCCCCGGGGGTCTCCGACATCTTGAGGGGGTTCCCGGTCACGCGCACCGGCCCCACCTTCGGGTGCACGACGGTCCGGACCATCTCCCGGGCCAGAACCTGGGGGCTGGAGAAGACCTCCGCCATCGTCTTGATGGGGCCGCAGGGGAATCCGGCCGCGGTGAACGCCTCGATCCACGCGGCCACCGACCGGGTCCGCAGGTGGTCGTCCAGGATCGGGCGCAGGGCTCCCCGATTCTCGACTCGCCCAGCCTCGGTGTCGAAGCGAGGGTCGGCGGCCAGCTCGGGCCGGCCCAGGACCCGGCAAAATCGCTGGAAGAGGCTGTTGTTCCCCACCGCGACATTCAGGTGGCCGTCGGAGGCCTCGAAGGTCTCGTAGGGCATGATCGTGGGGTGGAGGTTCCCCATCCGCGACGGGCTCTTCCCGGTGGTGAAGTAGATCCCGGCCTGGTAGGTGAGAAAGGAGATCATCCCGTCCAGGAGGGCCACGTCAATTCGCTGCCCCCGTCCGGTCTTCTCCCGGGCGTAGAGGGCGAAGGCGATTCCCTGCACCGCATACATCCCGGCGATGATATCCGCGATCGAGAGGCCCACCTTGCACGGCGGCCCTTCGGGGAAGCCGGTCAGGCTCATGACCCCGCTTTCCCCCTGGACGATGAGATCGTATCCCGGCCGGAGTGCATCGGGCCCGGTCTGGCCGAATCCGGAGATGGAGCAATAGATGAGGCGCCTGTTCCGGGCAGCCGCCTCCTCGTACCCGAACCCCAGGCGCTCCATGGTGCCGGGCCGGAAGTTCTCGATGAGGACGTCGGCACGGGTGAGGAGATCGGCCAGCAGAGCCTTTCCCCGCGGGACCTTCAGGTTCAGGGTCACGCTCCGCTTGCTCCGATTCACGCTCAGGAAGTAGGCCGACTCCCCCTCCACGAACGGCGGTCCCCAGCGGCGGGCGTCGTCCCCGCCGTCAGGGTTCTCCACCTTCACCACATCCGCCCCCATGTCTCCCAGGATCATGGTGCAAAAGGGGCCGGCCAGGATCCGGGTCAGGTCCAGCACGCGGACGCCCGCCAGGGGACCGGACATGCTCACCCCCGCTTGCGCAGTTGGATCAGGCGATCGAAGAGTTTCATGAGTTCGGCCAGCGGCCGGCCCTGCTTCAGCTTCCGCACCACCTCGGCCTCGTGCCGCTGCACCTCCAGGGCGCGGGACACAACCTCGCGCAGCCGCTTGGCGGAGAAGACCACCACGCCGTCCTCGTCCCCGTGGACGATGTCCCCGGGCCGCACCGGCGCCCCCCCGCAGATGATGGGGACCTGGGTCTCCTGGAGGTGCTCGGCCGTCCCGACCCGGGGCGTGGCCGCCCGGGCGAAGACGGGGACGTCCACCTCCTCCAGGCCGCGCAGATCCCGGACCGCCCCGTCGATGACGAAGCCGTGGAGGCCCTTGCGCCGGGCCTCGATGGCCATGAGCTTGCCCATCAGGGCGGCCTCCACCACCCCGCCGCCATCCACCACCAGCACCTCGCCCTCTCGCGCCTCGGCCAGCGCCTTGAGTAGGGTGAGGTAATCCCCCGGAAAGCAGCGCACCGTATGGGCGATCCCGGTCAGCCGCATCCCGCGGACCATCGGCTTGATGGCCGCGGTCATGGTCCCCAGACGGCCCAGGGCGTCCGACAGGACGGCGGTGGGAATGCGGGCGATGCGGCGGAGGGGGTCAGGCATGGCTGTGTCTCGGGAACCGCAGTCTCCATGCGGCGGGATTTCAAGGTAAGATAGCGATCACCCTGGCCGGCGCCGACCCGGCCTCGAGCCGCAGCGGCGCGACCACCAGCTTGGCGCCCTTGGCCGGGAGGCGGTCCAGGTTGGTGAGATTCACGAGCTGCCACTTCCCCGCCTGCAGGAGGGGGCGCATCCCGTCGTCCCCGCCGTGGGTTCCCGGAGGGACCTCGGCACCCCAGGTATCCATCCCCACGCCACGGATATCCCGCTGGCTGATCAGGAAGGCCATGGCCCCGGGGGAGAACCCGGGCACGCGCGGCACCCCCTGCGCGTCCAGGTTCAGATAGCGGGCCGCGTCGCTCCACCGGCGGGCCCAGCCGGTGTGGAGGAGGACCGCACTGCCTTTGGGGATGCGGCCGTTCCGGCGTTCCCAGGCCTGCAGGTCCTCCACCGTCGCCCGGTAGTCCGGCGTCTGCGCGACCTTGGCGCCGATGTCCACCAGCACGGCGTGGACGAGGAACTCGCGCGCCGGCACCTGGGCCACGGTGGGCTTGCCCTTCACGATACTTGCCGGAAGGTCCAGGTGGGTGGCCAGGTCCGCCGACAGCGGAAGGCGCTGTGCCGTACTGTTCCGATCCTCCTCGGCCAGGACCTCGGGCCGGGGGTTATCCTGCCCTCCCCCGGCGGGCGCCCGCTCAGTGACGACGTGGGTCAGGTCCACGACCATGGACTTGCCCAGCATGGCGCGCTCCAGGGCCCCGGCTCCCACCTGCTCCGTCTGAACGAGCAGCAACGCCAGCGGCAGGACCCACAGTCTGGCCTGCCGTCTCCCACGACGCCGCGTCTGCGTATCCATGAACAAAAAAGCAGGGCCAAGCTGTGACGCCAACCCTGCCCCCACCGCCTCCACAAGGCTGCCTTTCCGGAAGGCAGGCGGACCATACCATAGGCGCAAATGGCTGTCAACGCGCGCAGGGGCCGCTTCGCCGCGCTCCGGATGCTGATGCGTGCCCGCAGGGGAGACCCCAGCCAATTGAAAATTCAAGATCCGGGGCTCCTGGGGGCGGCGCCCGGCTTGACGTTGCAGGAGACCTGGACTAAGCTCATCTGGCACTGGAGGGGGAAAGGAGGCGTCCTCATGGCCGAGGACACACCGTCCGGCCGCGACATGCGATTCTGCCCCTATTGCTTCCAACAGCAGTTCGACGTCTCCAGGATTCAAGGTGACCGGGTCTACTGCGAGATCTGTGGCATAGACGTGGAAGTCACGGAGCTGGTCAAGCAATGAAAGGGCTTTGCCAGGCGACCTCCGCGAAGGGGATCCCCTTCGCGCTGCTTCTGCTCTGGCTGTCCGTGATCCCCGGCCGGGTGGGCGCGCAGGCGCCTCCGGACCTGGGGTGGCTGGGCATCTCCATCTCGGACGTCGGCGAGGAGCTGGCCGATCGCCTGGGCCAGACCTTCGGTCCCGCGGCGGGCACGGGCGTAGTGGTGGTGGACGTCCTGAAGGGCGGCCCGGCCGAGCACGCTCCCCTGAAGCGCGGGGACGTCATCGTCCGGGTGGATGCACAGCCCATCTGGGATGTCCGGCAGCTCCAGCGGACGATTCGAGCCCAACCGATCAACCAGCGCGTGGTCCTCACGGTCTTGCGGGAGTCCTCTCGCCTGACCCTGCCTGTCACCATCGGCGCCATGCCCGTGGAGGCGCGCGCCCAGCTCGCCGGCGAGCGCTTCGGGTTCCTGGTCCGAGCCGAGGACGAGCGCGATCCGCGACGGGGACAGACAGCCACGCCGGGCCGCATCTTCGTCGCCTTCGTGGACACGGATTCGCCCGCCGCCCGTGCGGGCCTGCGCCCCCAGGACGTGATCCTGCAGGCCAACGGCCAGCCGACCAAGAGCCTCGAGGACTTCGACCGGGCGATGCGACGTTCGGATCGGGCGGTGTCCCTCCTGGTCGAGCGCCGCGATACGCCGGCGCGTCTCGCCCTGACCCTGGAACTCCCCCACCGGTAGGTTCCCGTCGCAATCCGGCATTTCTCCGAAGCGAGGCGGCGCGTCCGAGGGTCACCGATATCGGCAGAATCTATTTGTCTCATAATCCCAACTGTGCTATCCGTGACTCGGCGGGGAGCTTGCCAAGCCGACGGCGCGACGCCGCCCGGCGGATCGAATCGAGTTCGACGATCGCCGCATCGAAAGGAGCAGGCCCCCCGGCCGGAACGGATTCGGGGCAGCCGGGAATCGGAGGAGGACCATGGGCGTGCAGGACAGTCTCGTTGCCCCCACGGGCAAGGAGATCCGACTCACCGAATACGCGGCCTGTGCCGGCTGAGCCTCCAAGCTGGGTCCGGCGGACCTGCACGAGCTGGTGGATCACCTGACCAAGCACGAACACCCGGATCTCCTGGTGGGCCTCACCCAGAGTGACGATGCGGCCGTCTACCGGCTGAACGACCGGCAGGCCATCATCCAGACGGTGGACTTCTTCCCTCCCATCGTGGATGATCCGTACACCTACGGGGCCGTGGCGGCCGCCAACTCCATGAGCGACGTGTACGCCATGGGGGGTCAGGTCCTCCTGGCCCTGAACGTGGCCGGCTTCCCCAAGGAGTTTCCCCGGAGCGCCATTCGCCAGATCTTCCAGGGCGGGGCGGACAAGGTGGCGGAGGCCGGTGCGGTCCTCGCCGGCGGCCACACCGTGGTGGACAAGGAGCCCAAGTACGGCCTCTGCGTCACCGGCCTCGTGCATCCCGAGAAGGTGACGATCAAGGGCGGTCTCAGGCCCGGCCATCGGCTCTTCCTCAGCAAGCCGCTCGGCACCGGCGTCATCGCCACGGCGGGGAAGGCCGAGCGGGTCCAGGCGGCTCACCTGGAGGCGGCCATCCAGAGCATGACCCGTCTGAACCGGGGCGCCGCCGAGGTGCTGGGAGAGATGGGGGTCCGGGGTTGCACCGACGTGACCGGCTTCGGGCTGCTCGGCCACGGCGGCGAGATGGCGCTGGCGAGTGGGTGCGGGTTCCGCCTCCGCGCGGAGGCCGTGCCCCTGCTGCCCGGCGCCACGGGTTATGCAAAGGAAGGATTCTTCGCCGGGGGGATGGGCCGCAATCGGACCTACCTCGAGGTCCTGGCGAAGGAGGGAAAACTGGCCCTGCGGATCGCCCCCGGCCTCTCCGCCGAACAGGTCGGCCTCCTGTGCGACTCGGAGACGTCCGGCGGCCTGCTCTTCTCCGCCCCCGCGGAGCGGGCCCAGGAGGTCCGTGACGGGTTCGCGACCAAGGGCGAGCCCGTCTGGGAGATCGGCGAGGTCATCGCCGAACAGGCCATCGAGGTCGCATGAGCAGGCGCCCTGGGAGACCCATCTCCCACAGCGGCAACAGGGCAGAAGAACCCAGCGCATGACCGATCCTTACGGGCAGCAGGCTGCCACGCCGGCCGGCACAGATCCCTCCGTGCCGGCCGGTGGTTTTCTGGCCACGGCAAAGGCCAGCGCACTCCTGGTCTTGCTGCTTCTCGCCTTCCTCGGCCTCCGGTACACCGAGGCGGGCACCTATCTCTCCAAGGAGCGCATCCAACTCTGGATCAGCGGATTCGGCCTGCTGGCTCCGGCCGTGCATGTCCTGGTATTCGCCGTGGGCACCACGGCGTTGGTGCCTGCCACGGTATTCACCCTGATGGGGGCCGTGGTATTCGGGAAGTTCCTGGGGAGCATCTATAACCTTGCCGGGGCCATCGGCGGGGCCGTCCTGTCATTCCTCACCGCGCGCTATCTTGGGCGGGACTTCGCCGCGCGCTGGATGCAGGGAAGACTCCGGGCGCTGGATGCCAAGGCCGAACAGCACGGGTTCATCCTGATTTCCTACCTCCGTCTGGCCTACGTCCCCTTTGCCCCGCTGAACTACACGGCCGGGCTGACGCGGATCCGGTTCCCGGACTACCTCTTCGGGACAATCCTGGGCATACTCCCCGGGATGTTCATCATCACCTCCCTCGTGGACGAGGTGACGAATCTGCGATCGCCGGCCGATCTGCTGGCCACCCGGTTTCTTGCGCCCCTGCTTCTCTTCGTCGCATCCTGCTTCCTGCCAATAATGATCAAGCGGCTGGCGCCGGCGTTGCACTCCACACCGCCGCCTCGCGAAGGTCCTGAGTCCACAGTAGCCTGACGCTCCGCAATCCGCCCAGCCAGCCGCGCCCAGTCCTCCCCTGTAAATTGCGCGAACCCTCCCTGAGCGACGCCTCATCTCAAGCATGAGCCTCTACCCCGGACGAAGGCAGGTTCATCCAGACCCCCGATGCCCCCGGATGATTTCATTGAGATTTCCTATTTGTCGTATCGGTGATTAGTCGGCTACATTACAGCCCCGCCTTGCCTTCCTGAGGGAGAATCCCGGACACAAGATCAATGACCAGGCGCCGGGATGGCAGGCGGGCCAACCCACGATCCACCATGGAGGGCCAACATGGGGGAGCGGATGAAGAGAGGGCTTGCGGCCCTGATACTCATCGGCATGACCGTGCAGGGTGCGGCGATTTCATATCCGGCGGAGCCGCTGCAGGAGCTCCGGGTCTCGGCCATCCCGGATGAGAACCCGAACGAGCTCATGCGAATCTACACGCCGTTCGCCGAGTACTTGTCGAAGGAATTGAAGCTGAAGGTGACCTACACCAACGTCGTGGATTACGCGGCGACGGTGGAGGCTCTGGCGGCCAAGAAGCTGGACATGGTCTGGTACGGCGGCTTCACCTACGTCCAGGCCCGCAAACGCACGGGCGACGCGGTGCCCCTGGTCAGCCGCGAGGAGGACCTCAACTTCCACAGCAAGTTCATCACCCGCAAGGACACGGGCATCACGAAGCTGGCCGACTTGAAGGGCAAGACCTTCTCCTTCGGCAGCGTGAGTTCCACCTCGGGCCATCTGATGCCCCGCTACTTCCTCTTGCAGAACGGCATCAACCCGGAGAGGGATTTCGCCAAGTTCAGCTTCAGCGGCGCCCACGACGCCACGTCCCTGTGGGTCGAGAGCGGCAAGGTGGATGCGGGGGCCCTGAACGAGGCCGTCTGGGACAAGCTGGTCCAGACCGGGAAGGTGGACACCAGCAAGGTCGTGGTGTTCTGGACCACGCCGCCCTACGTGGATTACGTCTGGACGGTGCGGGGCGACCTGGACAGGGGCCTCCAGGAGCGGATCGCCTCGGCCCTGGTGAAGCTGGACTACCGGAAGCCCGAGGACAAGCGCTTGCTGGATCTCCACCGCACGAGAAAGTATGTCCGGGTCAAGCCCGAGGATTTCAAGCCGACGGAGGAGGCCGCCATCGCGGCGGGGCTTCTGAAGTAAAGCGGTCAATTTGTCGAGGGGTCAACTGGTGAGGCAGGGGGAACTCGACGGCCGGAGTTCTGCGACGAGTTGACCATTCGACCAGTTGACCAATCGACAGCATTCGACGTGCTCACGGTCTAGGGAGACTTCAAGGTGGGCGCATCGGCGGCGACCGGAGGGGCGTGGACTGGGACGATGTCGGAACCCGTGTACCGTCTGGAGGGCCTCACCAAGATCTTCGATGGGACGCTGACCGCCGTCAACGGCGTGGACCTGACGGTCCGTCCGGGGGAGAAGGTCGCGGTCATCGGCCCCAGCGGAGCGGGGAAGACCACCCTCTTCCGCCTCTTGAATCTCACCGTCCGGCAGACGGCCGGGAGGCTGTGGATCGCCGGCCAGGAGATCGGCGATCTGCATGGCGCCCGCCTCCGGGAGATGCGCCGGAAGATCGGCACCGTCTACCAGCAGCACAACCTGGTCCCGCGCCTGCGGGTCATCCACAACGTCCTGGCCGGTCATCTGGGCACCTGGTCTCTGCCTCAGGCCCTCCGATCGCTGGTCCGGCCCCGCGAGGAAGACCTGCGGGCCGCGCACCGGGCGCTGTCCCAGGTCGGGATCCCGGAGAAGCTGTGGGCCCGCACCGACGAGCTGTCGGGGGGGCAGCAGCAGCGCGTGGCCATCGCGCGGGTCCTGCTCCAGAATCCCGAGGTCATCCTGGCGGACGAGCCCGTCTCGTCCGTGGACCCGACACTGGCGCACGGCATCGTCAAGCTTCTGGTGGAGCTCTGCGGCACCTTCCACAAGACCCTGGTCATGAACCTGCACAGCGTGGACCTGGCCCTGGCCTACTTCCCGCGGATCATCGGATTCCGGGACGGCCAGATCGTCTTCGATCGGTCGCCCGCCGAGATATCGGATGACCTCCTGACGGGCCTGTATGCCGGGCGGCTCACCGCTGCCTCGGCCGAGGATTCCCCGGATGCCGTTGCCGAAACCGTTCGAAGCTGCACTCCCCTCCTCCGACCACAGTAGGTTCCTGTTTCCGATCCTCTTCGGAATCTGCTTCGCCGCAGCCTTCGTGGGGAGCTGGCAGCTCGCCCAGATCCAGCCGGGCCTTCTCTTCGAGGCCGAGGGGCGGCGGAACATGGGCCGGTTCATCACCGGCATGTTCCCACCGGACCTGTCCCTGAATTTCCTGCGGTTCCTGGTGGTGCCCTTCTTCGAGACCATCCAGATCTCCGTGATGGGCACCGTGCTGGCCATCGCCATCGGCTTTCCCTTGAGCCTGCTGGGCACCGCCTCCCTCGCCCACACTGGGATGCTGAACGATCTGGAGATCGCCGGCTCGCCGGGGCGCCGGCTTGCCCGCACCCTCCCCTATGTCCTGGCGCGGGCCGTCATGAGCGTCTTCCGCTGCATCCCGGAGTTCGTCTGGGCCTTCATGTTCGTGCGCGCGGTGGGCCTGGGGCCCTTCCCGGGGGTCCTGGCCATCGGCGTCTCCTACGGTGGGATGCTGGGCAAGGTCTATTCCGAGATCCTGGAAAACCTGGAGGTCCAGCCCAGCGAGGCCTTGCAGGCCACCGGGGCCTCACGCTGGAAGATCCTGGTCTACGGCATGCTCCCCCAGGCGCTGCCGCAGCTCGTGTCCTATACCCTCTACCGGTGGGAGTGCGCGGTCCGCGCCTCGGCGATCCTGGGATTCATCGGCGCGGGCGGCCTGGGGCAGCAGATCGAGCTGTCCATGCGGATGTTCAACTTCCACGAGGTCGTGACGCTGGTCCTGATCCTGTTCCTGCTGGTCGCGGCCGTGGATTTCCTGAGCGCCCGGGCGCGCAAGGCGATCGTCTGAGATGCCAGGACAGGCCGTTCCCGCGACCACGACAATACCGCTGCCGCCCCGGAGCGGCATGCGCGCCGCCACCCTCCTGGTGCCGGCGGGCATTCTGGTGCTGGTCCTTTGGAGCTGGCACGGGACGCGATTCGACCCGGTGGGCCTGCTTGGCGCCGATGGCCGGGCCCAGATGCTCGCGTATGCGGAGAAGCTGTTTCCCCCCGACCTCTCGCCCGATCTCCTCCGCAAGGTCGCATACTGGTCACTGGAAACCTTCGCCATCTCCTTCATGGGGACCTTGCTGTCGGTGACGGTCGCTCTGGCCCTGGTGTTCTTCGCCAGCCGCAACCTGGTCTTCGCCGGCGTCCTCTTCGAAGTGGACGGGGCGGGGCAGCCAACCCGGATCGCGCGGATCGGCCTCTTCGTGGCAGCCAAGGCGTTGCTCAACCTCCTGCGAACCGTCCCTCACATCGTCTGGGCATTGATCTTCGTGTTTGCCGTGGGCCTTGGACCGTTCCCTGGGGTCCTGGCCCTCGGTCTGCACACGGGTGGCGTCCTGGGGAAGCTCTTCGCCGAGGTGGTGGAGGACATCGAGACGCAACCGCTGGCGGCCTTGCAGGCCGCCGGGGCCAGCCGCCCGCAGGTCTTCTTCTACGGGGTTCTGCCCCGGGTGCTGCCCCAGTTCCTGGCCTACAGCCTGTACCGCTGGGAGGTGAACATCCGGGAGGCGATCATCCTGGGCTACGTCGGCGCCGGCGGCCTGGGCCAGCAGATCCAGATCGCCATCAGCCTGTTCCTGGAGAACAAGCTGCTCACCCTGATCCTGGCCATCTACCTGATGGTCACGCTCGTGGATTACCTCTCCGCCTACCTCCGCCGCCGCCTGCTGTAATCCCGGCCTGTGCCCTTTGCCTCTGACTCTTATCGGATTAGAATCTCTGAGCACGCGGACGGGGAGCGGCACATGGTTGTCGGGGACGCGGGTCGGATGCCCAACCCCCAGTCCCTAACCCCCAACCCCTGACCCCCGGCCCCCAGGAGAAGAGAGATGGGTGCGAAAGCATTAGGACACGCGGTCCTGCGAGTGCGGGACCTGGAGCGGTCACTGGCTTTTTACCGGGATATCCTCGGCATGAAGGAGGTGGCGCGGTACGGGGGGCGCATGGTCTTCCTGTCGTGCGGGGAGAACCACCACGACCTGGCGCTCCAGGAGATCGGACGAGGGGCTCCCAGCCCCAACCCGGCCGCGGTGGGACTGTATCACCTGGCATTCAAGGTCGGGGACGACCTGCGGGACCTCATCGAGATGAAGGCGAAACTGGAGGGGGCCGGCGTCCAGATCGTGGGCACCTCGGATCACACCGTCTCCAAATCCCTCTACGTGCTGGATCCCGACGGCATCGAGATCGAGCTGTACATTGACGAAGATCCTGCCATCTGGAAGGCGAATCCCCAGGCCGTCGCGACCATAAAGCCCCTCGCGATCTGAGAACGCCCCGTCCCGCGTCGATCCCAGCGGCCCCTTTTTTCCGGGACGTCCCGGCCTCACCAGCCGAGGGCGTAGCCGTCCCGGCGCGGGTCGGCGCCGCCCGCCAGCGCCCCGCTCACTGGGTCCACCCAGACCCCTTGCCCGCCCCCGACGACCCATGACCACTCCGGCAACTCGCGGATCACGTGGCCACGCGCGGTGAGCGCGGCACGGACGTCGGCCGGGATGCGGGCCTCGGCGTCCACGGTTCGGTCCCGGTAGACCCGGACCCGCGGGGCCTCGATCGCTGCCTGGATGTTCATCCCGTACTCCAGGAGGTTGAGGAGCATCTGGGGGGTGGTCTGCGGGATACCGTAGCTGCCGGGCGTGCCGATCGCGACGAGGACCTGTCCGTCCCGGATCACCTGGGTCGGGGCCATCCGGGTCTCGACCGGCCGGTGCGCGGCGAGCGCGTTCGGGCTCCGGGGATCCAGGTCGTTCCACATCAGCAGATTGTTGAGGAGGATGCCCGTGTCGCCGGCGAGAAAGCCAGCTCCGA
>JACPAT010000304.1 GCA_016180655.1 Candidatus Methylomirabilota bacterium | reverse complement strand
CGGCTCTCGGCTCTCCATCACCACTTCATCAAGTTTATTTCGTCCACGTTCACGGTCTTGAAGTTGCGGTACAGGCCCAGGACGATGGCCAGGCCCACGGCCGCCTCGGCCGCCGCCACCGTGATGACGAAGATGGCAAAGACCTGCCCCTGGAGCATCGTCTGGGGCAGGTACCGGGCGAAGGCGATGAAGTTGAGGTTCACGGCGTTCAGCATCAGCTCGATGGACATGAGGATGGCGATGGCGTTCCGCCGGGTCAGCGCCCCGAACACCCCCAGGCTGAAGATGATCCCCCCCAGGATCAGGTAATGGCTCAGTGGAATCATCGCTCTCGGCTCTCGGCTCTCGGCTCGCGGCTCACGGCTCTAATCCTTGCGGGCCAGGACGATCGCCCCCACCATCGCCGCCAGCAGCAGGACGGACACCGCCTCGAAGGGCAGCGCGTACGTGGTCAAGAGGGCCCGCCCGAGAAACGGCGCAGTTTCCGGCAGGCGCGGCGGCCCTGACATGGCGGGAATCCCGGACGTGGAGGCGTAGATCAGGCCCACCAGCAGGCCGATCGCCGCGATGGCGCTCAGGATGACCTGGTCGTTCACCACCCGTGCCGTGGTGGAGCCGATCCGGCTGGTCAGCATGATGGCGAAGAGCAGCAGGATCGTGATCCCGCCGACGTAGATGAGGACCTGGACCGCCGCCAGGAATTCCGCATCCAGCAGGACGTACAGGGCGGCCATCCCGCAGAAGCCGAAGATCAGCGCCACGGCCGACCGGACGATGTTCTTCCCCAGGACCACCACGGCCGACGCCCACACCGTGAACGCGGCCAGGAAATAGAAGATGCCGAGCTTGAGCGTCATCGCCGCCTCATCCACCCCGCCTGCGGCTGCCTACGTTCTCTCCCCGACCCGCACCGTCCTGGCCGCGGGCCGAGCCGCCAGCAGGATGGCGACGAGGAGCAGGATCGCGATCCCGCCCACGTAGAGGAGGGCGTGTTTCCCCAGGATCAGAACCAGTCCCGTGACGATCAGGTTGGCAAAGGAGATGGGCAGGAGCACCTTCCAGGCAAACCCCATGAGCTGGTCCACGCGCAGCCGGGCCAGGGTCCACCGCAGCCACATCATGACGAAGATCAGGAAGTAGCACTTCACCTGGAACCACACCAGGCCGAAGAGGCCGTGGGCCACCTCCCGGGGCAGACCCGGCAGCGGGATCCAGGGGCCGTGCCAGCCGCCCAGGAACAGGGTGGTGGCGATCGCCGACACCACGAACATGTTGGCGTACTCGGCCAGGAAGAACATGGCAAACCGCATCCCGCTGTACTCGACGTGGAACCCGGCGACCAGTTCCGACTCCGCCTCCGGGATGTCGAAGGGCAGGCGGTTGCACTCCGCCAGGGCGCAGGTGAAGTAGGTGAGGAAGGCGACGATCTGGGGGAAAACGAACCACCCTGGCAGGACGCCGAACCAGCGGCCGGACTGCGCCTCCACCAGCTTCCCCATGCTCATGGTCCCCGCGATCATCACCGGGCCCAGCAGGGACAGAACCAGGGGCACCTCGTAACTCACCGCCTGGGCGGCGGAGCGCAGGGCGCCGAGGGTCGCGTACTTGTTGTTGGAGGACCAGCCCGCCATGATGATCCCCACCACCACCAGCGACGAGATGGAGACCATGTACAGGATGCCGATGTTGAGGTCCCGGACGATGAGGCCCGGCGCCCAGGGGATGGTGACGTAGGCGGCCACGGTGGCTCCGAACACGACCATGGGGGCCAGGACGAAGACCACCTTGTCGGCGCCCGTGGGGATGAGATCCTCCTTGAGCAGCAGCTTGATGCCGTCCGCGATGCTCTGGGCCCAGCCGTGCCAGCCGCCCACCCGCATGGGGCCGTACCGCACCTGGATGTGGGCGCTGATCTTGCGCTCCCACCAGATCATGAACATGGCGGCCACGGAGATGTAGGCGAGCACGACGCTGACCACGATGACCATCACGACCAGCGTGGGGACGATCCAGGGAATGCCCCAGGCCGCCAGGGCCGCGTAGAAGCGCTCGACCAGAGTGGCAAAGATCATCATGGCAGGTCACACTCTTCCGGCGAGCCCGGGAAAGGATTCCCCTTCGGCCTCACCGATCCACCTCGCCCAGGACGATGTCCACGCTCCCCAGCACCGCCACGCAATCCGCCACCAGGCACCCCTTGAGCATCTCCGGCAGCGCGCTCAGGTTGACGTAGGCCGGGGACCGCACCTTGTACCGGTACGGCTTGGGCGAACCGTCGCTCACGATGTAGAAGCCGATCTCCCCTCGGGGGCTCTCCGCCCGGGAGTAGATCTGGCCCGCGGGCGGCTTGATGGTCTTGGGCATCTTGGCCATGACCTCGCCCGGCGGCAACTGGGCCAGGGCCTGCTCCACGATCTTGACGCTCTCCTCCATCTCCCTGCGCCGGACCATGTAGCGGGCCCAGACGTCGCAGGTGTCGAAGACCGGGATGTCGAACTCGAAGCGGTCGTAAATCGAGTAGGGTTCGTTGCGGCGCAGGTCCCACTTGATGCCGCAGGCCCGGAGCATCGGCCCGCTCAGCCCGTACTCCACCGCCACTTGCGGGGGGCTGATCCCGACGCCCTGCACCCGCTTCTGGAAGAGGATGTTGTCGGTCATGATGGCGTCGTACTCGGGCAGGCGCGGCTTGAACCACGCGAGGAAGGCCTGGCAGTCGGTCAGGAACGTGTCCGGGAAGTCCATGGGCATCCCGCCGATGCGGTAGAAGCTGTAGTTCAACCGTTGCCCGGTCACCGACTCGAACAGGTCCAGGACCATCTCCCGCTCGCGGAAGCAGTACATGAAGATGGTGAAGTTCCCCAGGTCCAGGCCGAAGGTCCCCAGCCAGATCAGGTGGCTGGCGATGCGCTGGAGTTCCGCCAGGATGACCCGCATGTACTCCGCCCGCTCCGGGATCTTCTGACCCATGAGCCGCTCGACCGCCAGCACGTAGCCGAAATTCATGCTCATGGACGCCAGGTAGTCCAGGCGGTCGGTGTAGGGAATGATCTGGGTGTAGTTCCGGTTCTCGCCGATCTTCTCGTGGCACCGGTGGAGGTACCCGATGTAGGGGATGCAGTCGATGATGTACTCCCCGTCCAGCTTCAGCATGAGGCGGAGCACCCCGTGGGTGGAGGGGTGCTGCGGCCCCATGTTGACGTACATCTCCTCCATGGTCTCGCCGGTCCGCTCCATCACGACCGTCGTGCCGATGGGTATGGGCTTCTCCATATCACACCACCAATCCTGCACGGGCCCGCAAGCCCGCCTACTCTCGATTTTCGATTGTGGATTGTGGATCGCCGATTGACCGGATCAATCGAAAATCGTCAATCACCAATCGCAAATCCCCCCTACGCTGTCGCCGGCTTTGTCGGCGTCGGGGGCTGGAGGGACCTGGCCTCCTTCGGCGCGGCCTTTTCCCCCTCTGCCTTGGCGACCTTTTCCTCCATGCCGTAGTCCGTATAGGGCACCAGGCGCTCGTCGGTGTAATCCTTGCGCAGGGGGTAGCCCGCCCAGTCCTCCGGCAGCAGGATGCGCCTCAGATCCGGGTGCCCGTCGAAGCGGACCCCGAACAGATCGTAGCACTCGCGCTCGTGCCAGTTGGCCCCGCGCCAGATGTCGGTCACGGTCCGGACCACGGGATTGTCGCGGTCCACCGGCACGCGGAGGTGCGCCTTGTTGGGATGCTGGAGCGAGGACAGGTCGTAGACCACCTCGAGGTGGGTCATCCAATCGGCCCCGCTGATGCAGTTCAGGTACTCGAAGCCGATGTCCCGCACGAGGCGGCAGACCTCCCAGCTCTGCTCCGGCTTGACCGTGAGCCGGACCTCGACGCCCTTCACCTCGCTCTCGGTGATGGCATCGCCGAACTTCTGCTTGAGTTGCTCCAGGATCTCTTCCGGCGTCATCTCTCTTCTGTCGATTCGTCGACTCGTCAAGAAGTCAACTAGTCACGTACTCCGTGCAGCGACCAGTTGACCAATTGACGAATTGACCATTTGACTCTTGGCCGTTAGTCAAATCGTCCCTGAACAGCCGGATTGTTCTTCCCATTTGACTCATTGACGACTCGACCAGTTGACGGTTCTTAGGCCCACTCCAGGGCCCCCTTCTTCCAGGCGTACGCCAGGCCCACCAGCAGGATCCCGATGAAGACCATCATCTCCAGGAAGGCGAACAGGCCCAACTCCCGGAAGACGATGGCCCACGGGAACAGGAACACGGTCTCGACCGCAAACACGATGTACACCAGGGCGTAGAGGTAGTACCGAACGTGGAATCGGATCCAGCCGATGCCGATCGGCTCTTCCCCGCATTCGTAGGTGGTGAGCTTCTGGGGATTGGGGTTATGGGGCCGGATGATCCGGGAGAGGATCTCGATGTTCAGAATGACGAACAGGACGCCGACGACCAGGAAAAAGCCGACATAGGCATAATCCGCCGCCATGGGGCCTCCTCCCCTGAAACATAAGATGGGCGGTGAGCAGATCGCGCAGGCGAAAAAGCCCTGAAGCAGGGCTACGCGAACCTCGTGAACACCGCAACAAGGTTGGCGGTTTTCTAACATGGGGTCCCACCCCTGTCAAGGGGAAATGCGGGAGCCCAGTACCATTGAATAGGCCAATTCTGCGGGGTTTTCGGGGAGATGGTGGCTGATAAACCTCCAAGGCGGTAGTACTGCTTCAGAGGTTTCGCGACCAGGACAATCGGACAGACGAGTGTGGATATGCACCACCCATGAGGGGAAGATTCGGGTCGAGGCGAGTCTGCGCCACTACCGTCTTCCAATTATGCCTTTAGCCACCTGCGCTGGAAGGCGTACCAGAGGAGGAGCCCGCTCAGATAGCCGACACCCATATTCCGCATAGACACGCCGGTCGTGAGTAGCATGACGTATCGGTCTTCCTTCTGGAGATTGTTCGCCTCCACCCCGGAGGCCAACTCAAGTCCTCCGAAGAGGAGAATCACTCCAAGGAGAGACCGAGGGAGGAGCCTGAAGAGTGTTGCGACTGAGTCCCCAAGGAAAAGTCCGGTAAATAGAACGAGAGCCCCAAGGATGATCAGGGCTCCACCGGTCCGGGCGCCAAACCGGACGTGGCCCGCCATGCCCCCGGCTCCGTGGCACATGGGGACCCCGCCCAGGCTCGTCCCCACTAGGTTCATAATGCCGTGATCGATCGCAACCGCCCGGACTGTGACGGGCCTATCCGGAAACAAGGAGTTGTTCTCCTCCACGGTGGCGACAATGGCGTTGCCCAGGGTCAGCGCGACCTGGGGAAGGCCGAGGACCATCACGCCGGTCACGACGTCCTCCCACCCGATCTTGGTCAGGGCAAACGAGGGAAGACGGAGGCGCATTGACAGGCGTCCGAGTTCCGTCAGGATGGCGGGCTCGCGGATCATCGCGACGGTCACGCCGAGGCCAAGGAGCACCAGCATGGCCGGGACCCGCTCGTGAGAGAGCAGGAAGAACGTCAGGGCGACGGCAATCACCGCGAGGAGGAGGTCCCCCTGCATCATCTTGACCCCCTCCAGTATGAACCCAAGCCCAAGGCTGAGCACGAGGCCCTGGACAATGGGGCGGCTGGTGATCTTGGCGATCCACGTAACCGTCCCCGTGAGGCCCATGATCAGCCAGAGGATGCCGGAGAATAACCCCGACGCCCAGATGGCGCCCGGTGTGATCGCATCAGGATGGGTGATTGCCGTCGTACCGATGGCCTTCATCGGCTGAATCGGGACGGGAGTCTTGAAGTAGAGACCAACGAAGATCTTGAAGAGGCCGAATGCCACGAGAACGCCGACGGGGTCCATCTTGTTGATAGTGATGTACCCGACGAGGAAGGGAATGAGGGTGCCAATGTCTCCAAAGGCTCCCGCAACCTCGTGGAGGTTGTACTCGTTCCCTGCAATTCGCATCGGCTAACCGCCCACTTCGAGCTGCCGGAATGTATATGCTTTCAGAAGCATAGTCAATGCGAAAAAAAAGCCACCTCCTACCTCTTCTTGAACGATTTAACGAAGTGGAGCCTCGCGGCCTCCTCCACGCCGCGCTGGAACCCCCAATACCGGTTCAGGAACAGTTTTCCCTCCTTCGTTAACCTCGTCCCGGCCCGGGGTCCACCGCCGGGCGTTCGCTCCAGGAGCTTGAAGCCGGCCGCCTTCTCGAAGTCTCGAAGATACCCCCAGGCGTTCCGATAGGACATCCCAAACTGTGCCACAGCCTTCTTGATGGAGCCCAGCTCGTCGATTCGCTCGAGGAGCCGGGCGCGACCATCCCCGAATTTGACGCGGTCGTCGAACACGACCCACACCTTGAACTTGGGTTTCACCGTCTGCTCCGGCTGGCTGCGACCATGGTTGGGCATCTGCAAGACCTAGAATGAACTATATCACGAACGGCTCCGCCAAAGAATGCACATCCCGGGTCCCCGAAGGCGAGCCACTGGCCGCAGAGGGTAGGGCCCTCAGCGCCGTCCCCCTTGATCCAACCAGCGCTGGTGTTTGCTCTTCAGTCTGGGGTAAAATGAATTTGGATTGCCGGGCGGGCTGCAGCAGGTGAATCATCCTCTGGCGGCAGCCACCTGCGCAGCAAGGCGGAGAAGCGGCTTTGAAGAGGCGAGGATTTGCCGAGTGGAGTGGTCGGAAGGGGTCGTTCCCACCTGGGGACACACTCCGAAAGATGCTGCAGGCCAGGCCTCCGGTCCGGGTGCTCTTTGCCGCCGTCCTTCTCCTGTCGCTTGGCCTGGCCACGGTGACGCTACTCAACTACCGTACCGCGGTCCGAGTGGCGGAGGAGACGCTGCGGAACCAGGGGGTGAGCATCAGTCTGGAGTTGGCAGCGGAGGCGCGGGCTCGGAGCGCGTGGGAGGGCCCAGCACTTCAGGGGCAGGTGACCGAGCAGCACCGGCGGGAGGTCGCCTTCGTCGCCATCATTGATCGGGATGGTACGGTCCTGGCGCACACGAACCCTCGGCTGGTTGGAAGCCCAATGGACGACGCAGCCTTCCTGGGTGTCCGGGAGACAGGGCAACTCATTGGCAGAATGGTAACCCTCGCAACCGAGGAAGAGGTGTACGAGCTGACCATGCCCTTCCATGTCCCGTCCGGAGGGCCCGGCGCGAAAACAGACGCCAATCAGCCTCGGTTCCGCATCCTCCGCCTCGCCCTCCACACTGCGCCCGCGCGCCAGATCGTCCACCAGGCTCAGGCCCAAGTGACATTCGTCGGCGTCCTCGTCGTGGTCCTGCTGGGTCTCAGCGCCTGGCAGATCCGCACCCTCCGGCGCTACCTCAGCCTTCAGGAGGAGGCGGCCCGACAGGAGCGGTTGGCGGCGTTAGGCGGGATGGCGGCCGTACTCGCCCACGAGATCCGGAACCCTCTGGGGGCAATCAAGGGGCTCGCGCAATTCCTGGGGGAGAAGCGGGCCAGCGACGCGACCCAGACGGAGATGACGCAGACGATCGCCACTGAGGCCACTCGGCTGGAGCGCCTGGTGAACGATCTCCTCACGTATGCGCGGCCCCGGCCACCGGAACTCCAGCCGACGAACCTTTCGGCCGCGCTTCGCGAGGCCATAGCCCTCGCACACCCGGCAGCGGACGCCGCTGGAGTGAAGGTCCGCCTGGAGATGAGCGATGTGCTCTCCAAGGTAATAGCCGACCCGGAGCAGATGAAGCAGCTCTTCGGCAACCTCGTGCTCAACGCGATCCAAGCAATGCCGAACGGGGGAACGCTCACGGTCACGGCGAGACCTCCGGACGGGAGCCGCGCGGGGCCAGGCGTCCAGATCCACGTGGAGGATACCGGGACTGGCATCCCCGACGCGGACCTGCCGCGGATCTTCGAGCCATTCTACACGACGCGGACCAAGGGGACCGGCCTGGGTCTCGCCATCTGCCGGCAGATCGTCGAGGCGCACGGCGGGACGATCCGAGTCTCCCGCACCGGGCAGGAGGGCACGGCGATCGAAGTGACACTCCAGCAGGAGGCACCCACCGATGGCTAAGGGGAAGGCCAGCATTCTTGTGGTGGACGACGAGGCGGCCATGCGCCTCCTGGTCACGTCGGTGCTAAGAGACGAGGGACACGATGTGACGTCGGCAGCCAGCGGCGAGGAGGCACTCCAGCTCGTCGCCAAGCGTCACTACCATCTGATCATCACCGACCTGAAGATGCCCGGGATCTCCGGCCTGGAGGTCCTGGAGACGGTGCGGCGAGACGATCGGGGCGGCCCATTACCTGCTGAAGCCGCTGGCCAACCCGGATGAGCTACGCCTGGCCGTCCGGAGGGTACTGGAGGAACGGCGCGTGGCGGACGAAGCGGCTACCCTTCGACAGGCGACGGAGGCTGTCTTTCCCTTCGGAGAGATCATCGCTGGCGACCCGAAGATGCAGGCGGCCCTGGACTTGGCCCGCTCCGTGGCTCCGGCCGACTCCACCGTGCTGCTGACAGGCGAGACCGGGACCGGGAAGGAACTGGTCGCCCGGCTGATCCATCACTTGAGCCCCCGGGCGGATCAGGCCTTTGTCGCGGTCAACTGTGCCGCCTTGGCCGAGACGCTGCTGGAGAGCGAGCTGTTTGGTCACGAGAAGGGGGCATTCACCGGGGCCGTGGCCCAGCGTCGCGGCCGCTTCGAGTTGGCCCATGGGGGGACCCTACTCCTGGACGAGGTCGGCGAGATGAGCCCGGCCCTCCAGGCCAAGCTGCTCCGCGTACTCCAGGAGAGAACTCTCGAACGGGTCGGCGGAACGAAGACCGTGACTGTTGACGTCCGGGTGATTGCGGCAGCCAACCGAGACCTCCAGCAAATGGTAGCCGGGAAGCAGTTCCGCGACGACCTGTTCTATCGCCTCAGCGTGTTTCCCATTCCCCTGCCCCCGCTCCGCGAACGCCCCTCCGACATCCTCCCGCTGGCCGAGCACATTCTCGGACAGGTGACCCGTCGACTTGGGAAGCGGATCGTCGGCTTCTCGCCGGATGCCGCTGCCACACTCACGCAGTATCGGTGGCCCGGGAACATCCGGGAGCTGCAGAACGTTGTCGAGCGTGCTGTGATCCTGTGCCAGGGGGAGCACGTGCTCCTTGCGCACCTGAACCTCATGCATCCAGCGCCGCCGGCCGGGGGGCCGAAGACCCTGAAGGAGCTGGAACGCGAGGCGATCCTGGCAGCGCTTGCGGCCTGCCAGGGCAATCGGCGCACGGCCGCCGAACAGCTTGGCATTGGCCTCCGGACCCTCTACAGCCGCTTGAAGGATTTCGGGATTTCCACTGAGCACGAGGAGGACGAATAGCCTCCTGATCCCTCGTGCCGAATCCGCAGTAGCGAGTGCGAGATCCGCAGCCCCTGATGGTCACCCCCTGCCTGTCCGTCACGCTCTCCCCCGGTCGGCGTTCCGTCTAACCCCCTGTAACCGTGGCCTGATTTCGAATCGCCAATCAGCGCAGCCCCCCGCTTGCGACAGTGGCACGGACCCTGCTCATTTCTCTGGCCGAACCCAAGACCGCAGATGCGGCAAGGAGGTAAACGATAATGAAACGCACAGTGGTAGCACTCGGGTTGGTGGGGGCTCTGGCGTTGACGGCTTCGGCGGCCTTCGCGTGGGGTCCTTGGTTCGGGCGCGGGATGGGCATGGGCTACGGCCACGGATACGGCTACGGCCCGGCCGTGGCGGCGCCGAACCTCAGCCCGGAACAGGTCACGAAGCTCCAGAAGATCCAGGGCGACCGGTCTGCCGAGATGGCCAAGGTCCGGTCGGAGATGTTCGCGAAGCGGGCAGAACTCCAGGCGCTGTTCCGGGAGCCGGCCCTGGACCAGCCCAAGATCGCGGCGAAGCAGAAGGAGATGGCGGCGCTTCAGGCCCAGATGCAGGAGAAGGCGCTGGCGGCGCGAACCGCAGTGGCCGAGGTTCTGACGCCTGAGCAGCGGGCGCAGATGCCGGCCTTCGGGCCCGGGATGGGTCCGGGGTTTGGTCCTGGTTTCGGTGCTGGCCGCGGCTTCGGCCCTGGGATGGGGTTTAGGCCCCGCTGGTGAGCCCGCGAGGCCGGGAGGGGAGGGCAGCCTCCCCTCTTGACGCCCCTGCAGAATGGCAGAAAGGTGTGACATGAAGGGCCTGATCATATTTGCCATCGTGTTGGCGCTCTTTGGGGCCGGTGTGGGCCTGACCCTTGTCATGCCTGACCCGTCCCACGTGTCCCCCAAGGGTCTCGAGGGCCTGGACATCCGCGCCGAGGTGTCGACCGCCGTCCCTGAAGGCCGGTATGCCTGCTTCCCCCCACCTTTGGGTATTGAGGGCCCGGACTGCCGCTAATCGAGCGGCCCTCCGCGCTGGCGAATGAGATGAAGGGGGTGATGACCATGGAGGCGCTGGTGAAGGGGCTGGTAACAACGGGCAACCTGATCGAATGGCTTGTCTGGGGAGCCATTTGCGTTGGTCTCCTGCTCGGTTTCCTGCTGCGGATTGGAGAAGGGATGCACCATGCGATTTCCTGGATCCGGTGCCACGGCCCACGCGCGCACTTCCCCCATCCACACATCGCGACACTTGTCTTGGCTGCTTCCCTGACAGGGGTGATGCTGGCGGTCCCCGCCTCGGCCAACGGGCAGGGCTGGTGGTGGGGCTCCCCCATCAATCCCGGCTTTGACCGTAGTACGGTCACCCGGGTGAGCGGCACGGTCGCCCGCGCAAGCCTCGAGGCCCGGTCAGGTCCGGCGACCCTCACCCTCGAGTGCCCGCGCGATACGTACACGGTGATCCTTGGCCCGGGTTGGTACCTCAGACAACTCGGTGCGGACATCCGTGAAGGCGACCCTCTGAGCGTCGAAGGCTCCAAGATGATGGACCGCGGCGGAAACCTCCACCTCGTCGCGGCTCGGGTCACCAACGAGCGGACTGGTGCTGTCCTGGAGTTGCGGGACGAGGCGGGTCATCCCCGGTGGATGATGGGCGGTCCGCCCCCGGGACGCCTTGCGCGCTGAAGGTAGAATATCATGACTCCACTGGGACCCCCGCTGCGGACGCTGACCCTCGGCCTCGTGCTGGCCGTGGCGGGGGGATGTGTCGCGATCCCGCACGGAGACCTACAAGACACCGAGGCCCTTCGGGCGCACATTCAGACACTGGAGGCGCGAGTACGGGCGGTCGAGTCCAGACGGGAGGAGGTCCCCGCTGTTGTGGCGAGGGCGCGGGCGGCCGTCGCGTTCGTCTGGGGGACGTACACCTTCGTGGACACTGCGGGACGCCCCCTCCGGCACGTCCTGAACGAGGTAGGAGAGCCGGTCGCCGATCCTCGGGGGGTACCGCTGGTGGATCTCACTGGGACAGGGCCGATCGCCGTCACAAACTACACCGGGACGGCGTTCCTCGTCGGACAGCAGGGGGAACTTCTCACAAACCGCCACGTCGCCCAACCGTGGCGGGAGGACGAGGCCAGCGCGCCGCTCCTCGCTGCCGGGCTCCGGCCTGTTTTCCTTCGGCTGCGGGCCTTCTTCCAGGAGCAGGTCGAGGCTGTGCCGATTGAGGTCTTGCGGGTGGACGCCGAACAGGACATCGCCCTGATCAGGACCGTGGGATGGGTCCCCAGTGCAGAGCCCCTCTCCATTCACCCCCAGGCCGATCAAATCCCGGAGGGCCGGCCGGTCATCCTGATCGGCTACCCGACGGGGCTGGACGCCGTTTTGGCCAAGCTCGACACGCCAGAGCTGAACGCTTTAGAAGCGGCGACCGGGGCGGATGGGTACGCCATGACGGAGCGCCTGGTCGAGACCCATCGCCTCCGCCCGACGATCACCGGGGGGTTCCTCTGGGAGGCGCTGCCCCACATTCTGGTCTACGACGCCCAGACGACAGGCGGCGGAAGCGGCGGACCGCTGCTGGACCTGCAAGGTCGAGTCATCGGCGTGAATACCGCTTACCTGCCGGAGTTCCGGGGGGGCAACTTCGGGGTCCCCATCCGATTCGGGCAGGGGTTGCTGGAGGGGGGAGGTATTGAGGCTGGCGCCCCGACCCACGAGACGCCGGGCCTCATGGCACAGGAAACATCCGCCGCCAAGTCGAGCGTGGAGCGCTCACGCCAGAGGAACGGGAGGTAAGGTAATGCAGACCGAGCTGGCCAAGGCCGCAGTCGAGACGATGCGGCGGGATGCGATCACCGATCGCCGGGCGGGGAGACCTCGGACCATGGGGGACCGACGGAAATTGGTATGGATCGGCATGGCCGGGGTGGCGATCGCACTTGCCGGAGCTGCGGGATGGTACACCATCACGCGGCCGGCCGGCCCGATCGGCCCCGCCATTGCGGTGGTCACACGGCGGGACCTCAGCGCCACAGTAACGGCCACAGGGACGATCAAGGCGATGGTCGGGGCCGAGGTGAAGGTGGGCTCCCGCATCCCCGGCCGGGTGGAGCAGCTCGCCGTTCAGGTGGGAGACCGCGTGAAGACCGGCCAGGTGATCGCCCGGCTGGAGCAGGACGACCTCCACGCCGCTGTGGAAAAAGCCCGGGCCGATCTCGCGGCGGATGAGGCCAGATTGGCCACGGTCCGGAACGGCGCCCGCGCCCAGGAGATCCAGTCAGCCGAGGCGGCCTTCCGCCAGGCGGAGGCCAATCGCCTGCTGGCCCAGGTGAACCTGGACCGGTACCGGCAGCTTTATCAGGATGGCGGCATTGCCCTCCAGGTCGTGGACACCGCAGCCCGGGATTACGACGTGGCGGTCGCGCAGGTGCACAACACCCGCGAGCAGCTCAGCCTGATCCGGGAGAAGTACACGGTCGAAGACCTGTGGTACGCCGAGGCACAGGTCCAGCAGGCGCGCGCCGCCCTCCGCATCGCCGAGGCGAACCTGGGATATGCCACGATCATGGCGCCCATGGGCGGCGTGGTGGCCTCGGTCTCGACCCAGCAGGGGGAGACGGTGACTTCGGGCAGCGCCGCGGCCCAGGCTCCCACGTTCGTGACGATCATTGATCTCAACCGGCTCCAGGTGGACGCCTATGTGGATGAGACCGACATCGGCAAGGTCCACGTGGCGCAAGAGGCAACATTCACCGTGGACGCCTTCCCGGATCAGGAGTTCACCGGCAAGGCGACAGCCATCTATCCCAAGGCCCTGATCCAGCAAAACGTCGTCACCTACGATGTGGTGATCGCCATTGACAACCGGGAGGGTTTGCTCCGTCCCGACATGACCGCCAACACCACCATCCTCGTGGCGAAACGGGAAAAGGTGCTGGCCGTTCCCAATCAGGCGGTCCGGCGAGAGGACGGGGAGCGCGTGGCGTTCGTGCAGGAAGGGAATCGTTTTGTCCGGCAGCCGATCAAGACGGGCTGGAAGGACAAGAACTACACGGAGGTCGTGAGTGGCCTGAAAGAGGGTGACCGCGTCGTGGTGGGCGAAGTGGGGAACGCGAGAGTCCAGGCAAGAGAGTCGTTACCGCCCGGCGCGAAGTGAGCACGGACCGAAAGGAGCCGCTAGCCATGATCAAGATGGACGGGATACGGAAGACCTACCGGGTGGGCGACGTCGAGGTGGCGGCGGTGCGGGACATCTCCCTCCATGTCCGAAAGGGGGAGTTCGTCGCCATCATGGGCCCCTCGGGCTGTGGCAAGTCCACGCTGATGAACCTGATGGGGTGCCTCGACACGCCAGACGCGGGCTCATACCTGCTGGACGGGCAGGAGGTGGCCGGCCTGGACGATGACGCCCTGTCGGCTATCCGGAATCGGAAGATCGGCTTCGTCTTCCAGAGTTATAACCTATTGCCCCGGGCGAATGCCCTGGAGAATGTCGAACTGCCTCTGATCTATCGAGATGAGGGCGGCATCCGGGTGAAGGCTGCCGCGGCCCTGGCCAGCGTTGGGCTGGCGGATCGGGCGCATCACAAGCCGCCGGAGCTGTCGGGCGGCCAGCAGCAGCGAGTGGCCATCGCCCGGGCACTCGTCACTGATCCAGCCATCCTGATGGCAGACGAGCCCACCGGGAACCTGGACACCAAGGCCAGCGAGGAGATCATGGCCTTATTCAAGGATCTGCATCGTCAGGGGCGAACGATCGTCCTGGTCACTCACGAGCCGGACATCGCCCGGCATGCGGAGCGCGTTATCCACCTGAAAGATGGGCAGGTCACCTGGGAGAGCCGATCGGAAGATATGACGGTCGGGGCAGTCGCAGGAGGGCGGTCATGAAGATCGTCAGCACGGTGCGGGTCAGCCTCAAGGGACTTACCGCGAACAAGCTCCGGACATTCTTCATGATGCTGGGGGTGCTCATCGGGATCACCGCCCTCACCGTCATCGTCTCCGTGGGCCAGGGGGCCAAGGTCCAAGTGATGCAGAAGATGGAGAACTTGAGCGCCTTCGGCGCCGTCATGGTGGTGCCGGGGGGCGGCATGACGCGGGGGCTGGGCAGCGTGGATGCCGTGCCAGCCACCTTGACCGCCGAGGACGCCCAGGCCATCCAGGCCGAGGTGCCGAACGTTCAGGATGTCGCCTTGGTTCAGTCCAAACAGGGGATGTCCATCAAGTTCGGCGGCCAGTCCACTACGACGATGGTCTGGGGGGTGACGCCGAACTATCCGACCATCCGCCCGACGCCCGTGGCCCGGGGCGAGTTCTTCGGTGTGGAGGAACAATCGTCTCAAGCCCGGGTGGCTGTCCTCGGGCAAGACACGGCCGCGGCCCTGTTTGGCGACGCTGACCCGCTGGAACAGACCATCCGTATTGAACACGTCCCCTTCAAGGTGATCGGCCTCCAGAAAAAAATGGGTGCCAGCCCCGGAGGCGGGAACCTGGATGACCGAGTCCTAATTCCCCAAGGCACCGCCGCGCGCCGCCTCTTCAATCTGACCAACATGACGCAACTCGTCGTCCAGATCAAAGGACGAGAGCAAGTGCGAGGGGCGGCCGAGCGCGTAAAACAGCTCCTCCATGAGCGCCATCACATCGCGCCGGGGATGCCGGATGACTTCAGCGTCCGGATCGCGGAGCAGATGCTCGGCATCTTGACCGGGACCTCCCAGACGCTCACGCTCTTCCTCAGCATCGTCGCCGCTCTCTCCCTTTTGGTCGGCGGCTTCATCGTTATGAACATTATGCTGATCTCGGTGAGCGAGCGGACGAAGGAGATCGGCCTCCGGCGCGCGGTCGGCGCCCGGCGTCGGGACATCCTCCTTCAGTTCGTGCTGGAGGCCGGCGCTGTGACAGCAGCCGGAGGGCTGATCGGTGTCCTTTTGGGCGCGGGTGGGGCCCTCCTCGCCTCGCACCTGATAGGCTGGCCGGCGGCGATCTCGTGGCCGGCGATCGTGGGGGCGGTCCTCTTCGCCGGCTTTGTCGGTCTGATCTTCGGTGTCCAGCCGGCCCGCAAAGCTGCGTCTCTCCACCCGGTAGAGGCCCTCCGCGGGTAGGAAAGGAGCTGAAGGCATGCCGGACATCTCGTTGAGGAGAGTCTTCCTCGCCTTCCTCCGCCTAGGGGCCACGGCGTACGGTGGGCCGGCCATGATGGCCTATCTCAAGAGCGATCTGGTTGGCAAACGACGATGGCTCTCGGAACAGGAGTTCAAGGAGGGCATGGCCCTCTGCCAGGTGATTCCTGGAGCCACCATGGTCCAGATGTGCACGTACACCGGATATCGCCTTCGTGGCAACCAGGGGGCGCTGGTGGCGGCGCTCGGCTTCGTCCTGCCGGCCTTCCTGGCGATGACTTTGCTGTCGGCCCTGTACTTCCACGCCGGGTCCGTTCCCGTGATCCGCGCCCTCTTCCGCGGACTAGGCGCCGTCGTGGTGGCGATTGTCCTGAACGCCTGCCTCACCCTGGGCCGCACCACACTACAGGGATGGCGGGGTATCTTGCTGGCGTCGCTCGCTTTGCTCGCCATGCTGCTCAAGGTGAACTTCCTGGTGATCCTCCTGGGGGCCGCCGTTCTGGCGATTCCCCTGTACCGGTTCGCCGACGCTCGGACAGCGAAATCGGCCGCGAGGAAACCATGAGGGCACGGGGATGGATCGCGGCCGTCCTGGTCGGGGCTGCGCTGGTGGGGGGGCCACAGCTCTGGGCCCCGGTGTTGGGGCGGCTCAACCTGCTCTTGATGAAGCTGGGCCTGCTGGCGTTCGGCGGGGGCTTCACCCTGATCCCGCTGATCCAGCAGGAGGTGGTGGGGCGGCTGGGCTGGCTCAGCACCCGGGAGTTCATTGACGGCATCGCCCTGGGGCAGGTGACGCCGGGCCCCATCATGATCACCGCCACCTTTGTGGGGTACCGGATCGCCGGCGTGGTGGGGGCGATCGCCTCCACCCTCGCCGTCTTCTTCCCATCGTTCCTGGTGCTTGTCGCCACGGTCCCCCACTTCGATCGGATCAAGCGTCTGCGGACCGTCCAGTGGATGATTCGGGGGGTCCTGGCCGGATTTATCGGGCTGCTCGTATTCGTCCTCTGGCAGTTCGGGCAGGCCTCGTTGGTAGATTGGAAGACCTGGGGGCTGGCTGCTGCGGCCTTCATCGCCCTTTGGCGGAAAGTTGATCTCCTGGTGATCGTCGGCGTGGCGGCTCTCCTGTCGATCCTGATCTTCTGAGGGGCCGAGGGAATGCACCTCCTGAAAGGCTCCCGCATTGCACTCAAGGCGGTGACCGCCCACAAGCTTCGGGCGCTCCTCGCGATCCTGGGCATCGTGGTCGGAGTGGCGGCAGTCATCGTCATGCTGGCCGTGGGCGAGGGGGCCAAGCGGGACGTCCTGGGGAAGATTCAGGGCCTCGGGACCAACATCCTCATCGTGAGTGCCGGCCAAATCAAGAATGTGGCGGGACGACCGCAACTCGTCGGCAATGTGACAACGCTGGATCTCCGGGACGCCAAGACGATTCTCGAGGAGTGCCCGGCCGTGGCCCGCGTGGCCCCCATCCAGAGCCGGAAGCTCGCGGTAAAGTACGGCACGGGCACAACCAATACCAGCATCGTCGGGACCTCGGCGGACTTCCCCACCGTGCGGGAGTTCCGGACCATCGTGGGCCGGTTCTTCGACGCCGATGAGGTGCAAGGTGCGCAACGGGTCGCCATCGTGGGGCATAGGGTTCTCACCAATCTGGGCACAGGACGCGGGGTGGTGGGCGACACCATCCGTATCGGCAACGTGCCGTTCGAAGTGATCGGGATCCTGGAGCCGAAGGGAGTGAACTACGCCGGCATTGACGAGGACGACCAGATCTTCATCCCGATTAACACGGCACTCCGGCGACTCTTCAACCTCACCTACCTGAACAGCCTCTATGTGCAGGCCCGGGACGAGCAAGCCATGAGCACCGCGGCGCGCCAGGTGACGGACGTGCTCCGGGAGCGGCACCGCATCCGATCCGGCCATCCCGAGGACTTCACCCTGCAGACCCAGGCGGAGATTCTGGATGCAGCCCAAGAGACGAGTGAGACCTTCAGCCTGCTCCTGGGGAGCATCGCCGGGATCTCCCTCTTCGTCGGCGGGATCGGCATCCTGGCGATGATGGTCATCTCGGTGCGGGAACGGACCCAGGAGATCGGGGTGCGCCGGGCGGTCGGCGCCCGACGCCAGGACATCCTGCTCCAGTTCATCCTCGAGGCCACCAGCTTGAGCCTGGCGGGGGGCCTCATCGGAAGCGTGGTCGGTGTCGCTGGAGGCCTGATCCTCGGCCGCCTCACCGGCTGGCCCACAGCCATCTCGCCTCCGGCGATTCTTCTGGCCATGGGCGTCTCGGGGGCGGTCGGTGTCTTTTTCGGCGCCTACCCCGCCCGGCGGGCCGCCCGCCTGGACCCGATCGTCGCGTTGCGGGCAGAGTAAGGAGCCAGTGGAGGGGGTCCGAACGTTGAGGAAACGCGGCCCGCCGAAAGCGAGCGGCATTGTCCGGAAGCGCTCACATCGATCGGTGGGCTGGCCCAGAGATACGTCGAGGCGGCCGTACCTGGGAATGAGCGGGGGACGCCATCGGTGACCTGGGAGTTTCTCATATTACGGCCCACTTATCTCAGAGGGCGCGGCGGGAAGGCGCCGAATTCAGGAGGAAGTCCATGAAGAAGCTCATCCTCGCAGGTCTCGTCGTGTTCCTTCTGATGATGTCGGTGTTCGCCCTCGCCGGAGAGGGGAAGACGGAGAGAATCGCCGTGTCCGCGAACGGCCAGACGCCCGCATCCACGGTCGGTAAGCAACCCGGACGGAGCCCGTTCTTCCTCATCTTCGACAAGAAGGGAACATTTGTACAAGGGATCGAAAACCCTTACTACAAAGAGCAAGCGGGAGGCGTCGGGGTCTCCATGGTGGACTTCCTGGCGGGTAAGGGAGTCACGGTGATTGTAGCCGAAGCCTTCGGGCCGAGAATCGTTGAGGTCATGAAAAGCAAAGGGATAAGGGCCGTTGACTTTAAGGGGAGTGCAGGGGACGCTGCAAAGAAGGTCCTGAGTTCCAAATGACAGGTGACGTCCGCGGCCTCAACTGGGTTCGAGGTTCGGCAGAACCAGCACACTGCTTGCCGGGATGGTAAGCTGTACCGAGGCACTCTGCCCCAATGATCGCTGAGTGGCAATCTTGGCCCTGAGAAACCTTGGGGGGCGATAACGGTCAGGCTTTTTGCGAGACTCTCTTAGCGGAAAGGGTGCCATGCGAAAGGACGGGTTCGCCGCGGTCGGCGCCATTGTGCTGGCGTTTCTGGCCAGCCAGCATCACACGCTGCACATGATGTTGTTCGCCATCGGGCTAGGTGGTGCGGGGATGAGCTTCATGACGATGTTTCCTATGGTTCGGCGGGTCATGCTGCTCATGTCCTTGGCAATGGTTGGTCTGATGCTCTACCAGTTGCGGGATTCGAAGCGGCCGATCTCGATGCGCATCACGATTGGCATGTCCATCCTTGTGACTCTTGGCCTCGTTGTCTGGTCTGTCTCACAGCTCGGAATGTAGAGGAGCCGTGCCGTGGAGGAATCCTACCGGAAGGACCTGAGCCACATCACCTGGGACGAGGTGTTCGCTCGCCAGGTTCGGCGTGCCGGCCTAGTCGAGGAGTGGATGGAAGCCTTGCACCTTCAGCCGGGCGCCCGGGTGCTGGACATCGGTGCCGGCCCGGGCTACGTCAGTTTTGTGCTTGCGGACCGAGTAGGCCATGACGGGCTCGTGTACGCTGCGGATCGGTCAGCCGACGCCCTGGCGTACCTGGAGCGTCTGAAACACGAGCGTGGGGTCACGCAGATCCAGGGGATCGTCGGAGACGCGACAACGTTGGACCCCGGCGCTCTCCGGCCCGATTCGGCTCTGGTCACCATGGTCCTGCATCACACGGATGATCCGCCGGGGATTTTGGCCAACGTCGCCCGCCTGTTGCCGGCGGGGGCGCTGGCCGTCGTCGCGGAATTTCATCCAGAGGGCCCGTGCGAGCAAGGGCCGCCGCAGTCAGAACGCCTCCCGCCGGAGCAGGTGCGTGAGTGGTGCGAAGCCGCAGGCTTCGAGGTCCTCACCTACCGGCGGCAAACGCCAGAGCACTACATGTGGACCGTCCAGCGGCGTCCGTAGGAATCTGCGCCGTCACTCACCAGCCTCCTATCCAGCTTGGTCGGGACGGCGAAGGCTACGTGCTTCCATGTACCGGAGAAGTCGAACCACCTGGCCCAGCGTCCGACAGGTCTCCTCCGGCAGACCTGATCCAGAGACACTCCTTTCGGGAAAAGCCACGGTCATCCGATAGCCATGGCGGACCAGGCGGATCGGGATCACCTCTCCGCTCTCCCGCGGATCATCGTGCGGCGGCAGGACCTGGACCTCGACCTCCGGGTCCACGTCCACGATCCACCCCTTGACCCACTGCTGCAGTCGCTCCAGGGAACCGGGCATCCCGAGCCTCTCCTCGCGGGCACGGCTGGGTTCAAACGACGGGTGGAAATGTACCCAGGATCGCTCGCAGCAACAAGAACAAACGGCGGTTCCTCCAAATCATCGGACGACCCGATGGTGAGGCCGGGACAATGGGTGTGCCGATCTGATGGTTCCTGGGGCGGACGTGGGCATGGCCCGCGCAGCCATTACCTATTCTCGAGAATCGGGTAGGCGACCGCCGTGACATGGGAGTTGATCCGCTTCAGGTTGGTGAGGATGTCCAGGTGGATCTCGCTGGTG
>JACPAT010000316.1 GCA_016180655.1 Candidatus Methylomirabilota bacterium | reverse complement strand
TGCTTGGGATCGAAGGGCTTGGGCAGGAAGTCGTAGGCGCCCTCTTTCATGGCCTCCACGGCCGTCTGGATGGAGCCGTGGGCGGTGATGACGATGACGGGCAGATCAATGCCCTCCCGCCGGAGCGCTCGTAGCAACTCCATGCCGTCCATCCGGGGCATCTGGAGGTCGAGCAGCATCAGCGCCGGGACCTCCTGCTGGATGGCGGCCAGGGCCTCTTGCCCATCCGTGGCCGTGGCCACCTCGCACTGCAAGGCGCGCAGTCGCACCTCCAGCAAGCGCCGCGAGGCGGCGTCGTCATCCACAACCAGGACCCGTGCGCCGGCCGTGTCCATGATCGCCCCTCAATCCGGAAGCGGTCAGCTGCGGGGCGGTCGGCCTTGAGCGGGACGCGTAGTTTGGTCTTGCGTCGTACCGGATCAGGACGGTATTGTTTGTGTACAATGCCCAAAGCATGCAGGCGTGTCAATCGTTATCTTTATGATTTTCGCGACGGAGGATCTGGTGGGTGCTGGGGGAGGTGGCCTTCGCGCGGGGCGACCTTCCGGCTGCAGCCCGCCATCTGGGGGCTGCGCAGGCGATCGCCGCCGAGCTGGGACTGCGCCCGTTGGAGGAGCGCTGCCGGATGAGCCTCAGCCGCGTCTCGGCCCAGCAGCCCGGCTTTCGTTCCAGACTCCGTGGAGAATCCCCCCGACACCCTTCCCACGTCACCCCTCATCGCGATCGCGCAGACTTCGAAATTCGACATTCGAAATTCGAAATTTGGAGATGGGGTCCCCAACGCGCCTTGATGGGGGTGCGGAAGTGTGTTAGGCTGCACCGCGATGACGACCCTCCTCATCGGGCTGTACGTGGCCTGTGAACTCATCTCCAACGTCACCGCGGGCAAGCCGGTCGCCATCGGCGGCATCGTCGTTCCCGCGGCGGTCTTCCTGTACGCGCTGACATTTACCCTCATTGACCTGATCAACGAACGCCTGGGGAAAACGGGGGCGCGGGAGGTGGTGGCGACGGCGTTCGCGGCCAACCTCCTCCTGGCCGGGTACGTTCAGTTCGCCATCTGGCTCCCGGCGGCTCCTTTCTACCGGGACGCGGGCGCCTTCGCGGGGGTCCTCGGCAGCACGCCACGCATCGTGTTCGCCTCTCTGGTGGCGTATCTGGTGAGTTCCCTGGTGGACACGGAGGTCTTCGCCTGGTGGCGCGCGCGCGTCGGGGGACCGAAGTGGATCCGCGTCCTGACCAGCAATACCGTCTCCACGCTGGTGGACAGCGTCCTGTTCATCGGCATCGCCTTCGCCGGGGTCCTGCCCGTGGGGCCCCTGATCCGGGGGCAGTATCTGGTGAAGATGGGAGTCACCGTGGTCAGCCTGCCCCTGATCTATGCGGCCCGCGGCCACGAGAGGGCGGCGGAGCAGCAGGCGTAGGAAGAAGAAGCGTTCGAGAGTTTCCGCCTGAGGCGGATTCGGTGGTTCGGTTGTTCCTGGTTCCCGAGAACCACCGAACACCCGAATCCCGCAGGGCGGGAAACAACCGAACGCGTGTAGCCGAGATGCCTAATTCGCTGACGACAGTGCGCGAAGACAGCCCGGCCCTGGCCCGGGTGCTGGAAGGCCTCACCCCGGAGCAGGCGGACGCCGTCACCCACGGCGAGGGGCCGCTCCTCGTCGTCGCCGGCGCCGGCACGGGGAAGACCACGGCCATCACCCGCCGGATCGCCTATCTGGTGGCGGCCAAGCGGGCCCGCCCTTCGGAGATCCTGGCCCTCACCTTCACCGACAAGGCCGCCGAAGAGATGGAAGGGCGGGTGGACCTCCTGGTTCCCTATGGCTTCGCCGACATGTGGATCAGCACGTTCCACGCCTTCGGCGACCGGGTGCTGCGGGACGAGGGGCTGGTTCTGGGTCTCCGCACCGATTTCCGGGTACTCACGCGCCCCGAGCAGGCGGTCTTCCTGCGGGAGCACCTGTTCCGGTTGCCGCTCCTCCGCCTGCGCCCGCTGGGGGACCCGACGAAGCATCTCCAGGCGCTGGTCACGCTCTTCAGCCGGGCCAAGGACGAGGCGGTGACGCCGGAGGAGTACCTGACCTTCGCGGCGGCGCTGGCCGGGCGGGCCACGGCATCGCCGGAGGATGCGGCGCTGCGGGAGGAGGCGGAGCTTCAGCACGAGATGGCGGCGTGCTATGGCGAGTACCAGCGCTTGCTGGGGGAGCGGGGCCGGTTCCGCTACATCCTGGTGGACGAGTTCCAGGACACCAACCACACCCAGTGGGAACTGGTGAAGCTGCTGGCGGGACCGGAGGGGAACGTCACGGTCGTGGGGGACGACGACCAGAGTATCTACAAGTTCCGGGGCGCGGCCATCAGCAACATCCTGGGGTTCACGGCCGCGTATCCGGACGCCCGGCGAATCGTCCTGCGGGACAACTTCCGCTCCGGCCAGGCCATCCTGGACGCCGCCTCCCGCCTCATCCACCACAACGACCCGGACCGGCTGGAGGTGCGGGAGGGGATCGACAAGCGCCTCGTCGCGACGGCGCCCGAGGGCCCCCCGCCCCGGCACCTGCATTACGACACCGCCTCCAGCGAGGCCGACGGCGTGGCCCGCCTGATCGCGGGCCGGGTGGAGGAGGGGGCCTGGACCTACCGGGACGTGGCCATCCTCGTGCGCGCCAACCGGGACGCCGACCCGTTCCTGCGGGCGATGAACCTGCAGGGGATCCCCTGGCGGTTCAGCGGAAACCAGGGGCTCTACGCGCGGCCCGAGGTCCGCCTGCTCATCGCCTTCCTGCGGGTGGTGGCCGATCCCGAGGACACGGTGAGCCTGTATTTCCTGGCCGGGTCCGAGCTGTACGCCATGGACGACTGGCAGCTTGCCCGGTGCGCCAGCGCGGCGAAGCGCGCGAACCGCTCGCTGCGCTGGGTCTTCGAGAATCTCGACGGCCCGGCCGCTCCGGGCGATCTCGACCTCACGTTCCGGGCCACGGTCGAGCGGCTCGTGAAGGACCTGAAGGAGTACGTGGCGCTCTCGCGGGAACGGTCCACCGGCGAGATCCTGTACCAGTTCCTCATGCGGAGCGGCCTGCTCAAGCGCTTGACCGCGGCCGGCACGTCCGCGGCCGACCAACGCGTGGGAAACATCGCGCGCTTCTTCGAGATTGTCCACCGGTTCGCCGACGTCGCCGCGCCGCCGGCGGGGGTCCCCCAGTTCATCCGGCACCTGGACCTTCTCATGGAGGGCGGCGACGATCCGGCGGCGGTGGAGGCGGACGAGGACGCCGACGCGGTGCACGTCCTCACCGTCCACAAGGCCAAGGGGCTCGAGTTCTCCGTGGTCTTTCTGGTGAGCCTGGTGGCCGACCGCTTCCCCTCGCGCGGACGGCGGGAGCCCCTGGCCCTGCCGGATGCGTTGCTGCACGACCTCCTGCTGGGCGGGGACTTTCACCTGCAAGAAGAGCGGCGCCTCTTCTACGTGGGCATGACGCGGGCCAGGCGGGAGCTGTTCCTGACCAGCGCGCGGGATTACGGGGGCACCCGCGCCAAGAAGGTGAGCCGGTTCCTCCTGGAGGCCCTGGATCTGCCGCCGTCGGAACCCCCGCGGTACAAGGCCTCGGCCCTGGAGGCGATCCAGCGCCATGCCCCCTCGGTGGAGGAGAGCGCGGACGCGCTCCGGGCCATCCCGGATCACGAGATCCTGCCCCTCAGCCACTACCAGGTGGACGACTATCTGACCTGCCCGCTGAAATACAAGTACATTCACCTCCTGCGGGTGCCGATCCGGGAGCATCACTCGGTGGTCTACGGCAAGGCGCTGCACGAGGCGATTTCGTTCTATCTGCGGCGCAAACTCACCCTGGCCCAGTCCGCGCCCCACCTGGAAGGCGGGGTCACCGAGGCAGAGGTCCTGGAGGCCTTCGAGGCAGCCTGGCAGAGCGTGGGATTCCTGACGCGCGAGCACGAGGACCTGCGCCTGGAGCAGGGGCGGGCGGTCCTGCGACGCTTCGTGGCCGAGCAGGAGCGGACGGGGACGGTCCCGACGGCGGTGGAGCGACCGTTCTCCTTCCTGCTGGAGACCACCAAGGTGATCGGCCGCTGGGATCGCCTGGACGAGCGGGACGGGCGCGTCGCCATCATTGATTACAAGTCGTCGGCCGTCCGCGACCAGAAAGAAGCGGACCGGAAGGCCCGGGAGAGCCTGCAACTGGCCATCTATGCCCTGGCCCATGACCAGATGACCGGCCGCATCCCGGATGCCGTGGAGCTGCACTTCCTGGAGTCTGGGCTGGTGGGCGGTGCCCGGAAGGCCGCGGCCGACCTCGAGGAGACCCGGGACACCATCGGGAAGGTCGCCCGCGGGATCCGCGCCCGGGAGTTCACCGCGACGCCCGGGTATATCCAATGCGGCTACTGCGCCTTCCGGGAGATCTGCCCGAGCACGGCGTACCGGGAGGCGGAGTAGGGAGGTTCGAGGGAAAGAGTCGGGCGACCTTTCGGGATTTGACCAATCCGCAATCCAAAATCCGCAATCGGAAATCCGTGGAGGAGGGGGTCATGCCGGTTCGGGTGATCATCCAGCGGTGGGTCCGGTACGGTCGCGAGGCGGAGCTGCGCGCCGCGCTGGAGCAGA
>JACPAT010000345.1 GCA_016180655.1 Candidatus Methylomirabilota bacterium | reverse complement strand
CCGGGCCACACACCCGGCGGGTCCAGCAGCGGCTCGGCGGCGGCCATCGCGGCGGGCATGTGCCTGGGGGCCTTCGGGACCCAGACCGTCGGCTCGATCGTCCGGCCGGCCGCGTTCTGCGGGGTCGTGGGGCTCAAGCCGACCTATGGCCGGGTGAGCCGGCACGGGATCCTGCCGCTGGCGTGGTCGCTCGACCATCCCGGCCCCATGGCAAAGACCGTCCGGGATGCGGCCCTGCTGTTGGGGGCGGTGGCGGGACCGGATCCCGACGATCCGAGTGCGGCGCACCGGCCCGTGCCGCACTATGCCGAGATGCTGGGGAACCCGCTTGGCGGGCTCACTGCAGGGATTCCGGACCGGTACTTTCCGGAGCGCTCGAGCGCGGCCGTCAGGACGGCCTTTCAAGACGCCCTTCGCGTGCTGGAAGGGCTCGGAATGCGTGTGCTAGATGTGCAACCTCCGGCCTGCTTCGAGGCCGGCGTGGAGGCAGGTCGCGTGGTCCTGCACGCCGAGGCCGCGGCCTTCCATCGGGATCGGTTCAGAGCCCGACCGAAAGACTACGGGCCGAAGCTCGCCGCGCTGATCGAGGCGGGCCTGCTGGTCCCGGCCGCATCGTATCTTCGCGCGCAACAGGTCCGGTCCGAGGCCATGGCCGCCATGCGCCGGCTCCTCAGCGAGGTGGATGTGGTGGTCACGCCCGCGGCGCCGGGTCCCGCGCCGGAGGGCCTGGGTTCCACGGGGGATCCGGTGTTCAATGCGCCCAGCAGCACCTTCGGCCTGCCTGCCCTGGGCGTGCCGATGGGCTTCGCGCCCCCGGGTCTCCCGCTCGGGTTACAAATCATGGGGCGCCACTTCGACGAGGCCACGATCCTGCGCGTCGGGGCGGCCTACGAGGCGGCCACCCCCTGGCACGCGCGACGGCCCGCAGTCTGACCCCCGGAACGAGAACGCAACCAGATCCCCGAGACCCATCACCTGAGAGGAAACCGCGCATGGCACCCATCATTGATTCGCACCTGCACGTCTGGGACGGGACCGCAGCCGGGAAAGCCCCGGGACCGATGGGCCCCGGCAACTACAGCGCCCAGGCCCAGGCCCCGGTCGAGCTGTTCATGGACTACATGGATGAGGCCGGCGTGGACAAGGCGGTGTTCGTCCAGACCTGGTTGTACCACTGGGACAACTCATACATGATCGAGTGCGCCAGGCGGTACCCGGACCGGTTCCGGGCCGTCTGCGTGATTGATCCGCGCGGTCCGGGCGCGGCCGCGGCCCTGAAGAAATGGCGTGCCCAGGGTGCCACGGGGATCCGCCTGCGGGCCTACCGCGAGGGGGAGGGCCCGACGACGGGACCCTGGTTGGGGATCGAAGAGACCATGCCGCTGTGGGAAGCCATCGCCGAGACGGACACCATCGTCTGCGTGCTCTGGGCGGGGACAGATCTTGCAAGACTGCACGGGGTGTTACGGCGGTTTCCCTCCGTGCGAGTGGTGGTTGACCACCTCAACAACCCGGTGCCGAAGGCGGGCCTGCACCAGCCGATCTTCAAGACCCTTCTCGAACTCGCGGGCCTGCCCACCGTCTCCGTCAAGCTGTCCGGATTTCATCACTGGTGCGAACAACGCTACCCATACCGGGACGGCATGCCCTTCCTGGAGGCAGCGGTCAAGGCCTACGGCGCGGACCGCTGCATGTGGGGCTCCGACTTTCCCCACGTCCTCGCCGGCTGCGGATATGTGCGCAATCGCAATTTCCTGCCGCGCGAGGCGAAGTTTCTCTCCACAGGGCAACTGGATGCCATCATGGGTGGAACCGCGGAGAGGCTCTGGTTCAGTTAATAGGAGGTCATGATCATGAATCGGCAAGACATCTTCACGCTGTTTGAGTACAACGCCTGGGCCAATACGCGGGTCCTGGGCGCGGTGGAGCCACTCGCTTCCGAGGAATTTCTGCGGGATCTGAAGAACAGCTTTCCGTCGGTGCGGGACACCCTGGTCCACATCCTCGGTGCCGAGTGGATCTGGCTGCGCCGGTGGAACGGCGAATCCCCGCCTGCGGGGCTGGCCGCAACCGAGTGTTCGACCGTGGCCAGCCTGAAGGACCGGTTCGCCGCCATCGAGCGGGAGCGCCAGACATTCCTGAAGTCTCTGTCGGAAGAGGGTCTGGCCAAGCCGTTCGCCTACCGGGATCTGGCGGGAAATGCGCACACGTTGCCTCTTGTGCACAGCCTGCAGCACGTGGTGAACCACGGGACATACCATCGGGGGCAGGTGACCACCATGCTCCGGCAACTCGGGAAGAAGCCGGTCGGTACCGACATCTCGGGAAGAAGCCGGTCGGTACCGACATGAGCCGCTTCTATCTTGACCGCGTCGCTGGCTCGTAGGCCACGGGCCGCACCGGCGGGAGCGGAGACCAACTGGATGATTATCAGGGTACGGTGCGCTGGCTGCCGTACTGGTCGCGGCTGGCCGGGCGGGCCAGCCTGGATGTCTTCCGGGATACCCTGGCCAGTGAAGAAGGATTGGCCCGGCGGCTGGGTCCCTATGAGATCCTCGTCCTCATCCGCGAGCGGACCCGCTTTCCAGCGTCGTTGCTGGAACGGCTGCCGGCGCTGGAGCTGCTGGCCCTCACCGGCCGGAACTCGGGCCACGTGGACGCTCGGGAAGAAGCCGGTCGGTACCGACATGAGCCGCTTCTATCTTGACCGCGTCGCTGGCTCGTAGGCCACGGGCCGCACCGGCGGGAGCGGAGACCAAAGCGGCGCGTCGGATTCCTCCGCTACGGACACGACGCGAGGAGAGTTCGGCACAGGCACAGGCGACGTGAGTTTTCTCGGAGACGATCCAGCCCGATGAACAAACGAATCGGCATCCTGGAGTTGGGCCGGATCGGGAGCCGCATCGCGGCCTTCGGGCAGTTCCTGGGCATGCGCGTGCTGGCGTGGGGACCGACGCTGACGGACGAGCGAGCGGCGGCGAGCGGGGCCACACGCGTCCCGCTCGACACGCTTTTTCGCGACAGCGATGTGATCAGCCTGCATCTCCGCCTTTCCGAGCGGACCCGGGGGATTGTCACGGCGCACCACCTGTCTCTCATGAAGCCGACCGCCTACCTGATCAACACGGCGCGAGGCCCGCTGGTGGACGAGACGGCCCTGATCGCTGCCCTTCGCGACGGCCGCATCGCCGGTGCGGCCCTGGACGTCTACGAGACCGAGCCGCTGCCGCCGGACCATGCCCTCCTGGCGCTGGAGAACGTCGTGCTGTCTCCACACGTGGGCTACGTGACGCGCGAGGCCTACGACCTGTTTTTCCGGCAGGTTGCGGAGAACATCGAGAGCTATCTGGAGGGGAATCTTCCGCCGCGCACGGTGAATCCGGAGGCCATGATGCGCCGGAGCGGGAAGCAGGAGCTTCAGGAAGGGCGATGAGAGGACGTGCGAGTTGCCTCAGGGCGATTGCCCGGTCCGGGCATGTCCCTCCGGATCATACCGGGAAGAGAGGCGAACCGTTCCAGGTCAATGCAGGAGCGCTTGACAGGAACGCCAGGCAGGCCTAGCCTTCGCCAGCGGCCGTGCCGGGTCTTTCGAAATACGGCGTGCCAGAGGGCGACCGGTGGCTCGCTCGCGCTCGCAAGGAGGGGCTGGGGGTGGCCGAATTTCAGGAACGACGCCGTGCCACGCGGATCGCAGTCTCCGGCCGCCTCGGCGGCCGGGCACGCGCGATCTTGGACGTCCGCATCCTCGACATCAGCCTCAGCGGTGCCCGCATCGAGCACCTCAGCCCTCTCCCGCCGGGATCCCCGTGCACCTTTGAACTGCCCCCCGTCATCGGGTCGTTGCTCCTCTCGGCCCGCGTGGTCCGTAGCACCGTGACCGGTAGCGAGCAAACCCCGGACGGCAAGCGCCTCCTTCGCTACGAGAGCGGCATCATGTTCATCGGACTCAAGGAAGAGCAGCAGGCGGCCCTGGAGAAGGCCCTGGAGAAACTCACTCCGGGTGGCGGCCTGGGGGACGGCCGGCTGTTCCTCTGAGAGCGCGTCCCCGGCGATCGCACTCACCCCCACCCCTGCTAACACCAACACACCTTGAACGAAAGCGACCGATCCACTACACTGCGGGTCCGGACCCACCGCCCGGCGACCGGGCCTGCACGCTGCCGCCAATTCGTTTCCGAGAGAGGAGGGCGAGGATGCCGGATTTCGAGATGCCACTGGTCGAAGCCGCCAAGCACTACCTGAAGGAGCACTACGGGGAGGACACCGTGTCCATGACCGTGACTCAGAACGGCGTGGAGGGGGGCAACGGGGTCCTGGGCGTGGACTGCACGGTGAGCATCGGGGGAGCGACCTCGGACTGGAGCAAGAAGTTCACCTTCCGGAATGGGGAGGTCACCACGATGTCCGCCCGGATGCGCTGAGCGCGAACCATCCGTGAACGGGGTGCGTGCGCTTTACCGCCACGCTCCGTGGTCGATCCTGTGGATCGGGTGAGGACGCCGGCGATCGGGCGTGGCTCTTGGTGGTAGGCCAGCGTCCGCGTGAGGCGGCTACCAGCAACGCGGCGCCAGGGGAGACAGGGGAGGCAAGGAGCATGGCCAGGAGATGGATGGCGGCCGGTGGGCTGATTGTGGCCTTGGCTCTGTTGGGAGGCCTTGTGGATGCCCGGGCCTCCGGGGACGACATCCAGGACGTCGTCGTGCTGGACAACGAGTCGGTCCAGGTGGTGCTCTTGACCTTCCCCCCGGGATCGGTCGCCGAGCAGCACGTGAACCCCGAGCCGGAGCTGGGAATCATCCTGGAGGGGGAGTTGACGCTGATCACTCCGAACGGGCGGGAGGTGCTGAAGCCCGGCGCGGTTCGCTGGCTCCCGCCCCGGACGCCCCACGAATCCCGGAACGAGGGGGCGACCCCGGTAAGGATGTGGGCGCTCCTCCTCAAGCGGTGCAACTGACACGCGGGATCGGGCGTTCAGGTTCAGGAGCGTTCAGCCGAGCGGGGGGTTTCTCTCGTCGCTCCTGTTGCCGGGATCTGGAACGTGACACTCAGCGGTACTACACGGGCGAATGACACGCACCCTGGGACGCGGGGGCTGGAGACGAC
>JACPAT010000303.1 GCA_016180655.1 Candidatus Methylomirabilota bacterium | reverse complement strand
GAAGACCCGACCCTGGTCCAGCATGGGTGTGACCAGGAGCGAGCGGAGGCCGATGGCGCGCAACAGGTCCCGCACCCCTGCCGTCAGCGGATGTGTCCAGACATCGGAAATCGCCATGGGGCGCCCGGTCCGCAATACCTCTTGAATCTCGGGGTACAGGGCGAGCTGAATTTTGCCTGCGCCGCACCGTTGCCTCGGCAGGCGCCGGGCATCTATCGAGCCGGCCGCGATGCGACCGACTTCTTCGTCCTCCAGGAGGATGATCCCGGTCCGGGCGGCGGGGATGACCTCCAGCAGCTTCGCCGTGATGCGGGAGAAGATCGTGTCGGGGTCGAGGGGTGAGAGGAGTTCCTGGCTGGACTGCAAGAGGAAGCTCAACTCCACGTTCTGCCGCTCGGTCTCCCCGTAGAGCCGGGCATTCTGGATAGCGATTCCCGCCTGGGCGGCAATGGCGGAGAGGAGGGCGATGTCCTTCTCCTGGAACTCCCCTCCGTCGGCCCGATTGATTACCTCCACCACCCCGATCGTCTTGCCTTTGGCCTGAATGGGCACGCAGAGGATGGACTTGGTCCGGAATCCGGACTGCTGGTCCAGGTTGCGGTAGAAGCGGGGATCCTCCTGGACGTCCGGCACCAGGAGGGGCTCGCCCTTCTGGGCCACCCACCCGGCGATCCCCTGGCCAATCTTCAAACGAGCCTCCTTGACCGCGTCCCCCCGTTCACCGAGGGCCACGCGGAAGTACAGTTCGTCGGTCTCCTCGTCAATCAGCATCAGGGAGCTGGCCTCTGCCTTGAGGACCTCCTGGGCCTTCCGCATCGCCAGGCCGAGCAACTCGTCCAGGTTCAGCGTGGAGTTCAGGGTGTGCCCCACCTCGGTGAGGGTCGTGAATTCCTGGACCTTGTCCTGGAGCCCCTCGAGCAGACGCCTGTTCTCCAGCACGAGCTTCCGCCGCTCCACGGCCCGCTGGATGGAGAGGAGCAGGTCCTGGGGCTGGAAGCCCTTGGAGAGGAAGTCGCAGGCGCCGAGCTTGAGGGCGGCGATGGCGTTCTCGCTCGTGGGATGGCTGGTCACCATGATGACCGGCATCTCTGGAGCGATCCGCTTGATGGCCTCCAGGGCTTCCAGGCCCGTCATCTCGGGCATCACGATGTCCATGAGGATCACGTCAATGGAGCCGCCCATCACCGTGGCGATCCCCTCCTTGGCGTTCCTGGCGATCAGGACCTGATAGCCATGCTCGGCAAGGAGGTCGGCGTAAAGCTGCCGGATGATCGGCTCGTCGTCCACGACCAAGACGAGGATCGTCTGCATGCTCATGGCTGCTTTTCCGTCGAGCGGTGGGAACATCCCGCGTTCTCGGACCGCCGCGTCATCCATGCCGTCTGCCTAGGACCTCGCCCACCACCTGGAAGAACTTCGTGGTCTCGATGGGTTTCGGTATATATGCGTTGCAGCCCGCCCGGACGGCCTTCTCTTCGTCGCCCATCATGGCGTAGGCGGTGATGGCGATGATGGGGATATCCTTTGTCCTTGGGTCCTCCCTGAGGTCCCTGGTCAGAGCGAGTCCATTCAGCCCGGGAAGCTGTATGTCCATCAGGATCAGGTCTGGTGTGACCTCGCGGAGGAGGTCCAGCGCCTCAAAGGCTGTGACGGCCTGAAGCACCTCGCACCCCTGGAGCCTCAGAAGGTCTGTGGCCAGCTCCATGTTCATGGGGTTATCTTCGATCACGAGCACCTTGGCCGTGGGCATCTGGCCGCACTCCTTCCGTCCGGGGACGCCTCAGAATGGACCGCCCCATGGCGAGGTTAGCACGATATATGCCAGGAATCCGTGGGCGGTAACCATACCCGAATCTCTCATGAATTCCAAGGGCATAAATCGGTCTATGGGACGATCAGGATCAGCCTCTTGGGCGGTCTACCGATCAAGTGGCCGAAAAGCAGCCAACAGGTCGAAGAAAGGCTAATCGAGGGTGGAATCCTGCTTGCCCGGAGGAGGACTGACCTGATTCTCGCGCGGAGCGCTGGTTTCCGGAGAGCCGGAGCAGGGCAATCCATTGAACGGAAAGCTCCTGTCTCTGCCACGAAGGGACGAAAGAAACTCGGCCGGATCTATTGCATCCACGCAGTGACATGCTATGCTTCCGTCCTCGTGGCAGCCGCGATTTGCCTTCACATTTTCCTCGGAGGACCCTCACAATGACTGTGACCTCGGTGTCGGAACTGGTGGCTGATCTTCGGACGCTCGGCCTCTCGCGCGGACTCACCCCATGCCTGCCGGATGGTGCCCGGCCGCCGGGAGGCATGCTGGACCGGTGGGCCCGGGCGGCGGCCTTGGCCGACCCGGAGGTTCGCCATGCGGCGATCTGGGCCATCCGAGAGGCTGCGCGTGCGAATGGGGTGATGCCGGCTTCGATCCAGGATCTCTACGCGGCGCGAGGGCGGGTAGGGTGGGGCGGGCGAACCGTGCCGGCATTGAACCTGCGCGGGTGGACCTACCAGACCTCACGGGCGGCCTTCCGGGCCGCGCGGAAGCTGGGGGCCGATCTCTTGATCTTCGAGCAGGCGCTGGCCGAGATGGTCTACGCGGATCAGCGGCCGGCGGAATACACGGCCGCCGTCCTGGCCGCGGCCCTGCGGGAGGGGCACCGGGGACCGATCTTCCTTCAGGGGGACCATGTGCAGGTCAACGCCGCCGCCTACGCCAGGGACCCGGAGGCCGAGGTCAGACGGCTCACCGATCTGATGCGTGAAGAGCTGGCCGCGAGCTTTTACAACATCGACGTGGATGCCTCGACGATCGTGGATCTCTCCCTGCCGTCCCTCGTGGAGCAGCAGCGGCTGAACGCCGAGTTGACGGCCCGCTTCACCCGCGCCATCCGCGAGCTGGAGCCAGGCGGCGTCACGATCTCGGTGGGGGCGGAGATCGGCGAGGTGGGGGCCCACAACACGACCCCCGACGAGCTGCGGGCCTTCATGGCCACCTACCCCGCGGCGCTGGCGGGGCGGGGCGGTGGCGCGGGCATCAGCAAGGTCAGCGTCAACTCCGGCACGACCCACGGCGGGGTGGTCCTGCCGGACGGGAGCCTGGCGGAGGTGCGCGTGGATTTCGACACGCTGTCGGCGATCTCGCGGATGGCCCGGGGGGAGTTCGGACTCGCGGGGGCGGTCCAGCACGGGGCCTCCACGCTGCCCATGACGCTGTTCTCCCGGTTCCCCGAGAGCGAGACGGTCGAGATCCATCTCGCGCTGGGCTTCAACAACCTCATCTTCGATCACCCGCGCCTCCCCGAGGCGGTGAAGCAGGAGATCCGCTCGTACGTCTTCACCCATCACGCCGGCGAACGGAAGCCGGGCCAGACCGACGCCCAGTTCGTCTACACCACGCGCAAGAAGGCCTGGCCCGTCATGAAGCAGCGGTTCTGGGACCTCCCATCCGAGATCCAGGAGGCGATCGGGGCGTCCCTGGAGGAGATGTTCGGCCAGATGTTCGAGCGGCTGAACGCAGGCGACACGCGCGAGCTGGTGGCCCGGTTCACCAAGGCGACGCCGGTCGCGGTGCCTGTGCCGCCGGCCCTGGCTGCGGCGTTGCAGCCATGAGGGGGAATTCGCGGACCGAGGACGTCTGGGCGGGTCCGCGATTTCGCCTTGACATCATCTCCGGGCCGCAGGGATAATCCCGCGGTCGCCAGAACCGCAAGAGGCGCCAGAACATCCTTGGGGGAGGAATCAGGGAAGGAGAGAAAGGAGCCCGCTCATGCCACGAATCGTACCGATTCTTCGGATTGCTATCGTCGCCTTCGCGGTCCTGGCCCTGGCGCCAGGGGCCGCTCTGGCCGGGCAGGCCAAGGCCGAGGTGCGATGGCTTCAGTGGAAGACAACGGAGGTGGGCGAGAAGCTCATGAACGAGCTGAAGGCTGCCTTCGAGAAAGATAACCCTGACGTTACGCTCACGCTGGTGGATTCACCCTTCACCGGCTTCCATGACAAGGCCATCACCCTGTTCCAGGCGCAGAAGCTGGCGGACGTTCTGATGATCCAGGTGGACTGGGTGGCGGAGTATGCCGACCTCGGGATGCTGGAGCCGCTGGACGCCTACATCGCCAAGGAGCCCAAGGACTTCATGGACAACATCTTCCCCACCTTCCACAAGAAGTGGTTGGGGAAGCAGTACTACCTCCCGCTCCATGCCGGCTGCGTGGCCCTGTACTGGAACACCGAGATCTTCAAGAAGGCCGGGATCGCCGGCCCTCCGAAGACTTGGGATGAGTACGTGCGTGTAGCCAAGAAGGTGACCAAACTCGAGCAGAAGATCTTCGCCACCACGGCCACCCTGCAGGTGGAGCCACCGACGAACCTGACCTACGACATCTATCCACTGATCTATCAGGCGGGCGGCGAAGTAATCGACGAGAAGACCAACAAGGCGGTGTTCAACGGCCCGGCCGGGGTCAAGGCGGTCCAGTGGTACGTGGACCTGATCAACGTCCACAAGGTGGGGGTGCCCGGCGTCCTCTCCAACGGCGAGAAGGAGAAGCGGGGCAACTTCGGCGCCAACAACATCGCCATGATGTTCGAGGGACCCTGGGGGATCGCCATCCAGCAGCGGTTGAACCCCACCTTGAAGTATGACATCGCCACGCTGCCGAAGGGAGTGACGACGGGGACTGTGGTGCGCGGGGCCCTCAATACGATGACCACCCAGGCCCAGAACAAGGAGGCGGCCTGGAAGTTCCTGCGCTGGATCTCCGGCCCGGTGGGGAACGAGATGTGGGCGAAGGGCACCGGCGACTTCCCCGGCCGGAAGGACGTGGCGGGGAAGCCCTTCTTCAAGGAGAACAAGCTGGCCCAGGCCTTCGTGCGGCAGATGCTCCTGCCCAACGCCAAGTCCCCGAATCTGGGCATGCCGAACGCTGTCCAGCTCAACAAGGTGCTGACGTCCGAGATCCAGAACGCCGTCCAGGGGAAGAAGAGCGTGAAGCAGGCCCTGGACGATGCGGCCGCGGAGTGGAACAAGGTCCTGGCGAAGTACCAGAAGTAGCGTGTCCTGATCAGGCAGCCTGATGCGCCGCCCCGATCCCCACCCGTGGGGTCGGGGCGGTTTGGCGTCCGCACATGTCGCCACTCTCCACCCTCCGGCATCGCTACCGTCACGAGCTGCAAGCCTACGCCTTTCTGGGGCCGGCGCTCTGCCTCCTGCTGGTCCTGATGATCTATCCCCTGGGCCAGGTCGTCCGGATGAGCTTCTACGACATCACGGTCCGGACGGAGACGTGGGCCGGCCTGGGGAACTACGCCGAGCTCCTGGGGAACCCCCTCTTCTGGCAGATCCTCTGGCAGACCGTGCTGTTCACGGTGGGCAGCGTGGTGATGCACCTGGTCATCGGCCTGGGCCTGGCCCTGCTCCTGCACACCAAAATCAACGTGCGCATCCGGAATCTGTTCCGGGGCCTCCTCATCGTGCCGTGGCTGTTCGCCCCCACCGTGGCCGGCATGATCTGGGTCCTGATGCTGAACCCCTTCGGCATCCTGAACGGGTTCCTGACCACCATCGGGCTGCTGGATCCCAACCAGACCATCAACTGGCTGGGGAACCCACAGACGTCGCTCCTGGCGGTGACGGTTGTGAACATCTGGCGGGCCTTTCCCTTCTTCATGGTGATGCTCCTGGCCGGGCTCCAGGCCATCCCGGAGGACGTGTACGAGGCGGGCGACATTGACGGCACCACCCCGCTGCAGAAGTTCTGGTACATCACGATCCCGGCGCTGCGCGGGGTGATTTTGACGATCGTGCTTCTGGACTCCATCTGGACCTTCCGGGCCTTCGACCTGGTGTACGTGATGACGGGAGGCGGCCCGGTCGATTCGTCCCAGGTGCTCCCCACCAGCATCTACTTCGACGCCTTCCAGAAGCTCAAGTTCGGGTACGCCTCGGCCGAGGCGATCGCCATGCTCTTGATCCTCCTCGTTTTTAGCGTCGCGTACGTCCGGCGCGCGGTGAAAGCATGAGCGGCCTGCGGCGGGAACGCTGGGGGATCCAGACGCGCCGGCGCGTGGCGCATGCGGCCACGTACGGAACCCTCCTGATGGCGACGGCCGTCATGCTGTTCCCCGTGGCCTGGATGCTCACGGTGTCGGTCCGGCCCAACGTGGAGGTCATGAAGATCCCGCCCCAGTGGATCCCCACGATCTTCACCCTCTCGCCCTATGGGCAGGTCCTGGGCAGTTCGCGCTACCTCCGGACCTTCGTCAACAGCTACTTCATCGCCGGGACGGTCACCCTCTTCTCGCTCTTCATCGGCGCCCTGGCGGCCTACGCCCTGGCCCGCTTCCGCTTCCGGGGCCAGCGCACGGTGATCATGTTCCTGATCATCACCCAGATGTTCCCGCTGGTCCTCCTGTGCATCCCGTACTTCCGCGTCGTCGTGAGGATCGGGCTCTACGATACGCTGACTGCCCTGATCGTGGTCTATACCACCTTCACGCTGCCCTTCTGCATCCTGATGCTCCGCGCCTACTTCGCCGAGATCCCGCGCGAGATGGAAGAGGCAGCCATGGTGGACGGCTGCTCCCGCCTGGGCGCCATCGTGCGGACCCTCCTCCCGATGTCGTTCCCGGCCCTGGTGGGCTCCGGCCTGTACACCTTCCTGCTGGCCTGGAACGAGTTCCTGTTCGCCGTGGTGCTGATCGAGTCCTGGGAGAAGCGGGTCATCACCGTGGCGATCTACAGCCTGCTGGCGGAGTTCGTCACCGAGTGGAACATGATGATGGCCTTCTCCGTGCTGGCCAGCGCCCCGTTGGTGGTGGCCTTCATCTTCTTGCAGCGTTATGTGGTCCGGGGAATGACGGTGGGGGCCATCAAGTGATGGGGCCGGAGAACGGGGCGATCGGGCCCTTCGACGTCATCGGGTTCGGGGTCAATGCCCTCGACCTGATCGGCATCATTGATGGATTCCCGGAGCCGGACACCAAGTCTCCTCTCCTGGAGTTCGACGTCCAGGGGGGAGGGGTCGTTGCCACCGCACTGGTGGCCTGCGCCCGCCTCGGTCTCAGCACCCGCTACATCGGGAAGGTCGGGACTGATTTCTGGTCCCGGGTCTCCCTCCGCAGCCTTGCGCGGGAGGGGATCGACGTCCGCCACGTCCTGCGCGCCAAAGGAAGCCCGGGCCACGTCAGCCTGGTGCTGGCCGATCGCACGTCAGGCGCGCGGACGCTGTTCTACCGCCGCCCGCCGGCCTACGCCGTGCGCCCGGAGGAACTGGACCGGGCGGCGCTGACGGCGGGGCGGGTCCTCCACGTGGACGGGATTGATTCGGGCGCGGCGCTCCAGGCGATCCGCTGGGCTCGCGAGGCCGGGATGAAGGTGACCATGGATGGGGAGCGGATCGTGGAGGGGATCGAGGCGGTCTGGCCTCAGGTGGACCTCTTGGTCTGCAATCCGCGCTTCGTCGGGCTCATCACCGGACGGGCGACGGTCGAGGAGGGGCTCCAAGAGCTCGCGCGCGGCGGGCCCTCCCGGGTCGCCGTCACGTTGGCGGAGGACGGGGCGCTCGGGCTGGAGGAGGGCCGGTGGGTCCGGGTCCCCGGCTTCCGCGTCCCCGTCGTGGACACCAACGGGGCCGGGGACGTCTTCCACGGGGCCTGCGCCCTGGGTGAACTTCGAGCATGGCCCCTGGAGTGGACGCTGGCCTTCGCCAGCGCCGTGGCGGCGATGAAGTGCCGGGCCCTCGGCGGCCGGCGGGGAATCCCCCGCCTGCCCGAGGTGATCGCGTTCCTGGAGGCCCACGGCCGCCGGGACATCGCCCGGGCGCTGGCCTGAGCACGCCTGAAACGCCCGGGACGTGAAAGCCAGCGAGAGAAGATGGAAGGCGGATCTCGCCGCCGGGAATCAGAAGGGGTGCCCCAGCTCCATGTAGAACAAGTTCCCCTCCCTGCTGAAGCCGTAGTCGAAGCTGATGAGGGTCGCCAGATTCCATGCCAGCCGAACACTCAATCCACCGGTGACCTTCCAGTCGTTCACACTGAATCGCCCCACCCTGTCGAAGACGCGGCCCGCGTCCACGAACGGGACCAGCATGGGCCGGAGATTCTGATTCCAGACCGTGAAATCCGCGAGGGTCCATCGCAGCTCGAGATTGCCTTGCATCTGCACTTTGCCCACGAACCGGTTGGCATGGTAGCCACGGAGGGTATGCCAGCCGCCCAACCCTTGCTTCTGCTCGTCAGTCGGGACGCCCATGCTGGGGAAGGCATAGAACGGCACCTCGCCAACGTGAACGGAATAGGCGGCGTTTGCGGCCAGGACCAGCCGTGCCAACTCAGGGAAGAGACGCTGGTAACCCTGCCATCCGACCGTCGCGTGCCCATAGTCGGAACTCGCGCCGAGCCATCGGGTCGTCCCCTCGAGCAAGATCTGGCCCAGGACGCCATCGGTGGGATCGGGCTCGTAATCCCGCGAGTCGTACGTGAGCCCCAGACGAAGCAAATTGAGCCATCCCCCGTCGAAGCCCCGGATCCTGCCGTTCCGAAAGTCCTCCCGGAGTAAGGTTTCCTGGTTCACGGCGCCCTTCACCTCGACGCCGGTGTAGTCGCGGGCCTCCACATGCGAGGTCTGGAGCCCCACCAGCGGCCGCAGCAGGCCGCCCAGGTAGTCCCGCTCCAGGTCGGCGGTGAAAAGGAGCTGCCGCTTGTCGTAGAAATTGTAGCGCCGCCAGGTCCTTCCACCCCGATCCTCCCTCAAGGCGTCGAAATAGTCGCTTGCGTTCCCATACGACGTCCCCGGTGTCCCGGGAAACTGGAGCGGCCCGAGCGTTCTCTCGCCAATGCCAAAGTAGTTCTCAAACTTGTTCCCCAGATACCCGCCGAAGGCGCGGACCCGCCAGCGGGAGTCCGCAATGTAGGGCTGGTCGTATTCGAGGGTGTATTCCTGGGTGCCTCCGGTGGTGAGAAGGACATTGGCGGCGACTCGCTTGCGGTACGGAGCATAGTAGAAGAAGGGGCTGTCCTTGGGGCCGTCATCGAACCATTGGATGCTCGCTCCGTAGTTGAAGCCGCTATCCGGATCGCTGCCAATCAGGGGAATCCCCGTGACGTACCACCCTTCCCGTTTATCCTTCAGCGTGAATTCCGGAATGCGCGGCTTGTTGCGCATGAAATCGGGCGGCGCAGGGACGGCAGAGGCGGGCGGCTTTTCCGACTTCGTAGCAGGGATCGGCTGTGCTGCGGGCGACAGCGTGGGGGGACCCGTCAGCCACAGCAGACCGAGCAGGATCACTGGACAGGACCGGATGCGGGGGGCGCACCCGCGCCTCTCACCGAACATGGGACAGGTCACCTTTCGGTTTCCTCGAACGTCGTCCTGCCTGGCGTGAGCTCGTTCGGCTCCATCGGGTTCCGAAAGCGGGGTCGAACCGCTCCGGAAGGACCTTGCCCTCTCCCGTCCCCGAAGTTTGCGCAGGATGGCTCCGCGCGGAAGCCCCTGTCAAGGGGAAACCATGCGGCGGGCGGAGGATGTCAACGAGACTGCGGAGCACAGGCGGTGAACAACACGGGGACCGAGCGGCGGCGGACCGTTTGCTCGAGCCCCGGGACCGCCCTAGCAGGATGCTGAAAAACCCGCTTTCGCCCAGGCTGCTCAAAAAGGTCCAGATGCAAGGCGGCGCGCGATGCGAGGTGCGAGGCGTACTTCGTCCGTACGTCGCAGCGCCGCGCCAGCGCGCCAACGCCGCAGATGGGCCTTTTTCAGCAGCCTGCTAGGACGCGTCACGGGTGCGGAGATGGAAGCGGTGTCAAGTCAGATCCGTTGAAGGGCGAGGTGCCAGGCGGTCGGGCTGGCCAACTGGCGAGGGGTGACACGGGGCAAGCCCAGACGGGCGACAGCCCTCGGCGGATCACGCTGTGGGACAACGCGGCGGTGGCCTCTGGTGGGCCGTGGGCAGGTGCCGGTCGCCAGCCGAGGCGGGGCACGATCTTCAAGAGGGCTGCCTGACCCCTTGCTGGATGAAAACGACCCCCAAGAGGAGTGGGCGCGAGGCAGCTCACGGAGTCCCAGCGCGCGTCAGCGATAGGACTTCCCGTTCGCCTGCCACCAGGCCTGCCAGTCCCCCTGGAAGTCTACGGCCCATTTCTTCTCCCGGTACATGATGGCCATGAGGGCCTCGCCCACCGTCCGGCAGTACACCCGCTCCGTCTTGTAATAGATGGGCTTGTTGCGCGCGAAGAAGCCCTCTATCGCCGGGGCGTTGTCGCCCCCCGGGGGGAAGGACTCCCGCTCGACGAGGAAGCTGATCGGCGCCGCGTTGTCGAGGAGCGCGGGGAACGTCTGGTAGACCATCCACTTCGTGAAGTAGAGGTTCCATAACTCCAGCCACGCGGCGTGGGCCACGGCGGGATGCGAATGCGCCAGCAGCCGGACGTTGTACTTGACCCAGACCGGGAGCAAATACGGGTGATTCCGTAACGGATCCTTGGTGCGCCACACATAGGTGAACGCCCCCGCAGCCACGAGGAGGAACGCCGCCCAGAACGCCGCCCGCTTCATCGCGCCGTCCCTCCCCCGGCGGTCTCCGCGGGCTGCGGCAGGGCCCCGGGCAGGCCGAGATTGAACAGGGGGAGATCGCCGGTGCCGAAGGTCTGCAGGACCCAGGCATCCACCTGCTGTAAGACGGTCGGCCACTTGTCCTCGCGGAGGCTCCCCCACGAATACCCATATGGCTCGCGCTTGAAATACGTCCCGAAGCTCTGTCCCGTCAGCAGACACAGGGTTTCGGTGGCCCGCTCGGCCAGTGCGAGGTCCCGCACGCGGCGCTCTCGCCTTCGCGCCTTCTCCTCCGGCGTCCACGGCTTCTTGGGATCCTCCACCTGCTGCAGGTTCTTGAGGTTGATGAAGGCCACCAGGGCGATGGCCGCGTGTTTCGTCGGATGGTCCCGCAGGGCCTTGATCGCAACCCGTTGCACCGGTGGCACCTTCGAGAAGAGGGCGGCAATCAGGAGTTTCTCGGCCGCGATGGGCGCGAGCTTGAACGCGTAGATCGAGGACGCCACCAGGATGATGGCACCGCCGGCCAGCGCCCCCATGGCCACCAGGAGCTTCCGCCGGTCTCTGGCGGGCGGTGGGGCCTTCGCCGTTGGCGCCGAGGCCGGGCGTCCCCCGCCGGGCTTTGGCGGGGGGACCCTTGCCCGTTGCGGCGCTGCCGGCGCCGCCGAGGTGCCGGATGCCGTCGGGGGAACCCCAGTCCCCTTCGTGAAAGTGAACGTCCCCTGGCACTGGGGGCATTTGAGTCTCATCGGCCTGTCGGGCACTGCCCTCTCGTCCACGGCCCCCGAGCGCCCACACGCGGGGCAGGTGATCGTGATGCGCGTCATGCCATCCCTCTCCTCCTTCCAGCTCCCGGGATCCCACGGCAGCCGAGGCTCAGACAGGACCCTGGCCCCTTGTCAGTCTTGATCGTACGAAATGCTGCTGTGACCGGCCCAGGATCGTGGCAAATCGCGCGGCCCGTTCGGGGCTATGGGCGTGCGCCGGCCAGAGCCCTCGTTTACACGAAGAGCATGCCGCAGATCTCATCGCAGACCAGGTACCCCTTGGATGTGAGGCGCAGAATACCTTCCTCCAGGACCGCCATCTTCTCCTCGATCAGCCACCGCACCTGACCCTCCTGACGGGCCTCGAGGTCGTACCCAAAATCCGAGACGAGTCCTGGCAGGTCCAATCCGTTGCTGCGGAGGCCCAGGAAGATCCTCTCGCGAAGCATCGCGGGCCCCCCGACATGCTCCTGGGACTCGACCGGCAGCGTTCCGGCGTTGAGCCGATCCGCGTAGGTGGAAAGATCGGGAACGTTCCACCACCGGCGACCGCTCGTCCGATCCGGCTCCTTCCAGAACGAATGGGCCGACGGGCCGAAGCCGAGGTAATTCTCGTGCGACCAGTAATTGCCGTTGTGCCGGCAGCGGAAACCCGGGCGGGCGTAGTTCGAGACCTCGTAGTGCTCGTACCCGTGAGCGCCGAGCACCTCCATCGCCCGGTGGTACAACTCCCCCTCGAAACTGGCGGGATGCATGCGAACCTCGCCCGCCCGCACCAGGCGGGCGAGCGGGGTGCCGTCCTCCACGCTCAGGCTGTAGGCGGCAACGTGCTGGGGCGAGATCTCTGTCGCGGT
>JACPAT010000302.1 GCA_016180655.1 Candidatus Methylomirabilota bacterium | reverse complement strand
GGACTGCCCTGGAGCGGGAGATCGAAGAGCTGGCGGCGCTGTGCAGCGAGCGGGAGAGCCACCTGGTCTTCGTCTCGGAGGAGGTCGGCCTTGGCCTGGTGCCGATGGTCGCACAGGCCCGGCGCTTCACCGAGATCCTCGGATTCCTCAACCAACGCGTCGCGGCCACGGCGGACGAGGTGATCCTCATCGTCGCCGGGCGCGCGATACCTCTGCCACCAGTTCCCTCCGCATTCGCAAAGCCATAACCCGTGCCGGCCTGGTGTACCCGCACCCTCCCGAGCAGCCGTCTTCCAGAGTCTCCGCATTCCTCAGCCCGGCCACAGCGCGGCCGGCGCGCGCTGCCCTCCCAACGGTCGTCCAGCCGGACGGGACGACCGCATCTCGCCACGAACGAGGTGGGCAGAAGAAACGGGCTTTGCGTCCGCACGTTTTTGAGGTATGGTTAGCGCCGGAGTGGACCGGTCGGGAGGCCTGTCCGGGGGAGGGGCGGGTGAAGACGCAGGACGCGTTGAGCTTGCTGATTGCGCTGGAAGAACGCGCGGCCCGCGTCTACTTCCATTTCTTTCGGACCTTTCGGGATGATCGCGACGTGGCGCGCTGCTGGTGGGACATGGCCCGGGATGAATACGGACACGTCGGCATCCTCAAGATGGTCCGGGAGCTGGTCTCACCCGAGGCGGAGGCGGGCCAGATCGGGGCCCGGCTCTGGTCGCTGGTTGACGTTGTCGAGCGATGCGAGCAGGAGGCCGCGGCAGTGGAGTCTCTGAGCCGGGCCCTGGAGTTGGCCATCCAGCTCGAGTCCTCGGAGCTGGATGCCCTGGGGCATCGGATCGTGCAGTCTCTGCGGTCCGAATTGCCGGAGGGAGCGGCGCGGCCCTTCATCGCGGGGGATACCCACTGCCAGCGCCTGGTGGAGGCGGCCGGGAAGGTCCCCGATCTGCACCTGCGGCACCGCCTGGAGACGATGTTGGGGGGCGCCAAGGGGCGCTGAGTGCTTGATTTCATAAGGCCGTATCGGGTTTGACCCGATACGGATCGCCCTTGGTGATTGGGTCCAAAACAGCTCTTGGAAAGGAACGATGCATTCAGAATGATCGCCTCCCAAGGGCGTTTCGTGTCGGGGTGCTCATGCTCAACCCGACACGAGGCTATGAAATCAAGCACTGAGCGGGGTGGTCCATGGGCAAGCGACGGGTGCATCTGACCTTCCAGGGACAGCTGGCCGATGAACCCGCCATTTGGACGATGAGTCAGGAGTTCGACCTGGTCTTCAATATCCGCCAGGCCGACCTGGCGGACGGGTTTGGATGGATCATGCTGGAACTGGAGGGCGATGACCAAAAGCTCTCGGAGGCCCTGCGCTGGCTGGAGGAGCGGGGCGTCATCGTCGCCCCCATCGAGCAGGATGTGGTGGCCGGCTAGGCCTGCCGGACAGTCGGGGCACCCCAGGCGGCCGCCCCTCCGCCGCTCGCCGCCATGACCCGCATGCTTTTTGCTTGACACCATTGGAGTGCTCTGCTTAAATCCGCCGCGACGCTGACTCATCCAGAGTGGCTGAGGGACTGGCCCGACGAAGCCACGGCAACCCCGCGTACCGCGGGGTGCCAACTCCTCCCCCTCCTCCCGCCCTGCGGGATGAGCGGGAAAGATGAGAAGGCGGCTGACGGAATCCGTGAGCCCCTTCTCAAGTGCGAGAAGGGGCTTTTGGTTTTCTCGGGAGGGAACCGGTGGCCACGCTGCGAGTGCTGCTGATGTTTCCGCCGGGCCTGGTGCGCGAGCCGATGATCTACACCGTCGCCAAGACTTACCGCTTGGTGCCGAACATCCGCAAGGCCCGGGTGACGGAGGGCTCCGGGGAGGCCACGCTGGACCTCACCGGGGCGGAAGAGGATCTGAAGCGCGGCATCGAACACCTGACCCGCCTGGGTGTGAAGGTGAAACCGTTGGGGCCATCCCAGGCGTCTGGGTGAGACAGAGGCGGGAGGATCGCGGGACCATGGAACAACGAAGACGCGTCGCGCCCTTCACGTGCGGCGTTCCCCCGGAGGCGACGGCTCGATGGGATATGTCAAGGGATTGAAGTGCCGGGAGTGCGGGCGTCCGTACCCGGCCAAGCCGCTCCACGTCTGCGAGTACTGTTTCGGCCCGCTGGAGGTCGATTACGATTACGAGGCCATCGGCCGGATCGTGAACCGCCGGGCAATCGAGGCGGGGCCGCCCAACATCTGGCGATACCGGCCTCTGCTGCCCATTGAGGGGGAGGCGGCGGTGGGCCGGCACTGCGGCTTCACCCCGCTGGTGCGGGCCCGGAACCTGGGGAAGGCCCTGGGACTCACGAATCTCTACGTCAAGAACGACACGGTGAACCATCCGACGCTCTCCTTCAAGGATCGGGTGGTGGCGGTGGCGGTGATCAAGGCCCTGGAGTTCGGGTTTCCGGTGGTGGCCTGTGCCTCGACGGGGAACCTGGCGAACTCGGTGGCGGCGCACGCCGCGGAAGGGGGCCTCACCAGCTTCGTCTTCATTCCGGCCGACCTGGAGCAGGGCAAGGTGCTGGGTACCTCGATCTACGCGCCCAACGTGGTGGCGGTGGAGGGCACGTACGACGAGGTGAATCGGCTTTGCAGCGAAGTCGCCGACAAGTACGGCTGGGCTTTCGTCAACATCAACATCCGACCCTACTACGCCGAAGGGTCCAAGACCTTCGGCTACGAGATCGCCGAACAGTTGGGCTGGCGTGCGCCCGACCACATCATCGTTCCGGCGGCCGGCGGGTCGCTCATCACCAAGGTCTGGAAGGGCCTGCAAGAGTTCCACCGCCTCGGGCTCCTGCCGGCCGTGCCCACCCGGATGCACGTGGCCCAGGCGGAGGGCTGCGGCCCCATCGTGAACGCGGTCAAGGCGGGAAGCGAGGTCATCCGCCCGGTGAAGCACCCGCGGACGATCGCCAAGTCGCTGGCCATCGGGAACCCGGCCGATGGCTATTATGCCTTCAAGGTGGTGAAGGACAGCAGGGGAACCGGGGAACTTGCCACCGATGAAGAGATCGTCGAGTCAATGAAGATGCTGGCCGCCACCGAGGGGATCTTCGCCGAGACGGCGGGCGGCGTCACCCTGGCGGCGACGCGGAAGTTGGTGCAGCACGGGGTGATCGGGCGGGACGATGTCACCGTGATCTCCGTCACCGGCAATGGGCTGAAGACCCAGGAGGCGGTGGCGGGTGCCTTGCGGGTGCCCACGCCGATCAAACCGACCCTCACCTCCTTCGATGCAGCCCTGGCCCAGATCCCCCCGGTGGATGGCGGGAGCGGGCCGCCGCGCGATTCCGGATTGGCCGCTGTTCGCTGAGGGATTCACACCGAAGATTTTCCAACCACAGGGGGCATAAGAGTATGAGCGTACTCGTTCGGGTTCCCACACCGCTTCGGGCGGTGACGAAAGGACAGGGGGAGTTGAAGGCCGAGGCGGGGACCATCCAGGAGCTGATTGACCGGCTGGATCGGGAATACGCGGGGATCAAGGGACGCCTCTGCGAGGAGGACGGGAACATCCGCCGGTTCATCAATATCTACGTGAACGAGGAAGACATCCGCTTCCTGCAGGGGCCGGCGACGCCCCTCAAGCCCGGCGACGAAGTCTCCATCGTCCCCGCCATTGCCGGAGGGACCAGTGACGGCCGTCGGGAGAAGGACTAGGCCGACACCTCGGGCGACCTGGGCGCAGTGGGCGGATTTCGCCCGCCCCGACTGACCGGGGCGGAGGACCGAAAGGCGGGCGATGCTCCCGCGCGTTTCCCGACGGGCCCGGACGTGGGCGATGGTGGCAGTGGCGACCATCGGGCTGTGGGGGTGTGCGGGAGAGATCGGGCGCATCGCCCTCCAGGTGCCCGCGCCCACACCCGTTCCCGGACCCCCGGGAAGCCCACGGCTTGCCGTGCGCCCGTTGCAGGACATGCGGGAGCACGAGGCCATGAAGGCACGCGAGGGGTGGTTCCTGGAGTACCTTCCGGACGAGGCGTTGGAACCTGGCCCCGTCGAGGCTGCGACCCGGACCCTGGTCGAGCGCCTGCGGGCGTCCGGCCGGTTCGAGCGGGTCATCACCCTGGGTCCGGACGAGGGGACAGGGGAACCATTCAATCCTCCCCGGATCCCGATCCCCGCCGAGTTGATCCTGGAAGGGGAACTGCAGACCTTCTATGTCGAGCGGAGCACCCTCAGCAGTCCCTTCTTCTCGCTGATGGTAGCCCCGCTGGGCTTGCCCCTCGCCGCCTTGAGCGGGTTGAAAATCCTGCCCACGCCAATCACGCCGATTCTCCCGGTGAACTATCGCGCCAACCTGACGATCCAGGTGCGTCTGCGTGATTCGCGGACGGGGGCCGTCATCTGGGAGCGCACCGTGGAAGAGATCAGCGAGCTCAGCGAAGCGGCTGGGGCGGATTTCTTCAAAGGCAAGGATGCCCTGATGAAAGAGGTCGCCTCTCAGGCCCTCCAGGCGGGCATCCAGAGGCTCGCACGCCAGGTGCCCTCCTCCGAATGGTTCATGGCCCGGTGGCCGAAACGCCGCCCATCTGTCCCCGCCCCGCCCGCCGCGGAGCCCCGGTAACCTTTTCTTCCCTAACGTGGCCCGACACCCCTTGGCCCTCCCGACCGGTGTGGGTTACTGTGATTTGCGGACGGGGGCCGAACTCGACCGGGTGCCGATTGATCCCTTTCCCCACGAGTTTGCCATCAGCCCCGACGGGCGGCTTGCCTACATGGCCCACTTCGGCGTCGCCCTGGCGGAGGACGAAGGCCGGGGGGGCAATACGGTCTCGGCCGTGGACATCCAGGCCCGCCGCCGGGTCGGGACCATTCACTGCGGGGAGTACCGCCGACCGCATGATGTGGCGTTCGACGCCGCGGGCGCCCTGTATGTGTTGAGTGAGGGGAGCAGTAACCTGCTCGTGGTGAACGATCCCCGCGCCGGGCGCATTGACCAGGTGATCCCGACCGGGGGCGCGGGGTCGCACAAGGTCAGTGTCTCACGCGACGGTTCGCTGGCGTTTTGCAGTAATATGAATTCGGATACCGTGGGGGTCGTCTTCCCCAAGGATCCCGAGCGCCCAGCCGTCATCCTCCCGGTCGGACAGCGCCCGGAAGGCTCCGTCTTCGACGAGGAAGAGCGGCAGCTGTTCGTCGCCAACCGTGGCGGGGCCGAGATCAGCGTCATTGACGTCAAGCGGCTCGCCGTCGTTGATGCGATCCCGACCCCGCGAGGGCCCGTCAGGATGTGCCGGGACCCGCGTGGGAGGTTGCTCGCGGCCTTGTATTATGACTGCGGCCTGGTGATCGTCGACCCGGACACCCGCAAGGCGCGGGTCGTTCCCCTCCCGGAGAAACCCATCTCGGTGGGGTTCCATGCGGCGACCCAGACGGCGCTGCTCAGCACGCACGCGCACCGCATCTGTCTGGTGGACACGGTGGCCGGGAAAATCGTGCGCTTCGTTCCGACCCGCAGCGATCCCGATCCCGTGGTGGTCGTTTCGCTCGCGACTTGAGGAAGCGCGCGGCGGCTCAGCCGTCGCCGCGCGTCCCTGGTACGAGTCGCCCCGGGGCAAGGGCAGGTGGGCTGTCGGGACGCAAAGACGAAGGTCAAGTGATCACCGCCCCCACACTGTCCGTCAAACAGTGGGGTCGGGAGTCAACTCGACAACCAGGCCGTCACCCCAGCCGTACTTCTCCCGCGAGAGGGCCTGAATGGCCTCCGTGAGCTCGGACTCGGCCGCGGCGTCAACCACCCGCGCCCGACCCGTGAATGTCCCACCCGCGACCCGCCACCGCGCCCCCTGATTCGCCAACAGGTTCCGGACCCACTGCGCTCGCTCCCCATGCTCCGCGATGACGTAGTACCGTCCGTCACGCCGGGTGAACCAGATCTCGATCTCGCGCGGTATCCCGCTTCGCCGGCCAATAGTCGTCAGGTACAGGTAGGGCGGCTCCTCGGTCGTGGCCATAGCCGTCAAATGCGGATTGCGGAATTCGGAATGCGGCATACCCCAGCTTGGGGTGGAGGGCGCTATCCTCCAGCAAGTGTCGCGAGGGCGCGCCCCAGGGCGGCCTCGATCCGGCCCAGCTCCGCTTCGCCCATGGGCGTGCTGAGGCAGCCGAGGCCGTTGTCGTTGACCATGATGCCGGCATCCAGCAAGGCCATGAAGAGGCGGGAGGACCGGGCATCGGCACCGGGCTCGAGGCTGTCCCGGTAGTTGCGGAGCGGCCGCCCGATCGTCATCAGGCGAAACAGGGAGCCGTCGCCGGTGGCCTGTCCTGGCTGGCCGCTCTTCCGGAAGACCTCGTTCAGGCGTTGCCGCACCCTCGCGCCCATGTCCTCCAGTCGTGCAAAGGTTGCGCGATCCATGGCCTGCATGGCGGCCAGGCCGGCCGTCATCGTCACCGGATTCGCGCTGAAGGTCCCGCCCGAGAGGATGCGGGGCCCCTTGGTTCCCGGATCGAACACCGCCATGACCTCCGCCTTCCCCCCTGTCGCCCCGACCGGGAACCCACCCCCGATGATCTTGCCCATGGCGGTCAGGTCCGGGTCGCCGCCATAGCGACCCTGGGCTCCGCTGTACCCGACGCGGAGCGAGATCACCTCGTCGAAGATGACCAGGATGCCGTGGGCACGGGTCACCTCGCGCAGATGCGTGAGGAAGCCCGGGGCGGGCGGAATGAACCCCATCCGGTTGGCCAGCGGATCCACGATGACGGCCGCGATCTCATTCTTGTGGCGGACCAGAAGGCGTTCCGTGGAGTCCGCATCGTTCCAGGGGAGCACCAGCGTCTCCTGGACCCGGTGCTTCGGGATGCCGCCGCTGCTGGCCAGGCTCGCCGGGGCATCGTCGGGCCCCCAAGCCGGCGGCGTGGAATGGAAGCTCACCTGGACGTCATCGTAGTAGCCGTGATAGGCCCCCTCGAACTTGGCGATCCGGTCGCGACCGGTGAAGGCCCGGGCCGCCTTGATGGCCATCATCACGGCCTCGGTCCCGGAGTTGCCAAAGCGGACCAGGTCCAGGCCGGGGATGCGTTCCACCAGGAGCTTCGCCAGCAGCAATTCTTCCGGTGTGGAGAAGGCGAAATTCGTTCCCCGGGCAAGCTGCGCCGTGACCGCCTGCACCACGGGGGGAAAGGCGTGGCCGTGGATGAGTGCGGTGAAGTTGTTGACACAGTCGAGGCGCTCCACGCCCTCGAGATCGGTGGCCCAGCATCCGGTCCCGCCCCGGACGTACAGCGGGTGGGGCCGCATGTAGAGGTTCGCCTTGGAGGTGCCGGCCGGGATGAACTGGATGGCCTCGCGGTACCACCTGGCACATTGTGAATCGGGGTTCAAGAAGACGTTGGCGCCAGTCTGCTGTCGTTGGGGCGTGCTCATGGCGGCGGGGCCTCCTCTCGCGAAGGGCGATTGCAGCCGCGGACGCTATCCCATCCGCAGCCGGAAGGCAATTGAAATTCTGCGACGTGTACGTCGGGGAGGGCCTGGACGATTCCGGGGTCCCGCCCTGAAGCCTGCCAGCCTCCGGCCATCCCCGCCTCCCGGCTAACACCCCCTGGGGCCCCGGCTCGGGCCTTTCTCTTGACAGTCGGGTGAGCTTTAGATAGCCTCCCGGTCATCTGGTTCTGCCCCCGATAGCGACGACACGACGTCCAGGACGGCGAGGATATCCCCACCTTCAACTTCGCTGAATTGATCGCTGAATACCTCCCGGGGAGAGTCGATTATGAAACTCGTCAAACAGATTCTGAAAGAGAAGGGTGGCCAGTTCTGGTCCGTGGGTCCGGATACGATGATCTATGATGCCCTGAAGCTGATGGCCGAGAAGGAGATCGGGGCGTTACTGGTGCTCGATGGCGGGAAGCTGGTTGGCATCATGTCGGAGCGGGATTACGCTCGGAAGGTAATCCTGAAAGGGAAATCATCCCTGGAGACCCCCGTCCGGGAGATCATGACATCGAAGGTATTCTTCATCCGCCCGCAACAGACCGTTGAAGATTGCATGGCCTTGATGACCGACAAACATATCCGACACTTGCCTGTCATGGACGGCGACAAGGTCATTGGCGTCATCTCCATTGGCGACTTGGTCAAGGCGACTATTGACGAAAAGGACTTCATGATCAAGCAGCTCGAAAACTACATCACCGGAGGCCGATGATCTCTCCTCACGAGTTCTGCTGGTGAACCGAACGTTCCGCCAAATGAAGGGATGCTATTCCGTCAGCTTCGCCCCCACGACCGGTGCGTTCGTAACCATCCGGATGCCGGAGATTCGCTCAAGCCGCCCTTTCCTTCCTCGATCCCTTTCCTGACGAGCTTGCATGAGGCGCCTGTACGAACTGTTCATGCCCGGCGGCCTGGTGCTGCTGGCCTCCCTGGTTTTCCTGCGGCCTGGAGGGCTGCCTGAGTCGGCCGCGCCCTTCCTTCGCGTGTATCCCTACGCGGTCGCCGTGGGAGGGGCCTTCCTGGGGTGGTATTTCAATCGCAGTCGAGTCGTGTTCGCCCTTCTCATCCTGGCGATCGCCGATCGGGTGCTCGTGGTGTTCCCCGCGGACCTCGGGCCGGAAGGGAGCGTCGGCCGGATCGTCTTCAACGCCGTTGCGGTGCTGTTGCCGGTGAATCTGGCAGCATATTCTCTGGTTTCCGAGCGCGGTCTGTTCACGATGCGAGGCCTATCGCGCTCGATTCCAATCCTCGGGCAAGTGCTGGTCGTCGGAGTGATCGGTTTTTTCCGGCCGCGTGAGCTGGCCGTCTTGCTGGACTCCCGGTTCCTGGGTGGGAATCTGGCAGCCTGGACACCCATCCCACAGCCAGGCCTGGTGGCCTTCGGTGTGGGGCTTCTCGTCCTGTTGGCCCGATTCTTCCTGGTTCGGAACCCAATCGAGCGGGGGTTCGTGTGGGCGCTGGCCGCGGCGTTCACCGGGCTGCAGGTCAGTCGCGCCGGGTGGATCCTCACCCACGTCCTGGCCACGGCCGGGTTCATCCTCGTCGTGGCGGTGATCGAGATGTCCTACCGGATGGCCTATCATGACGAGCTGACCGGGTTGCCGGGACGGAGGGCCTTGAACGAGGCGCTCCTCAAGCTGGGCAGCCAGTATGCGATGGCGATGGTGGACATCGATCATTTCAAGCAGTTCAATGACCGGTACGGACACGATGTGGGCGACCAGGTTCTCCGGATGGTCGCCGCGAAGCTCGAGCGGGTGGCCGGCGGGGGAAAGGCGTTCCGCTATGGCGGCGAGGAATTCGCCGTCGTGTTTCCGGGTCAGGCAGCTGCGGACATGGTGCCGCACCTCGAGTCCCTGCGAAGGGAGGTTCAGGCATCATGCTTCGTTCTCCGGGGCGCAGACCGGCCCCGCGAGAAGCCGGAGACTCCGAGAACCCAAAGCGGCCATCGGAGGGCGGTGCTGGTGACGGTCAGCATCGGCGTTGCCGAGCGGGACGAACACCAGAGGAAACCGGATCAGGTCATCAGGGCGGCGGACAAGGCCCTGTACCGGGCCAAGGACGCAGGGCGGAACCAGGTGAAGGTGTAGGGAAATGATGAAGAGGATGAGCGTGAACGACATCAGGATCGACAAGGCAAAGCTCCTGCAGGAGGTGATTGCGCAGGTCGAGGAGGGGCTGCGGCGGCTGGGGTCGGGGTATGCCGTGGCGAGGCAGGCGACGCTGGATTCGCCGCATGTGATGAAGAGCAAGCGCGAGGTGACGGGCATCGAGGCCTCCTACCTTGCGAACGCGTTGGCGGGGAACATCCAGGAGCGAGAATTCTGGTTGCGGACGCTCAGGGGATTGCGCCTGCCCGATGCGCCCGAGCGCGCCGCGCTCGGCTGTGTCGTTGGCATCGGCCCGCCGGATGGTCCGGCCGAGCGCCTGTATTTCATCCTGCCTGTCTGTGGGGGGATGGAGATTCCCGTGAAGGACGACGCCCGGACCGTTCGAGTCATCACCCCGGAGACACCCGTGGCGAAGGCGTTCCTGGGCAAATCCTTGGGGGAGGAGGTCAGCCTTCGCAACGACCAGGACCGGCCAGACAGCGTTCGGCTGCTGGCGTGATCCTGGAGGACCGGAAGGGCCCGCGAAGGTCAGCTCTTCTTTTCTTTGACGTCTTCTTTCTTGAGCTTGGCAGGGTCGCGGGGCAGGTCGTCGAGCACCCGTGGCTCCAGAACGTACACGATGGGGGAGTTCTTGACCTTGGCGAAGAGCTGGTTCTTTCCCTTGTCTATCTTGCCAAATGCGATGGCGGGCAGGTCGGTGTTGTCCGTCTTCTTGACGGTCACTTCCACCTGCGGCTTCGCCAGGCCGTACCTGACCAAGTCCCCCGGCTTTTCCGTGGCAATGTCCTTGAAGCGGAGTCCGTTCACGCTGTAGATCAGGTCGAGCGCCTTCCCGCTATCCGCGGTGGCAACCTGCGGTTGCGTGAGCTTCCAGTTGTCTCCCTCCTTCTCCAGGGCGATGGTCGCGTCGGGCCAGGCCAGACGCAGCCCCTTGACGTCCTTGATCTCGAAGCTGAGCAGACGCTTGTCACGGAGATCGAGGGGCGATCTCTTCAGGGCCTCGAGGATCTTTCCCTCGACCAGGAACACCTGCTTCCCCCCCTCGACGGCGACGTAGGCCTGATCCGGCTCCGGGGTAGGGGCGGGCGCCTTCGAGGCCTTGCCCGGCTTTGCTGTTTTTCTCGCGATCAGGACCGTTTTGGGTGTCGGCGCGTCCTGTTCGGACACCGTCACGCGGTAGTCGGGTCGCGTCAAACCGTATCTGGCGATGTCAATAGCTCCTTCCGCCACGAACTCCTTCGCCTTCAGGTCGCCCACGGCACGCACCAGGCGGTCAATGGCGGCGCCGTCCGCCTTGACCTTGATTCCGCCTGAGGCGGACTCCAGCCACCACTCCGTCCCCGACTTGGCCGCCACGATGAACGAATCCTTGCTCTTGAGTTCGATCCTGGTGGCCTTGGTGGAGTCGAGGGAGACGATGGTCTTGTCGCGGAGGTCCGTCGGGGTTTTCTCCAAATCCCCCTTCAAGTTCGCGGGTAGCATGAGGACCGCGGGGGAATCTCCCCGCTTGGCATACACCCAGGATCCGGTCGGGCTCGTTTTCCCGAGGAGAAGGCTGATCGGTTCCGCCTTGTCCCTCACCTTCAACGAAATCGTCACGGCGGGAGGTTCGAGGCCGAAGTCCGCCAGGCTGGCCGGCTTCTCCTCCACAATCCGCTCGATCCGGGCCAGGGTCAGGCTGGCCACGAGGGCCGCCGCTGGACCCTGGTCAGCCCTGGCCTCGACGGGCCGGGTCAGCCGCCAGGTCTCCCCGTCGCGTCTGAGGCCGATGGTCCTGCCGTCGCGGGTGATGGTCACTTCCTGCACGGCCTTGTCATCGAAGGCGAAGACCGTGGGATTTCCCGTCTCGGGTTTGGGCTGGCGCAGGGACCAGACGTAGTACCCGCCCAGGAGCGCCACCAGGATCGCCAGGATGAGGGTGGTCCGAACGTTCATCGGGAACGTCTCCGCCGGATCCACACCGTGCTCCCCACGACGGCGATGGCCAGGGGGATCAGGCCCACCGGTACCCAGCGAAAGACCGTGGCCTGCCCGGCCGTGAGGAAGATGGGGGTAGACTTCGCCTCGCGGGGCCGGATGGAGATCAAGCTCTCCTCCTCCGCCAGCCAGCTCACCGTGTTCATGAAGAGGTCCCGGTTGCCGAACGCGCCGACATAATTGTTGGCGGCGAAGCTGGAGCTGCCGAAGGCGACGATCCGGGCCTTGACCGGCCTGGGGGGTTCGCCGTCCTTCTTCTCGTTGCCGCCCTTTCCCTCCCCTTTGGCCTTGTCCGGGGCCGTGGTCTCCACCGTGGCGATCACCGCAATCGGCACCGACTCCTTCTTGTCCGTCCGGGGATCCACCCGCACCTGGCCCTGGTTCAGCTTTCCCCGGAAGCTCTGAGGGCTGGTCTGGGCCAGCTTCTCCAGGCTGACCCCCTCGGGGGTCTTCTCGGTCGTGTCCACGGAACGGGTGAGGGGAAAGATCGTGGCCACGTTCTTGAAGTCCCGGGTGATCGGATGGAACGTGGAGTAGCGGGAGACGACCGGGGCCAGTTCGGAGCCTCCATACAGGGTGCTGGTGGGGTCCACGTCAATCACTGCGTCGTCCCCGACCTTGATCCCGTACTGGAGGAGGAACGGCTTGAGGCTGGCGGCCTGATCCGGGTCCAGGAGGGCGAGCAGTTTCCCGCCGCGCCGGACGTAGTCCTTTCGCCTTCTCCACCAGCGTCCGGATGGCGTTGTACCCATCCTTGCCGCTGTCGGTGATGGCCCGCTCGCCGTGGCCCACCACGAAGTACATGACCCGCCTCCCGCCACGAGTCACCTTGATGATGGCGTTGGTCAGTTTCTCCTCGTCCAGATCCGTGATCTGCTCTTCCTGAAGCGTGGCCCCACTCACAACCGGCTTCTCCGGCGCCGGGGTGGGGGACGTCCTGGCGGGCGCAGGGGACGTCCTCGCAGGAGCGGCGTCACGAGCCGCCGTCGGTGCGGTCTGTTCCCTGGGGGCGGCTGCCTTGTCATCGGACCCGCCGCCCGTCTTGGCCTCCAGGACCACGCTACCGTACTGGCTCACCTTGTAGCGCTGGGCGCGGCCGGGATCACGGTCGGGATCCACGAACTCGTACCGGAAATTGGTGGAGAGATCCGCGTAGCGGCGCAACAGATCCTCCGCGCCCCGCCGGTCCTCGAAGGCGTTGGGGGAGGGCGGGCGGTAGAACGCCACGGCCTTCACATCCGCCTTCAGGTTCTTGAGGATTTTGATCGTCTGATCGGAGAGCGTGTAGCGTTTGCCCTCGCTCAGGTCCAGCCGCTTGTTGCTGCTGGTGGAGATGAGCTCCACCAGGACCAGCAGGGCCAGCAGGAGCAGGACGGAGAGCGTCACGTTCAGGCCGTACCGGGTGGCGCGGCGCCCCAGGACGGCCAGGATCGCGTCGAACCCAACATAGGCCCATGCCGCCAGCAGGCCGGCGCCGACCAGCGCCAGCAAGCCCGCCCAGGTCGCCCAGTCGGGGCGGAAGAGGTACGCCAGGCCGCCCGCCGCCAAGAGCGCCAGGCCGGGGATCCACGCGATCATGCCGAATCGTTTCATGGTGAACTCCGCCGCAATGGAAGTTTTCATTGCCCCAAGGGGGCTAGCCTTTCCACCGGTGCGACTCGACCGCGCGCATCGTCAGGAACAGGCCGAAGATGGTGAAGTTCAGGTAAAAGATCAGGTCCTTGGATTCGATGACCCCCCGCTGAAAGCTGTCGAAGTGGCGGATGATGGACAGGTGGCTCAGGACCTGCCCCAGGGTGCCGCCCGCGCCGTCCGCCGACCAGTCGATGATCCAGAAGAGGAGCGCGGCGCCGAAGGTGAGGACGGCGGCCACGATCTGGTTCTCGGTCAAGGCGGAGCAGAAGAGGCCAATGGCCAGGAAGGTCATCCCCAGGAGCATCAGGCCCGCGAACGCCACGCCGATGGCCGGCCACTCCAGCGGTCCCAGACCGGCCAGCATCAGGATGTTGACCAGGGGCAGGGCCAGCATCACCAGGAAGATGGCCAGGGCGGCCAGGAACTTCCCCGCCAAAAGCTCCACGTCCCGGATGGGAAAGGTGAACAGGAGTTCCAGGGTGCCCGTCTTCCGCTCCTCGGCGAAAAGCCGCATGGTGACGATGGGCATCAGGAACAGCAGGATCACCGCCACGTTGCGGAGCAGGGGGCGGACCACCCACTCCGTGGCGTTCATGCCCTGGGCCATCGCCGGGTTCATGGCCGACTGGAAGCTGGCCCGCTGGAACTGGGCCAGGATGCTGGTGAACATGAACCCGCAAATGACCGCGAAGATGGTCAGCAACGCATAGGCGATGGGTGAGGTGAAGTAAGTGCGCACCTCGCGCTTGAAGATGGCCAGGACGTTCACGGCTCGCCCTCCTGCCCGGCCGGCTGTTCATGAGGCGATTCCTCGGTCACCAGCCGGATGAACACTTCTTCCAGCATGACATCGGCCGGGCGCAGCTCGGACAGCCCCCAGCCCTGCCGGACCACCACCGCCGCCAGATCCCGACGCAGGTCGCGATCCGGCGCGCATTCCACCAGGTAGCGGATGCGCCCATCGGCCCGCTCGGGCCGCTCCTCCACCCGGAGGACGCCCGGCACCCGCTCCAGGTGGTCCCGGACCGCGACAGCCGGCCCGTCCACCTGCAGCAGAACCCTGGCGGAGGTGCGGATCTTGGCCTTGAGGTTCTCCGGGGTATCCACGGCCACGATCTTCCCCTGGTTGATGATGATGACCCGCTGACAGACCATCTCCACCTCGGGCAGGATGTGGGTGGACAGGATCACCGTGCGCTGGCCGGCCAGCTCCGTGATGAGCTGGCGGATCTCGATGATCTGCTTGGGATCGAGGCCCACGGTGGGTTCATCCAGGAGAATGACCTCCGGATCGTGGAGGATCGCCTGGGCGATGCCGACGCGCTGCCGGTAGCCGCGCGAGAGGCTCCCGATCAGGTGGTTGGCCACGTCGTCCACGCGGCACCGCTCCATGGCGGCGGCGACGCGCCGCTGCCGTTCCTGGCGGGGCACGCCCTTCACCTCGGCGACGAAGTCCAGGTAGGTCCGGACCCGCATCTCCGGGTAGAGGGGCACATTCTCCGGCAGGTACCCCAGGCGCCGTCGAACCGCCAGCGACTCCTTGAAGACATCGAAGCCGGCGACCCGCGCGGTGCCGCTGGTGGCGGGCAGGTACCCCGAAAGGATCCGGAGGGTCGTGGTCTTCCCGGCGCCGTTGGGACCCAGGAAGCCCACGATCTGGCCCTGGTCCACGCGGAAGGACACGTCCTGGATGGCAGCCGTGGGGCCGTAAAACCTTGTGAGATTCTCTACCTCGATCATCGCGAGGCCCACCCTCCTTTCGCGCACGGGCCGGCCCAGGTCAGCCCGTGGGTTCCGCGGATTTCACGCTGAGGGGAAAAACTCACCGGCAGCGGCAGAGGAGCAAACAATGTGGCGGAAACCGGGGAAATGGCTTGACACAACTATCCGGTTTCTATAGGATTTTCCGCACCTGATTGAGCGCTCGATCGGCCTCCCTCACTCCCGGAGAACCATGGCCACAGACATGCCACAAAAAGATATCGAAACGATCGTCAAAGATCAAGACCTTATTGGCAGGCGTCATCTGCAGATTTGTGATGCCGCCCTGAAACTCTTCTCCCGCAAGGGCTTCCACCGGACGACGGTGCGCGAGATCGCCGAGGCCTGTGGCCTGGGGATCGGCACGCTCTACAGCTACATCAAGACCAAGGAGGACATCCTCCACCTCGTGTACCGCCGGATCCTGGAGAGCTTCGAGGCCCGGATGCTGGAGGCAACCCGGGGCATCCAGGATCCGCGCCTTCAGCTCAAGGCGGCGCTGGAGGAGACGCTCAAGATCTACGACGAGTGCCAGGACGTGGTGCTCCTCCTGTACCAGGAGTCCCATGCGCTCGGTCGCCAGGGGCTGCAGGGCCTGTTCGAAGTGGACCGGACCTACGTCGGCTTCTTCCGGGAGATCCTGGACCGGGGGATCCGCGCTGGCCAGTTCGCGGTGAAGGAGCCGCACCTCTTGGCGGTGTGCATCCTGTTCCTGTGCGCGGTGTGGGACCTGAAACGGTGGAACCTGCAAGGCTACACGCTGGAGACGGTCATCGAAAGCCTGACCACCCTGATCCTGAATGGGATCAGCGCGGACCCGCTGGTGAAATTACAGCCGCAGTGACGGCGGGCAGGGGAGCAGAGGGGCGGAGGCGCAAGGGGGCAGGGGGGCAGAGGAGACGATGATGCAAGACATCCTGATAGTGGGCGCGGCTCGAACACCCATCGGGAGCCTCAACGGCAGCCTGGCCGCGCTCCCGGCAACGCTGCTTGGCAGCATGGCGGCGGCCGAGGCGCTGCGACGCGGCGGCGTGGAGCCCGCCCAGGTGGACGAGACGATCTTCGGCAACGTCCTGTCGGCCGGCCTGGGGCAGGCCCCGGCGCGGCAGGTCGCCATAGGGGCCAAGGTCCCGGTGACGGCCGGGGCCCTCACGGTGAACAAGGTGTGCGGGTCGGGGATGATGGCTGCGATGCTGGCGGCCAACCGGATCCAGGGGGGCGAAGCGGACCTGGTGCTGGCGGGCGGCATGGAGAGCATGAGCCGCGCTCCCTATCTCCTGGACCGGGCGCGCACCGGCTACCGGATGGGTCATGCGCAGCTCATTGACTCGATGATCCTGGACGGCCTGTGGGACGTGTACAACCAGTTCTCCATGGGCATGTGCGGGGAGCTGTGCGCGGAGAAGTACGGCTTCACCCGCGAGGCCCAGGATGAGTATGCCGCGCGGAGTTACACCCGGGCCCTGGCGGCCCAGGCGGCCGGCCGGTTCGTGGCGGAGATCGTCCCGATCCAGATCCCCGGCCGGAAGGGCGAGGTGGAGATCGTGGCGGAGGACGAAGAGCCGAAGCGCGGTGACCTGACGAAGATGCAGCGTCTCAGGCCGGCCTTCAAGGAGGGCGGGACGGTGACGGCGGCCAACTCCCCCTCGGTCAACGACGGGGCCGCGGCCCTGGTCGTCGCCTCGGCGCGCCGCGCGGAGGCATTGGGCCTGACGCCGCTCCTCCGCATCGCGGGGATGGCGGGCGCGGCAACCGCGCCGGAGTGGTTCACCGTCGCGCCCATCGAGGCCCTGCGCACGCTGTTCAAGAAGACCGGCTGGTCCATGGACAGCGTGGACCTGTTCGAGATCAACGAGGCCTTCTCCGTGGTGACCATGGCGGCCATCCAGGAACTGGGGCTGGACCCGGAACGGGTGAACGTCAACGGCGGGGTCGTGGCCCTGGGGCATCCCATCGGGGCGACGGGGGCGCGCCTGCTGGTGACCCTGCTCTCCGCCATGACCGACCGGGGGGCGCGGCGCGGCGTGGCCGCCCTCTGTCTGGGGGGCGGGGAGGCCCTGGCGATGGCGGTCGAACGTTGCTGAGTGCTGGCGACGGGGACGGCGATAGCGACAGTCCCGCCCGGGGCGGGATCGGCTCTCGCTGTCGGTTTCCTCCAGGAGAACAGAGGAGGCGCCATGGAGATCAAGACCATCGGGGTGGTGGGAGCCGGCACCATGGGCCAGGGGATCGCCCAGGTGGCCATCCAGAGCGGGTTTCGGGTCATCCTGCGTGATCTGGAGGATCGCATCCTGCAGCACGCCCGCCCCCGCATAGAGAAGGGGCTGGATCGCCTGGTGGAATCCGGGAAGATCAGCGAGGGCCAGAAGGCCGAGATGATGAAGATGCTGATCACCACGACGAGCATGCCGGACGTGAAGAACGCAGACTTCGTCGTGGAGGCGGCCACCGAGGAGTACGCGGTGAAGAAGGCGATCTTCCAGGAGCTGGAGAAGATCTGCCGCCCGACCCGAGAAGGTGATCGGTATGCACTTCATGAATCCGGTTCCCCTGCTGCAACTGGTGGAGGTGATCCGCGGCGTGGAAACGACGGCGGAAACCGCCGCGGCGACCCACGACCTGGCCAAACGTCTGGGGAAGACCACGGTGGAGGCCAAGGATTTCCCGGGGTTCCTGGCCAACCGGATCCTCATGCCCATGATCAACGAGGCGATCTTCGCCCTCATGGAGGGCGTGGGGACGGTGGACGCCATTGACAACGTCATGCAACTGGGGATGAAGCATCCGATGGGTCCCCTGGCCCTGGCGGACCTGATCGGGCTGGACGTATGTCTCGCGGTGCTCCGCGTGCTCCACGAGGGATTGGGCGATCCCAAGTACCGGCCGGCCCCGCTGCTGGTCCAGATGGTGGATGCGGGCCGGCTGGGGCGAAAGAGCAGACGGGGCTTCTACAACTACTCATAACCCGCCAGGGTGCGCGTAGCCCGCAGTCACTGCCGACGGGCAGGGGGAGGGTGCATGGGCTTCGAAACGATCCTGCTCAAGATCGAGGGCGGCGTGGCCACCGTCACGCTGAACCGCCCCCAGCAACTGAACGCCCTGAACCGGCAGACGTTCCGGGAGCTGGACGCGGCCTTCGAGGAGGTGGCGACGGACCCGGCTGCCCGCGTATTGGTGATCACGGGGGCGGGGGACCGGGCCTTCGCCGCGGGAGCCGACATCCGGGAGTTCGTGGGCATGGGTCCGGTCGCGGCCCTGGATTTCAGCCGGAACGCCCAGCGCATCTTTCGCACGCTGGAGACGATGCCCAAGCCGACCGTCGCCGCGGTCAACGGGTTCGCGCTGGGAGGGGGCTGCGAGCTGATGATGGCCTGCGACATCGCCTACGCCGCGGACACGGCCAAGGTCGGCCAGCCGGAGATCACGCTCGGGATCATCCCGGGCGCCGGCGGGACGCAGCGCCTGTCGCGGCTGGTGGGGAAGCAGAAAGCCAAGGAGCTCATGATGACCGGGGACATGATCCCGGCCGAGGAGGCCCTGCGGCTCGGGCTGGTCTGCAAGGTGGTGCCGGCCGCGGGGCTGATGCCCGAGGTCCAGAAGCTCTGCGAGAAACTCCTGAGCAAGGGCGACGTCGCCCTGCGCATGGTGAAGGAGGCCGTCGAGGCCGGCACGCAGGTGGATCTGGCCAGCGGGACCGAGATCGAGGCCAAGGCCTGGAGCCTGTGCTTCACCACCGAGGACTACGTCGAGGGTGTGAAGGCCTTCCTGGAGAAGCGCAAGGCGAGCTTCAAGGGCCGCTAAGGACGAAGCCATGGAACCACAGATGAACGTCCGCCCGAGGCGGATCTTGCCAGGTCGTAACCCATGCGAACCGGGCGGATCCGCCTATGGCGCGACAGATGAACACAGATGGGCGCATCTGACAAGATCAGAAGGAATTGATCTGTGTTTATCTGTGTGCATCTGTGGTTGCGTATAGGGGTCTGAGATGGATTTCGAGCTGACGGAAGAGCAGCGGATGTTCCAGGAGACGGCGCGGCAGTTCGCCGGGAAGGAGATCGCGCCCATCGCCGAGAAAGTGGACGAGCTGGCTGAGTTCCCCCGCGAGACCATCCGGAAGCTGGGCGAGCTGGGCTTCATGGGGGTCGCGGTGCCGCAAGACTACGGCGGGGCCGGGGCGGACAGCGTCTGCTACGCGCTGGCCCTGGAGGAGGTGAGCCGGGCCTGCGCCTCCCACGGCGTCATCATGTCGGTGAACAACTCGCTCTACTGCGATCCGCTGGTGAAGTTCGGCACGCAAGAGCAGAAGCGGCGGCTCCTGGTCCCCGTGGCGAGCGGGAAGCACATGGGCTGCTTCTGCCTGAGCGAGCCCAATGCGGGCAGCGACGCCGCGAACCAGGAAACGACCGCCCGACGCGAGGAAGACTGCTACGTCCTGAACGGGAGCAAGAACTTCATCACCAACGGGAGCGAGGCGGATTATGCCATCGTGTTCGCCACCGTCAACAAGGACCTGAAACACAGAGGGATCTGCGCCTTCGTGGTGGAGCGCGGGACGCCGGGCTTCGCCGTGGCCCACCTGGAGAAGAAGCTGGGGATCCGGGGCAGCAGTTGCGCCCAACTCACCTTCGAGAACTGTCGGGTCCCCGCAGAGAACCTGCTGGCCAAGGAGGGGGAGGGATTCAGGATCGCTCTGGCCACGCTGGACGGCGGGCGGATCGGGATCGCCGCCCAGGCCGTGGGCATCGCGCGGGCGGCCCTGGAGGCCTCGCTGGACTACGCGAAGCAGCGGGTCCAGTTCGGCAAGCCGATTGCCGCCAACCAGGCCATCCAGTTCATGCTGGCCGACATGGCCATGGAGATCGACGCGGCCCGCCTGCTCACCCTCAACGCCGCCCTGCTGAAGGACCGGGGCCTGCGCCACACGAAGGAATCCTCCATGGCCAAGCTGTACGCGTCCGAGGTCGCCATGCGCGCGGGCATCAAAGGGGTCCAGATCTTCGGGGGCTACGGGTACATGATGGACTACCCGGCCCAGCGGTTCATGCGCGACGCCAAGATCACCGAGATCTACGAGGGCACCTCGGAGGTGCAGCGGATGGTGATCGCGAACGCGCTTCTCTCGTAGGAACGTTCGACAGCTCACCCCCTCCCGTTCCCTCCCCCCTCACGAGGGGGAGGGGCAGGGTGGGGGGTGATCGCCCGGAGGCTCCCAGATGCACACCATCGTCTGCATCAAGCAGATCATCGATCCCGAGATCCCGGCCGATCAGTTCAAGCTGGACCCGAACAGCATGCGGCAGCTCCGCGGGGGTCTCTCCCTGGTCATCAGCGCCTACGACCAGAACGCGCTGGAGGTCGCGCTGCAGCTCCGGGAGAAGGGAGGCGGGAAAGTCACGGCGCTCTGTCTGGGGGAATCGGGGGCCGTGGGGGCGATCAAGAGCGCCCTGGGCATGGGTGTGGATGAGGGGTTTCTGGTGAGTGATCAGCCCCTCCTCGAATCCGACCCCTGCGGGGTGGCCCACGTCCTGGCCAAGGCCATCCAGAAGATCGGCGTGCCCGATCTGGTGCTGACCGGGGGCGTGTCCGGGGATACTGGGGACAAGGTGATGGGCCCGCTCCTGGCGGAGGCGTTGGGCCTCCCGTGCGTGACATTCGTCAGCAAGGTCGAGGTGAAAGACGGGAAGGCGCTGGTGCGCCGGATCGTCGAGGACGGATACGAGCTGGTGGAGGCGGCCTTCCCCCTCGTGGCCAGCATCATCAGCGATGACAGCAACGTGCCCCGGTACTCCAAGCTCAAGGACATCATGGCCGCGGCCAAGAAGCAGGTCCCCACCTGGAAGGCCGCCGACCTGGGCCTGGAGGAAGCGCGGGTGGGCGCCGGGGCCGCCCGGCTTCAGGTGCGGGATGTCTCCGTCCCCCAGCGCGAGTCGAAGTGCGAGATCCTGGATGGGGAAACCCCCGAGGAGCGGGCGGAGCGGCTCGCCCTCCGCCTGCGGGAACTCAAGGTGATCTGAGGGAAATGCAACCGTCCGCCAAAGGCGGAAACGTAGATACACGCAGATGAACTCCCGGAATCATTCTGAGGAGGCGATTACATGACGGATGTGCTCGTGCTGGTGGAGGGGCAGGGGAGCGTTCCTACCCAGAACACGCTGGAACTTCTGGGGGCGGCGCGTCGCCTGGCGGATGCCACGCAGGGGCAGGTGAAAGCGGTGGTCTTGGGGGCCGCGCCCACCCCGCTGACTGCGGGGCTGTTCGCCTGCGGGGCGGACCAGGTCTTGCGTGCCGAGCATCCGCTCCTGGACGGCTACCAGGGGGACGTCTACGTGGCGGCGCTCACGCAGATCGCGGGCCAGGCCGAGCCGCAGGTGATCCTGCTGGCCGACGACTCCTGCGGCAAGGAGGTGGCACCGCGGCTGGCCCATCGGCTGAACGCGGGCGTGGTGACCGAGGTGCTGGCGGTGGAGGGAGACGGGCCCGCCGTGCTCTTCCGGCGACAGATGTACGGCGGGCGAACCATCGCGACTCTCGTGGCGCAGCGCTTCCCGGTGGTCGCCACGGTCAAGCCCCGCACCATGGCGCCGGCCTCAGAGCTGGCGGGCCGTACCGGGGAGGAGATCGCAGTCGCGCTTACGCTGGAGACGTCTCTCGTCCGCACGAAGGTAATCCAGAAGGTCGCGGAGGAGGTCCGCGGCGTCAAGCTGGAGAATGCCCGCGTGGTGGTGAGCGGGGGACGCGGGCTGAAGGGCCCCGAGCCCTTCAAGCAGCTCGAGGAGCTGGCACAGCTCCTCAGGGGGGCCGTGGGCGCGTCGCGTGCCGCCACGGACGCCGGATGGGTCCCCGCCTCGTGGCAGGTCGGCCAGACCGGAAAGACGGTGAGTCCGGATCTCTACATTGCGGTGGGAATCTCCGGCGCCACCCAGCACCTGGCGGGGATGACCGGCTCCAAGACCATCGTGGCGATCAATACGGACCCCGATGCGCCGATCTTCAAGGTCGCCCACCTCGGGATCGTTGGGGACTACAAAGCCATCCTGCCGAAATTCATCGAGAAGTGCAAAGAGTTGACGTAAGGACAAGGGGAGAAGCGTCCGGACGTTCGACCGTTCGGCGGTTCGGTTGTACGCGGTCCTCACAACCCTTGACCAACCGAACGCCCGGGACCCACGGCACCGCGGTGCAGGGACACCGCAGTGGCGTGGGTGCCCCGAACCACCGAACGCCGTTGAGCGTCTACCCCTGCGCCGTTCGCCGGGGCTTCATGGAGCCGTTCGGATGATCCCTTCGCGAGAGATCTACTGGAACATCCCGGCCCATCTCCTGCTGTACCCCCTCTTCCTGCCGTTCCTGGCAGTTTTCCTCTACGGCTGCTATCGCGTTGTCAAGATCCTGTGGATCGGGCAGCCGGAGAAAGACCTCCCTCCCATGGGCCGGCAACTCCGGGATCTCTTGGCACAGGCCGTGCTCCAGCGGCGGCTGCTCCAGCAGCCGCTGGCCGGCAGCATGCACGCGGCCATCTCCTGGGGGTTCGGCATCCTGTTTGTCGCCACCTGCCTGGTCGCGCTCCAGGATTACCTGGGGATCCCGACGCTGTCGGGCAACTTCTACCTGTACTTCATGTCCCTGACGGTGGACACCTTCGGCGTGGCCGCGGTGGTGGGCGTGATCGTCGCCTTGGCGCGCCGCTACGTCAGGAGGCCGGCGCGATTATGGAAACCTCGGGACGCCGAAGGATACGGCCTTTTCCTGTGGCTGTTCCTCGCCATCCTGGTCAGCGGATTCGCGGTCGAGGGGCTGCGGATCATGGCGACGAAGGACCCCTGGGGGCTCTGGTCGCCCGGGGGATGGCTGGCGGGCCTTGGATTCGCCGGCCTCTCGCAGTCCCAGCAGGCCCTGTGGCACCGGATGGCCTGGTGGGGCCACGCGGTCCTGGCCTTCGGGTTCATCGCGCTCCTCCCCTACACACTGATCCGCCACATCCTGGCGGCGGCGGCCAACATCGCCCTGCGCCGCCCGCAGCCTTCGGGCGTGATCCAGCCGGTGGCCCTGGAGGAGGCGGAGCACTTCGGGATCTCGACGATCCAGGCGTTTCCGCGCAAGGACCTTCTGGACCTCGTGGCGTGCACGGAATGCGGGAGGTGTCAGGACGTCTGCCCCGCCTGGGCCACGGGAAAGCCCCTCACGCCCAAGGGGCTCATCATGGACCTTCGCGACCACCTGCTGGCCCAGGCCAAGGGAAACGGCGATGGCAAGTCCATGGTGGGCGGGGTGATCAGCGAGGACGTGATTTGGGCCTGCACGACGTGTGGTGCCTGCCATCGAGAATGTCCGGTCTTCATCGAACCGATCCCCAAGATCATCAACATGCGTCGCTTCCTGGTCATGGAGGAGGCGAGGTTCCCGGAGACGATGCAGGCGGCCATGCGGGGGATGGAGACCCGCGGCCACCCGTACCAGGGCGCCGTGCCGACGCGGACGGAGTGGGCCCGGGGCCTGGATGTCCCGCTGATGGCCGAGAAGGGGTCGGCGGAGTGTCTGTACTGGGTGGGCTGCGCCGCGGCCTTCGACGAGCGCACCCAGAAGGTGGCCCGGGCCCTCGTGCAGGTGCTGAAGGCTGGCGGGGTGGATTTTGCCATCCTGGGGGAAGAGGAGCGGTGCACGGGGGACCCCGCGCGGCGGATCGGCCACGAGTTCCTGTTCCAGATGCAGGCGCAGGCCAACATCGAGACCCTCAGCGGGTACGGCGTGAAGAAGATCGTCACCGCGTGTCCCCACTGCTTCAACACCTTCAAGAACGAGTACGGGCAGTTCGGCGGCCACTACGAGGTCATCCACCATACGGTGCTGATCAACGACCTGCTGCGACAGGGCCGGGTCACGCCGACGAAGGGGGTCGGCCAGACCGTGGCCTATCATGATTCCTGCTACCTGGGCCGGCACAACGGGGTGTTCGATGCGCCCCGGGAGATCCTCCAGGTCCTGCCCGGCGTCCAGGCCAAGGAGATGGAGCGGACCCGGGAGCAGGGCTTTTGCTGCGGGGCCGGCGGCGGGATGATGTGGTTCGAGGAACGGATCGGCAAACGGGTCAACCTCGAGCGGACGGAGGAGGCGTTGCGGGTGAAGCCGGACGTGGTGGGGACGGCCTGCCCCTTCTGCCTGACCATGTTCGAGGATGGGCTGCGCGCCAAGGACGCGACCGAGCAGCTCAGGGCCATGGACCTGGCGGAGCTGGTGGCGCGGGCCCTCTGATCCCCCTCACCCGCGCCCTCTCCCCCCACGGTGGGGAGAGGGGTAGGAGAGGGGGGAGAACAACCGAACGGTCTTATGGACTTCGAGTTGACCGACGCCCAACGGCTGATCCGCGACACGGTGCGGGAGTTCGCTGACAAGGAACTCGCACCGCTGGCGGCCGAACTGGATCGCCTGAAGCGGTACCCGGAAAAGCCGCTGCAGCGCCTGGCGGAATTGGGCGTCCTGGGGATGACCATGCCGCCGGAGTACGGGGGGGCGGGCGCGGACACGGTCAGCAGTTGCCTGGCCCTGATGGAGATCAGCCGGGCCTGCGCCAGCACCGGTGTCACGGTCTCACTGCACAACACGCTGACCTGCGAGATCATCTACCGGCACGGAACGGAGGGCCAGCGGCGGCGGTATCTGCCGGCCCTGTGCCGCGGCCAGATCCTGGGCGCTTTCTCCCTGACCGAGCCCACGAGCGGCAGTGACGCGGCCAGCCTCCGGACGACCGCGATCCGCCGGGGGGAGCATTATTTCCTGAACGGGACGAAACTGTTCGTGACCAACGGGAGCCGGGCGGGAGCGATCATCCTGTTCGCGTCCACGGATCTTTCCCGGGGCGACAAGGGCATTACGGCGTTTCTGGTGGAGCCGTCCTTCTCGGGATTCCGGGTCGGGAAACGGGAAGAGAAGATGGGGCTCCGCGCGTCGGACACCGCCGAACTGGTCCTCGAGAACTGCCAGGTCCCGGTGGAGAATCGGATCGGGGAAGAGGGCGAGGGCTTCAAGGTCGCCCTGTCCTCTCTGGTGACCGGCCGGGCGGGAATCGCGGCCCAGGCCGTGGGCATCGCCCAGGCGTGCCTCGTGGCGTCGGTTCGGTACGCCAAGGAGCGCCGGCAATTTGGCCAACCCATCGCGGAGTTCCAGGCCATCCAGTGGAAGCTGGCGAACATGGCCACGGAGATCGAGGCGGCGCGCCTCTTGACGTTGCGGGCGGCGGCGCAGAAGGACCGGGGCCTCCCCTGTACGATGGAGGCCTCCATGGCCAAGCTGTTTGCATCCGAGGCGGCCAACCGCGCCGCGGCCGACGCCGTGCAGATCCACGGCGGCTACGGGTACATCCAGGATTTCCCGGTGGAGCGGTACATGCGGGACGCCCGGGTCCTGACGATCTACGAGGGGACGTCAGAGATCCATCGGCTCATCGTCGCGCGGCAGCTCCTCTCCCCCTCACCCCTTCCCTCTCCCCATTCGTGGGGAGAGGGGAAGGGAGAGGGGCCGCAGGGAGGCCCAGAGGAGGGGATGGGCGCGTGGTGCGTGCGAGACGGAGGGGACCTATGACGTTCGACCCGGAGGAGCTGAAACGGCTGGAAAAGGAGAAGGCTCGCTGGGAGCAGCAGACGCTAGGCTCCCACCTGGAGCGTGCGCCGGAACGATCGGATCCGTTCACCACGGTGTCGGGCAAACCGATCCGCCGTCTGTACACGCCCCTGGATGTCCCCAACCTGGACTATCCGGAGGATCTGGGCTTTCCGGGCGAGTACCCCTTCACCCGGGGGGTCCAGCCCACCATGTACCGGGGGCGGTTCTGGACGATGCGGCAGTACTCGGGCTTCGGTTCGGCCGAGGAGACCAACCGGCGCTACCGGTACCTCCTGGAGCAGGGGCAGATGGGGCTGTCGGTGGCATTCCACCTGCCCACGCTGATGGGCTACGACTCGGACCACCCCATGGCCGCCGGCGAGGTCGGGAAGTGCGGCGCGGCCATTGACTCGCTCCAGGACATGGAGGTCCTGTTCCGGGGGTTGCCCCTGGACAAGGTCACCACCTCCATGACCATCACCTCGACCGCCGCGGTGGCCTGGGCCATGTACATCGCGGTGTGCGAGCAGATGGGGATCGCCTACGACCGGATCGGGGGGACCCTCCAGAACGATATCCTGAAGGAATACATCGCCCAGAAGGAATACATCTTTCCCCTGAAGCCGTCGCTCCGGCTGGTGACCGACACCATCGTCTTCGGCAGCCGGCATTTCCCCAAGTGGAACACCATCAGCATCAGCGGCTATCACATCCGGGAGGCGGGGGCCACGGCCCTGCAGGAGCTGGCCTTCACCATCGCCGACGGCATCACCTATGTAGAGGAAGGGATCCGGGCGGGCCTGGACGTGGACGAGTTCGCGCCGCGCCTGTCCTTCTTCTGGGACATCCACAACGACCTGTTCGAGGAGATCGCCAAGTTCCGCGCCGCCCGGCGGCTCTGGGCCCGCCTGATGCGGGAGCGGTTCAAGGCCAAGCACCCCCGCTCCTGGATGCTGCGGACGCATTCGCAGACGGCCGGGGTCTCGCTGACGGCGCAGCAGCCCTACGTGAACGTCGCCCGCGTGGCGCTCCAGGCCCTGGCGGGGGTCCTGGGCGGCACCCAGTCGCTCCACACCAACTCCATGGACGAGGCCTACGCCCTGCCCACCCAGGAGGCGGTGACCATCGCGCTCAGAACCCAGCAGGTGATCGCCCACGAGACGGGCGTCACCAACACCGTGGACCCGCTGGCCGGCTCCTACTTCGTCGAGGCCTTGACCAATGAGATGGAGGAGGGGGCCCTGGAATACCTGCGGCGCATCCAGGAGCTGGGCGGAATGGTGCGCGCCATCGAGCTGGGGTTCCCCCAGCAGGAGATCGCCAACTCCGCCTATGCCTACCAGCGGGCGGTGGAGCGGGAGGAGAAGGTGATCGTGGGCGTGAACCGCTTCGTGGACGAGACGGAGCAGCGCCCGATCCCCATCCTCGTCATTGACGAGGCCCTGCAGCAGCGACAGGTGGAGCGCCTGGCGCTTCTGCGGAAGAGCCGGGACAAGGACCGCTGGAACCGGGCCATGGACGATCTCCGCGCGGCCGCCCTGGGAAACGACCCGTGGGGAAAGGACCTCCTCATGCCCAGGATCCTCGAGGCGGTCAAGGCCTACGCGACGGTCGGCGAGATCATCGGCCTGCTGCGAGAGGCCTGGGGGGAGTATACGGAGCTGAATATCATCTGAGGACGGGAGACGGGTGACCGGGGACGGGGGCGGGGGATGAATCCATGAGTAACGACCGGAAGATTCGAGTGCTCATCGCCAAGCCGGGCCTGGATGGCCACGACCGGGGGGCCAAGGTCATTGCGCGGGCGTTCCGGGACGCGGGCTTCGAGGTGATCTACACCGGCCTGCGCCAGACGCCCGAGATGATCGTGAGCGCCGCCATCCAGGAAGACGTGGACGCCATCGGCCTGAGCTGCCTCTCGGGGGCCCACATGCACCTGTTCCCCAAGGTGATGGAACTGCTGAAGGCCAAGGGTGTGGATGATATCCTGGTCTTCGGCGGCGGGACCATCCCCGACGAGGACATCTCCAAGCTGAAGTCCTGCGGCGTCGCCGAGGTATACACCCCGGGCGCCAGCACCCAGGATGCCATCGCCTTCGTGCGCGACAACCTGACGCGGAAGTGAGCATGCGCCGCTGGACCATGTGGAGGGAGTGACGATGCGACCCGTGTATCTGGTCTCCGGGGGGGTCAGCAAGTTTGCCAAGGCGCGGCCGGATGTCACGTTCCAGCCCATGGTGAAGGAGGCTTACGACTATGCTCTGAAGGACCTGGGCCTGGAGTTCCGGAAGGCGGCCGAACTCGTGGACGGGACCGTGGCGTCCTACTTCTCGGATCACTTCATGCGCCAATTGAAAGCGGGAAGCATGGTCCAGGATTACCTGGGCCTCACCCCCAAGCCCAGCAAGCGGATCGAGGCCGGCGGCGCCACGGGCGGGGTGGCCTTCCAGTCGGGATGGGAGGCGGTGGCCTCCGGGCGGTACGACATCTGCGTGGTCTACGGCTGGGAGACCATGTCCCACGTCAACACGTGGAAGGGCAACGAATTCATCGCTCTCGCCTCGGACGTGAGCTTCGACTACCCCGTGGGGGGATTTTACTCCGGCTACTACGCCATGATGGTGGTCCGCCACATGCAAGAGTTCGGGACCTCCGTCGAGCAGATGGCGCTGGTCTCGGTGAAGAATCACAACAACGCCTTCCACAACCCCTACGCCCAGAAGCGGATGAAGATCCGGATCGAGGACGTGCGGGCCTCCGAGATGGTGGCCTGGCCGCTCACCATGCTGGACATCTGCGTGATGAGCGACGGGGCGGCCGTCACGATCCTGGCCAGCGAGGATGGGCTCAACAAGCTGGAGAAAGCCACGGGCCACCGCCCGAAGCCCGCGAAGGTGGCGGGGGTGGGCGGCGGGATAGACGCCATGCGGATGGCGGACCGCCCCCACGGCGAGGTGATCCTGCTTCCCCACGAGAAGGCCGAGGATTACCGGGGGCTGAAGTACCCCGGGGTCCACTCGTTCCGGGCGGGGCGGATGGCGTCGAAGACCGCGTACCAGATGGCGGGGATCACCAACCCACTGGAGGAGCTGGACTTCATCGAGCTGCACGACGCCTACACCTCGTCGGAGATCCAGACCTACGAGGACATGGGCCTGTGTCGCTATGGCGAGGGAGGGAAGTTCGTCGAGGCGGGCAAGCCCTTCATGCCGAACCTGGAGTATGGGTACCGCTTCCCGGAGCAAGGGAAGATCCCCGTGAATCCCTCGGGCGGCCTCATCGCGTGCGGCCACCCCGTGGGGGCCACGGGACTCATGCAGGCGGTCTTCGCCCTGTGGCAGCTCCAGGGAAGCATCGGCAAGCATTTCGGCAGCAACCAGCTCCAGGTGAAGAACGCACGGCGGGGCGCCATCCACAGTCACGCCGGCACCGGGACCTACGTGGTGGTCTCGATCCTCGAGAAGGGGTTCTAGCCATGGCGGAACAGGAGAAGAAGCGGATCAAGCTGCCCGAGACCGACGAGGGGACCGTCCTGTTCAACGTGCCCTTCCCCACGGACCTGAAGGACCTGAAGGGGATGGCGCCCATCATCATCAAGCAGCCGTACCACATCGACTACATCCACAGCTACGGCCAGGATTCACCCTTCTTCGCCGGCCTGGCCAACGGGAAACTGCTGGGGACACGCTGCGGCCCGTGCAAGTACACCTACGGGACACCCCGGCTGCACTGTATGTACTGCGGGGGCGAGTGCGACTGGGTCGAGTTGCCGAAGGAAGGCGCCGTCCATACGTTCACGGTCTGCCAGTACGGCAGCGAGGAGTTCCTCAAGGAAACCCCCTTCGTCCTCATCCTCGTCGAGTGGCCGGGGGTGGACACCCTGTTCCTGGCCCGGCTGATGGGTGTGGACCCTGCGAAACCGTCTCTGGACTGGGTGGGGATGAAGGTGCGGGCGCAGTTCAAGCGCCTGTCCAAGTTCAAGCCGACGGACGTGTACTTCGTGCCGGCCTAAAATCAGAAAGGTGTTCGACCGTTCGGCGGTTCGGCTGTTCGGCGGTTCGAACGGGCCGAGGAGTATCGGAGCATTGATGTGAGGGGCACCCCTGGGCCTATCCAGCGTTTTGAGGATCTGAGGGTCTGGCAGGAGGCGCGGAAACTCGTGCAGATGATATATCGGCTCACCAAGAAGGGAGCGTTTCGTGCGGACCGGGAGCTGAGCTGGCAGCTCCAGGGCTCTGCCGTGTCGTCCATGGGCAACATCGCCGAAGCGCATGGACGCTACTCATTCGAGGACAAGCGCCGCTTTCTGGAC
>JACPAT010000338.1 GCA_016180655.1 Candidatus Methylomirabilota bacterium | reverse complement strand
AATCGTCGAGGCTGTCAAACGTCCTGCTACACCGAGGAGGCCAACATGAGGAAGCGCACTTTGCTCAGCGTGTCGCTCTTGGCGCTGCTGGTGGCGACGCTGCCTGCCTGGGTCGAGGCGGGGGGGGTCGACCGGGTCAAGAAGGCGGGTGTCCTCAGGGTCGGAAGCGATATCACCTATCCTCCATTCGAGGTCATGGCGGCCGGAAAGCCTGTCGGCTTCGATGTGGAAATGGCCCAGGAGATCGCCAAGGCCATGGGAGTGAAGCTGGAGTACGTCAACACCGCCTGGGATGGGATCTTCGCCGCGCTCAAGGCGGGAAAGTTCGATATGCTGCTTTCCGGCATTTCCATCACCGAGGAACGAATGAAGTCCTTTGATCTGGTCTTCTCCGAGCCGTATTTCCTCTCCGGGCAAGGGGTCGGCGTCCGGGTGGGGGACAAGCGGATCAAGACAGCCATTGACCTCAAAGGCAAGGTGGTTGGAGTCCAGATCAACACCACCGGCCAGGCGGCCGCCGAAAAGGCCGGGGGCATCAAGGAGATCAAGAAATACGAGCAGCTCCCCGAGGCCTATGCGGACCTGAAGGCGAAGCGGGTAGACGCCGTCGTAGCCGATTATCCGGTGATCGTGGCGAATGCCAAGGAGGATGGGAAATTCGTGCCCGTGAAAGGGCTCCAGCTTGGCGAGCCGGAAAAGCTTGGCATCCCCGTTCGGAAGGAGGATGCGGACCTTCTCACCGTCGTGAACAAGGTGATCGCAGATCTGAAGCAGTCGGGCAAGTACGATCGGATGCGGAAAAAGTGGTTCGGTGAGTAGGTGGATTTCAAGCTTTCCATCTTCCTGGAGGTCATCCCGCTGCTACTCGGCGGGGCCTGGGTTACTCTCTATCTCTCGCTGATCTCATCAACCATCGGCGCGGTCTCGGGTCTCTTCCTGGGAATGGCCCGGGTCTCCCGCTTCCGGGTGATCCGGGCCATCGCTACCCTCTACACGGAGGTGATCCGCGGAACCCCGCTTCTGATGCAACTGATCGTGCTCTACTACGGCCTGCCGTCCGTCGGGATCAACCTGGAAGCCGTGGCGGCCGGGATCATCGGCCTCTCGGCCAACTCCGCCGCCTACGTGGGGGAGATTTTCCGCGCCGGCATCCAATCCGTGGGGCGCGGCCAGCGGGAAGCAGCCCAGGCCAGCGGGCTCACCTACTTCCAGGTCATGCGGTACGTCATCCTTCCCCAGGCTTTTCGGATGGTGCTGCCCCCTCTCACCAACGAGTTCGTGACCATGCTCAAGGATTCCTCTCTCGTCTCCACGTTGGCCATCGCCGAGCTGTTGCGGACCGGTCGGGAGATCGTGGCCTGGAAGGTGAACGTCTTCAGCCCCTTTGCCGGGGTGACGTTGCTCTACCTGGGGATGACCCTCCCGCTGACGCACCTGGCGCGCTTCCTGGAGCGGCGGATCGATCCTGAACGGCGCCTGAGCGCCTACCTGTAGCCCCCAGACATTCTCCTTCGCCCGGAGCTTTTGCTTGTGGGGAGCCAGGCTGGACCCCCTCGGGTCCCCCTGCGCCTTTTTCGTCCTGATGGAGGTTCCGAATTGGTGCGCGCCGGGGGACGTTCGGATCTGGCCTGGCCTGAGGGGGAGAGGAATCTGGCAGGATCAGCCAGGTCAATGCCGCCAGGAGCGCGGAGAGGGGGATGGTCAGGATCCAAGCCCAGACGATCCGCAGGGCGATCCCCCAGCGCACCGCCGAGAGGCGCTGGGTGGCGCCGACCCCCATGATGGAGCCGGCGATGGTGTGCGTGGTGCTCACCGGGATGCCGCCGACCGCGGTCCCGATCAGCATCAAGGCGCCGGCCGTCTCTGCGCAGAAGCCTCCCACCGGCTGCAGCTTGGTGAGGCGCATCCCCATGGTCTTCACGATGCGCCAGCCGCCGGCCAGGGTGCCGAGGCCGATGGCCGCATGGGCCGCCAGGATGACCCAAAACGGGACGTAGAACTGGGGACCCAGATAGCCGGCCGAGAAGAGCAGGATGGCGATGATCCCCATGGTCTTCTGGGCATCGTTGGTGCCGTGACCGAGGCTGTAGGCCGCAGCGGAAACCAACTGCAAGCGGCGGAACAGCGAGTCCACCTGGCCCGGGCGGGCCCGCTGGAAGAGCCGGTAGACGGTTACCATCAGGATGAAACCTACCACCATGCCGAGGAGAGGGGACAGGACGATGAATGCCAGGATCTTTGCCAGTCCCGAAGGGATCAGGGATCCGAAGCCAGCCTTCACCACCGCCGCGCCCGCGAACCCGCCGATGAGGGCGTGAGAGGAGCTGGTGGGGAGGGCAAGGTACCACGTGATGAGGTTCCAGAGGATCGCGCCCGAGAGTGCCGCGAGGATCAGCCACTGGTCCACCACGGCCGGGTCCACGATCCCCTTCCCGATGGTCGTGGCCACGTTCACGCCGAAGCCGAAGGCGGCCACGAAGTTGAAGAACGCGGCCCAGGCCACGGCCTGCATGGGGGAGAGGACGCGGGTGGAGACCACGGTGGCGATGGAGTTGGCGGCGTCGTGGAAGCCGTTGATGTAATCGAAGATGAGGGCGACCAGGATGATGAAGATGACGAGAAGGTGCGTGCCGGACATAGGCCTCTGCCGTGGTCAAGCGATGACGAGGAAATGATCGGTCTTGAGCCAGTAAGATATGTGGTGACCCGGCTGGGAGTCGAACCCAGAACACCCGGCTTAAAAGGCCGGTACTCTGCCAGTTGAGCTACCGGGTCTCGAAGAACCGTCAGGCGCCAGGCGTGAGGCGGAAGGCGACGGGCGGATTATACTTCTCAGAGCCCATCGAGTCAAAGCGCAACCGCTAGGCCGAGCGATGATTGCGGAATGCGAAATGCGGAGTGCGAAATCAATGGGCGCCTCGACCCGGCATTCCGCATTCCGAATTCCACATTCCGCGCTGAGTCAGGGGAGTCCCCCCCGACTCAGGCCAGGCCCCAGGCCTGCACAACGCGTTGGGGCGGGCGACGGTCTGGTCGCGGCGGGGGCCGGTGGAGACGAGCGTGAAGCGATAATGCGTCCTCGGCGCCGAAGAAGAAACCGAAGCCAGGATGCAGCGCTTGGGCTCCCCCCTGGTCACGTCCTCCCCGTTGGCGGACCAGAGAGCAGGAACTCTCTCCATTCTATGGCCCCCACGCCGATGCGGTCCGCGTTGGCAAGGCCCTCTTTCGCGCAGACGATCAGCGGCGTGAATTTCGGATGTCGTCGGGTAAACTCCAAGAGCCCCCGTAGCGACGCCGCATCATACCTCCCGGTCTTGACCTCGATGGCCCAGCGGCCCCACGAGCCCTCGGTGATCCCGTCCACCTCGTACGGCTCCTCCCGCCAATAAGACACCTGCTGGCCCGCGTTCCACGCGAACGCCAGGCAGGCGTTCTCTACCCAGGCGCCGAACCGCGCAGGGTCCGTAGAGGGTTCGGGGACCCCGCGCGGGTCGGAGGCCGCCAGGAGCGCGTTATTGAGCACGATGATCTTTGGCGGGGATGATCGCATCCGACGCGGGCTCGCCGCGTATTTGGGGACAGCCGCAATCAGATACGCCTCTTCGAGGAGCCCAAGGTAGTGTGCGATGGTTTCCAGCGCGCCCCTGTCGTGCAATTGCCCCTGGAGCTTTTGCATAGATACGACCTGCGCTGGCGATGAGACGCAGATACCGAACACCTGCCGCAGGAGGGCGGGCCGCCTGACGGAGGCAAGGGCGAGGATGTCCCGACCGATGGCCGGCTCCACGATGGCATCGCGCACATAGGCCGCCCAGCGCGCTCGGTCCCCCCTGAGGTGCCAAGCCCCCGGATATGACCCCCAGCGAACCACGGCGTCGGCCGCCTCTGCGGCGCCGGCGCCAAACACGTTCCTAATTGACGCCGCAGACCAGTGGGTGAGGGTGAGGCGCTCGAAACGGCCGGCCAGGCTCTCCCGCGATCCCTTTCCCACCCGGAGCGCGGAGGAACCGGTGGCGACGACGTGGACGGGGCTCTTCCTCCTGACGATGTGATCCCATTCGCCCTTGAGGTACGCGGCCCAATCGTGCAGCAGATGCACTTCGTCAATGAGGAGCACCGACGGTCTGCTGCTGGAGGCCTTTTCCGCCGCCCGCACCCATGCCCGTTCGCGG
>JACPAT010000301.1 GCA_016180655.1 Candidatus Methylomirabilota bacterium | reverse complement strand
CGGCTCGCGAGGCGGCAGGGACGAGAAGCGTACCTCGATGGGCAGGTCCATGTAGTCAACGGCCCGGCCGTCCGACAGCAGCACCGCCCTTTGCAGGACCGTGTCGAGCTGCCGGACGTTCCCCGGCCAGTCGTAACCCAGCAGCAGGCGCATGGCCTCGGTGGTGATCGGCATGGGCGGCCGCCCCGCATCCGCGCAGGCCCGGGCCACGAAGTACTCGGACAGTTGCGGGATGTCCGTGCTCCGTTCCCGAAGCGGGGGGAGGTTGATGCTCACCACGTTCAGGCGGTAGAACAGGTCCTCCCGGAACGTCCCCCGCTTGACCTCGACCTCCAGATCCTTGTTGGTGGCGGCGATGATGCGGACGTCCACCTTTTGATCCTCGCGGCCGCCCACCCGCCGGATCTCCCGCTCCTGGAGGCTGCGGAGCACCTTGGCCTGCATGTTCACGTTCAGCTCGCCGATCTCGTCCAGGAACAGCGTGCTCTTGTCGGCCGCCTCGAACAGCCCCTGGCGCCGGCTGACCGCGCCGGTGAAGGCGCCCTTCTCGTACCCGAACAGCTCGCTCTCGATCAGGGTCTCGGGGATGGCGGCGCAACTGACCGCCACGAAGGGCCGGTCCCTGCGGGAGCTGTGGCGGTGGATGGCGCGGGCGATCAACTCTTTGCCCGTCCCGCTCTCCCCGGCGATGAGCACCGTAGAGTTGCTGTTGGAGATCTTGTGCAGCTTTTCAAAGACCTCCTGCATGCGGTAGTGGCTGCCGACGATCCCCTCGACCCGGAAGCGCTCCTCCAGTTGCTGCCGGAGCCGCCGGTTCTCCTGGATCAGCCGCATCCGCTCGAAGGCGCGGCCCACGGTGAGCAGCAGCTCTTCCCGCTCCAGCGGTTTCGTCAGGTAGTCGAAGGCCCCCTGTTTGACCGCCTGCTCGGCCGAGTCCATGGACCCGAAGGCGGTCATGAGGATGACCAGCGTGGGGGGGTCCTCCCGCGTGAGCCGCCCCACCAGGGAGAGGCCGTCGGCGGCGGGCATCCGCAGGTCCGTCAGCACCAGATCGAAGCGGGTCCGCACGCTCTTGGCCAGGGCCTCGGCCGCGCTGGCGGCCGTCTCCACCTTGTAGCCCTCGGAGGTGAGGATGGTCCGCAGGATCTCGCGCTGCGCCCCCTCGTCGTCCACCACCAGGATCTGCCCCTTGTTCATGCCCCAGGCGCTCCCGTGGGAAGCTGGAGCCGGGCGATGGTCCCCTTCCCCGGCTGGCTGGACAGTTGGATGCGCGCGCCATGCTGGTCCAGGATCTGCTTGGTGAGGGCCAGGCCGAGGCCGATCCCCACCTCCTTGGTGGTGAAGTAGGGCTCGAAGACGCGCGGGAGGTTCTCGGGGGCGATCCCCACGCCCGTATCCTGGAAGCGGATCTCCACCCACCCGTTGGGGGGTGGGGGGTGGGGGGTGGGGGGTGGGGGCTCGGAGCCGGCCCCTGGCCCCTGGCCCCCCTCCCCGGGTTCGGCCACTGCCCTGACGGTCAGGGTGCCGCCGTCAGGGGCCATGGCCTGGAATGCATTCAGCACCAGATTCAGGAAGCAGGTCTTGATGTGGGGTCCATCCACCCAGACCTCCAGCAGGTCGGCGGCATAATCCCGCTCCACGCGGATCTGCTGTGCCTGGGCCTTCTGGGTGGCCACCTCCAGGACCTCGTCCAGGAGCTTTCGGACGTCGGTGGGGCGCCGCGTGAGCTCCAGCGGCTTCCCGTACTTCAGGAAGGTCTCGATCATGTCGTTCAGCCGGTGGATCTCCTCCTTGATGATGGAGGTCAGTCGCGTGAACTCTTCCCGCTCCAACGGCGCGCCCGGAGGGAACTGGGCCTTGAGGTGATCGATGATCAGGCTGATCGAATTCAGGGGGTTCCGCACTTCGTGGGCGATCCCCGAAGCCAGGTGGGCAATGGCCGAGAGGCGCTCCGCCTGGTGCAGGCGCGCCTCCAGCTCCGCCTTCTCCCGCAGGCGCTCCACCATCTCGTTGAAGCTGCGGTTCAGCTCCCCGATCTCGTCGCGCCGGGTGGTGGGCAGGCGCTCGTCCAGCTTGCCCTGGGCCACCCGCCGGGCCGCCTCCACCACGCGCGAGATGGGCTTGGCATACGTCCAGGCCAGCACCGCCGTGCCCGCGATGCCGACGCCGAAGGCCAGGACCGTGGCGACGAGCCGCTTGATGAAATTGACCCGCGCCAGCTCCGCGAAGTCGTCCAGGATCATGCTGATCAGGATGTAGCCGCTGCGCTGGTTCCCGACGATGATGGGGACGAAAAGGTTATAGGTCTTCTGGCCGAGGCCGCCCACGTTCTCCTCGCCCAGGCGCGCCGTGATCAGCAGGTCCCTGCGCTTCTGGTCCACGCGGGCGCCCACCCGGCGGGGATTCGACGACGCGATGACCTCCTGCTCGTTGCTGACGATGGAGATCTCCCGGACGCCGCGCCGCTGGAGCTGTTTGACGTAATCCTGCAGGCGCGCCTCGCTGGTCCGGCCCTTGGAGGTGAGTTGCTCGACGCTGATCTGGATCGCCGTGGACAGATCGGTGGTGTGCCGCTCCACCTGGGAGATGAGCTGGCTCTCCGCCCGCCAGTACAGGAGGAACAGCGTCGCCAGGACGAGCATCAGCAGCCCGAACATCATGGCCAGCAGCTTGCCCCGCAGGCTTAGCATCCACCGGCTACCGGGCCACATCTTCGTCACGACTCAGGACGAGCCGGCCAAGCTTGGCTCGCCCTGGAATTTCGAACGTGCATGACTGCGAACGACCTCTCCCGGTCCCGTTCACCATTCGAAATTCGTTGCTCGAAATTCGACATGTGTCGGCGGTAGTTTATCCAAGGTGGGCCTTGCCTGTAAAGGAGGAAAGGAAGTGGCAGCCTGAAGGTCGAAATTGCGGGCAGGACTAGGAGGGTTCGGCGCGAAGTCGGCTCGCGATGCGGGCGTAGCCACCGCGGAAGTGCAACAGGGGGGAGCGACCGTCCTCCACCGGCACCACGCCGGAGTCCACCGCCTCGCCCACGAAGATGGTGTGATCGCCGCCGGGGTGCCGAGCCTGCACCCGGCATTCCACGTGCGCCAGGACGCCTGGAAGGATGGGCGCTCCGGTCAGGCCCGGCCGGTACGCAATGCCCTCGAACTTCCGGGCGTCTTTCCTGGCGAACTGGCGGGAGAGATGCTCCTGATCGTCCCGCAGGAGATTCACCGCGAAGGCGTCCGCCCCCAGGAACGCCTCGTAACAGTCCGCCGTGTGGTCAATGCAGACCAGGAGGAGGGGCGGCATGAGCGAGACCGAGCAGACCGCCGTGGCCGTGAGCCCCCGCGGCTGCCCCTGCCGGTCCCGGGTGGTCACCACGGTCACGCCCGTCGCCAGCGATCCCATCACCTCCCGGAAGCCGTTCGGATCCAGCGCCATCGAGTCTCCTTTCACACCTGCGGCAGGCGGACGCGATCGATCCACTGGCGATAGTCCCCGGGATACCCCACCCGATCCTGGAGACTCTTCACCCGGTCCAGAATGCCGGTCACGCGCTCGCCGGGGAGGCGGGCCTGGCCCGCCAGCCGATCGGCCACCGCGCCCACCTTCTCCCGCGCCTCGGTCGCCGCGTCCGCCAGGACCTCCTCATAGCCGCTGGCGGTGCCCAGCAGATAGTACTCCAGCATGTGCTGGGAGACGACTCGCCCGTGCTTCAGCGAGGCCAGGATATTGCCCTTGCCCGTCACCGCATTCCCCACGGCGAAGACCCCGTTCAGGCCCTCCACCTCTCCGGTGCCCCGGTCCTTGATCCGGTACATCTCGCCGCGCATCTCGACGCCCGGGATGGGCTCGGGAATGCTGCCGATGGAACTGACGACCATCCGGGACGGAGCGCTCTGCTCCGTCCCGCTCCGGGTCACCGCTCGCCCGTCCTTCACCTCGGTGGCGGCCAGGGTGAGGCCCGCCAGCCGGTCACCGTCCGCCAGGTACCCCACGGGGACCCGCTGATCCTGGAAGCTGAACAGGTACTTCTCCGCGAAGGTCCGGAGGAGCCGCCGCCGAGTCGCCCGCGTCTTCTCCGTTTGTTCGGGCGTGGCGTCCTCGGGGATCTCCGCCAGCGGCATGTCCTCCACGCGGCGGCGGTAGATGAGGGTACATCCCTTGAGGCCAAGGCCGGCGAGGCTGAGATCCAGCTCGCTCAAGACCTTCTGGATTCCCCGGCGCTCCAGCTCGTAGAGCGCGAGGCTGTGCCCGCGCGCCGCCAGGGCCCGGGCGACCGCCTCCAGCATCAGGATCTTGACCACGTCCAGCGAGGCCAGGCCGCCCCCGATGACGATGGCCCCGTCCTCCGGTTCGACCGTGGGCCCCTGATACCCGGCTTCGGGATAGTGGTTGAACCAGTAGACGAGCGGGTTCTGGTAGTGGAAGCCCCGCCCGACGAACTGATCCACGCCCGGCAGGGGCAGCGGACGATCCCGCCAGGCCCCCAGGGCCAGGACCACGGCGCTCAGGCCCCACACCAGGACCTCTTCCAGCGAGAGGTCCCGGCTCAGCTTCGTCCGGGGGACGAAGTGCACAAGGGGATGGGACAGCTTGTCGTCAATTTTCTTCTCTTCCTGGAGGCGCAGGTTCACGTGCCAGCGGGGGAGCCCGTCCTCGATCTTCCCGTAGGGACGGTCGTTCTGCTCCAGCACGATGCACAGGATGCCCCGCTGGGCGAACTGGAACGCCGCCTCGGATCCGGCCACGGCTCCACCGGCAATCAGAACGACGTGCTGCGGATTCGCCTGGGGCATGACGCCTCTTCAAGGACCATTGGCGATTGCAGATTAATGATTGAGGATTGCCGATCGAATTTCAATCGAAAATCGTCAATCCCACATCTCACATCTCAGGCCGCCGGCGCCGCCACCTCGCGTCCCCAGCGAAAGGCGGGGTGGACCAGGAACACGAGAATGGCCCCGGCCACCCCGACCGCAGCCGCCAGGTAGCACGCGCCGGCGAACGATCCCGACGCATCCTTGATCCAGCCCGTGGCGATCGGAGCCACCAGGGAGCCGATGAAGTTGATGGTGTTGTTCAGGCCGAAAGAGGTGCCCTGGATGGGGGTCGGCGTGATCTCGGCCAGGAGGGCGAAGATGGGCGCAAATACCCCCCAGATGCAGAAACCCGCGGCGAAGACCAGACACGCCAGGAGGATCGGCGAGGCCTTGAGGGACACGGCCGTCCCCATCAGCAGCATGGCCCCCGCCATGCCCAGGAGGATCAGGGCGGCCAGCCCCTTGCGCCCTTTCCCCCGCCTGGCCAGACGATCGCTGGCACTTCCCATGAGCAGCAGGCCCGGGATGGCGGAGACCCCGAGGAGGCTCGCCAGCAAGGACGACCGCGAGAGCTCCCTCACGCCGATCTCGAGAAACATGGCCGGGGCCCAGATCCCCACGACCCACAGGCAGTAGATCGGGGCGATGCCTGCGAGATACGTGAACCACAGATCGGCCTTTCGGACCTCAGGCTGCTGGCGGACCAGGCACAGGACGAAGGCCGCCGGCGACAGCAGGGAGGACCAGAGAAGCAGTGGCCGATCCGTCGCGAGTCCACCCAGGAGCGCCAGCGGAAAGGGAACGAGCAACAGCCACATCCAACCCGGCAGCCTGACCCCGCGGGTGCGGGGCGGCTCCTGGATGAACCGCCAGACGACCGCTCCCGCCACCAGTGAAGGGATCGTGAAGATCACGAAGACCATCCGCCACCCCCACCAATCCGCAATCACGCCGGCGAGGGAAATCCCGATGGCCATGCCCATCCCGAGTCCCGTGAACGAGACCCCTTGGCCGAAGCCCATCTTGTCCGCGGGCGTGTAGGCCGCGATCACCGGCCGATCATTCCCGAAGTAGGTCCCCTGACCGACGCCGGTCAGGAAGCGCGCCAGGAACAGGAGGCTGAAGGTGGGGGCCAATCCTGTCCCCAGCGACATCAGGCCCCACCAGAGGGGCGCCAGGACCAGGATCGTCTTCTTCCCGATCCAATCGCCCAGGACCCCGGCCGGCAACTGCATGAAGGTGTAGGCGTAGAAAAAGGCCGTGGCCAGCAGACCGGCCTGCGCGTAGGTGAGCTGGAACTCGCGCATGATGGGGACCAGCACCGGGGACAGCCCCATCCGCACGAGGTAATTGGTGATCCAGGCAAAGATCAGGACCGCCCAGACCGTGTGGTAGGCCTGCCAGCCCTTCGGCTCTTGGCTCATGGCTCTCGGTCGTCGGCGGTCCGTTCTCGGTTCCTGGCCCTCGGTTCACGGCACTCGGTGCGCTGTTTCGCGAGCGGCGCATTCTATCCGGGAAACCCCAGGCCGTCACGGGGAAACTGCCGAGACGGTCCCGTACAACCGCCAAGTGGTCATGACCGTAACTGGTCACCACGAACCATGAAAATCTCGGCGCCCCTCACCCCATCCCTCTCCCCCCGGTGGGGAGAGGGGAAGTGAGGGGGGATTTTCTTCGCAGGCGCCCTTGGCGTCATGGCGGTTCACCCTCCGGGCAAAAAAATGCCCCCGGTCCGATGCCTTGGACCGGGGGCCTGGTCGCGGGACCGGGGAGGGGGGAGTCGGTCCCGCGGCAACAGCGTATGAACTCCAGGACTCGGTGATGATGGGTGAACCGAGGAGCCTGGGATGATACTCACACTTCTCAGCCTCCCACAGGCTACCCTTATGAAGGGCAAGTGGCGTGCCACCTCTGTGTCCACAGGGCGTTTCCTGCGTCCGACCCTCAGGCAGCCGCAACCGCCCATTTTTCTGCTCGCTCGGGGTGATTGCGAAATTTCTGGGAGGTTTCCGACCGGGAAGGTATCCGATATTTATTGAGCCACTTTGTCTCTGTCACGGGACCCGGGATGAGACGATCCGGACCACGGCGCGGCTCGGTGGGTCGCTCTCCACGTCGCGCCTCAGGCTTCACGTTTCAGGTTCTCCCTGCCCTTCCCGTTTCGCAGGACCCGTCGCAGGAACTGCCCGGTGTACGATCCCTTGACCCGGGCGACCTCCTCGGGCGTGCCGGTGGCAACCACTCGCCCGCCGTCGTCACCCCCCTCGGGCCCAAGATCAATCACGTAGTCGGCCGTCTTGATGACGTCCAGGTTGTGCTCGATGACCAGCACGGTGTTGCCGGCGTCCCGCAGCCGGTGCAGCACGTCCAGGAGCTGCTGGATGTCCGCGAAGTGGAGTCCGGTCGTCGGCTCGTCCAGGATGTACAGGGTTCGCCCCGTGCTCCGACGGCTGAGCTCCCGGCTCAGCTTCACCCGCTGCGCCTCGCCGCCGGACAGCGTCGTGGCCGACTGTCCCAGCTTGATGTAGCCCAGGCCGACGTCGTACAGCGTCTGGAGCTTCTCCTTGATCCGCGGCACGTTCTCGAAGAAGCGCAGGGCCTCCTCCACCGTCATGTCCAGCACGTCGGCGATGCTCCTCCCCTTGTACTTGACCTCCAGGGTCTCCCGGTTGTAGCGCCTGCCCTTGCAGACGTCGCAGGTCACGTAGACGTCCGGCAGGAAATGCATCTCGATCTGGATCAGGCCGTCCCCCTGGCAGGCCTCGCAGCGTCCCCCCTTGACGTTGAAGCTGAACCGGCCCGGCTGGTAGCCCCGCATCCGGGCCTCCGGGGTGAGGGCGTACAGCTCCCGGATGAAGCCGAAGACCCCGGTGTAGGTGGCCGGGTTGCTGCGCGGGGTCCGCCCGATGGGGGCCTGGTCAATGTCAATGACCTTGTCGATGTGCTGCACGCCCAGGATCTTGTCGTGCTCCCCGGGGCGTTCCCGCCCGCCGTACAGCTTGGCATCCAGGGCTTTGCGCAGGATGTCGGTCACCAGCGTGCTCTTGCCCGAGCCGGACACGCCGGTGACGCAGGTGAACAGCCCCAGCGGGATCTCCACGTCGATATGCTTCAGGTTGTGCTCCCGCGCGCCCACGACGGTGAGCGTCTGCCCCGTGTGGGGCCGCCGCACGCGAGGCACGGGGATGCTGAGCTCCCCGGACAGGTACCGCCCCGTCAGGGACTGCCGGCTGGCGGCGATGTCCTGTGGCGTCCCGGCGGCCACCACGCGCCCGCCGGAGGTGCCCGCCCCCGGCCCCAGGTCAATGACATAGTCCGCGGATCGGATCGTCTCCTCGTCGTGTTCCACCACCAGGACCGTGTTGCCCAGGTCGCGGAGCCGCTTCAGGGTATTCAGCAGGCGCACGTTGTCCCGCTGATGCAGGCCGATGCTCGGCTCGTCCAGGATATAGAGGACGCCCACCAGGGAACTGCCGATCTGGGTCGCCAGCCGGATGCGCTGGCCCTCGCCGCCCGCCAGCGTCGCGGCCGTCCGGTCCAGCGTCAGGTAATCCAGGCCCACGTTGATCAGGAAGCCCAGCCGCTCCCGGATCTCCTTCAGGATCCGCCGGGCGATCTCCCGCTCCTTCTCGGTCAGGGCCAGATCCCCGTTCCCGGGACCGGAGCCGCCCCAGGCGGGCCCACCCGGCGCGGACGCGCTCAGGGCAGCAAACAACGCGGAGGCGTCCTTCACCGACTTGCGGGTGAGTTCCGCGATGTTCAACCCCCCGACCCGGATGGCCAGGGACTCCTTCCGCAGGCGGGCGCCCAAGCACTCCGGGCAGGGCCGGATGCTGACCAGCCGCTCCACGTACGTTTCGATCTCCTCCCGCACCCGGGAGGACTGCGTGTCCTTGTAGCGCCGGTCCAGGCTGCCCAGGCTGGAGCCGAAGAACTCCTCCCCCAGAGAGCGCAGGCTGCTGTCCAGGCCCGCCATCGGGCCGTCCACCTTCGTGCCCAGCCCGTCGCAGGCCGGGCAGGCTCCATGGGGGTTGTTGAAGGAGAAGATCCGCGGGCTGATCTCCGGATAGCTCACCCCGCACTCGATGCAGGCCATCCGCTCGGAGAAGGTCAGGTCCCTCTCTGCCTCGGGCAGGTTGATGGTCACGATCCCATCCGCCAGCTTGAGCGCCGTCTCCAGCGAGTCGGCCAACCGCCGCGGCAGATCCGGCGTGACCACCAGGCGGTCCACCACCACCTCGATGGTATGCTTCCTGTTCTTGTCCAGCTCGATGGGCTCGTCCAGGTCGCGGAGCTTCCCGTTCACCCGCACCCGGACGAAGCCCTCCTTGCGCATCTGGGTGAAGATCTGCCGGTATTCCCCCTTGCGCCCGCGGACCATGGGGGCCAGGACCTGAATCTTGGTCCCCGCGGGCAAGGCCAGGACCTGGTCCACGATCTGGGTGACCGTCTGGGACGTGATGGGCTTCCCGCAGTGGTAGCAGTGGGGACGGCCGATGCGGGCGTACAGGACGCGCAGGTAGTCGTAGATCTCGGTGACGGTGGCCACCGTGGAGCGGGGATTCTTGCTGGTGGTCTTCTGCTCGATGGAGATGGCCGGAGACAGCCCCTCGATCAGGTCCACGTCCGGCTTGTCCATCTGCTCCAGGAACTGCCGGGCGTAGGCCGAGAGGGATTCCACGTAGCGCCGCTGCCCCTCGGCGTAGATGGTGTCGAAGGCCAGGGAGGATTTGCCCGAGCCGGACACCCCCGTGATGACCACCAGCCTCTCGCGGGGGATCTCCAGGTCAATGGACTTCAGGTTGTGCTCGCGCGCGCCGCGGATCCGGATCGTATCGGTGGACACGGGTTGGGACTCCTGTTCTCGGGGATGACCGGGCCGAACGGGCCGGGACCTTGTATTATATCCCGACAAGGCCAACCCGCAAGGGCCCCGGTTTCCTCATCCCCGAGAGCCCTCCCGGCGGGAGTCAGGACCCCCCGGAAACACCACGAGCAGGCCGTCGGCCTGCCCGTCACCTCGCTCGTCCTGGGGCTCAGCGTCCCCGGTCAGAAATCATCTGGCCATCCCCGCGTACCCTCGAACACTCGAATCCGCCAGAGGCGGAAACGCTCGAACGCTTCTAGGCCCGCCTCACCCCTCCGCCTCCTCCACCTGCGCCCGATCCAGGAGCAACTCGACGATGAACCGCTCGAGCGTCCCGCGCTCCTCCTCGCCGAGATCCAGGAACTGGATCCCCATCCCCGCGGGCAGCCCCTTGGGCGTGTCCGTGGGGCTGCTCCAGACCACGCGCCCGGCCGTCCGGAACGGGTGGGCCACCCCCGGCAGCTTGAAACGGAGCAAGAGGTCCTCCCCGACGGGGAACACCTCGCTGGTGCGCAGGAAGATCCCCCGCGCCGAGAGGTCGAAGCACTGACCGCCGCGGAACGCCCGCAGGCTCTGGAAGTCCACGGGGATCTGGACGCCCAGGTGCGGGAGACCGCGCTTGGCCGCCTGGCCGTGCTCCAGCATCCCCAGCTTCAGAAAGCGGACCAGGACCCTCAGCGTTCCCCAGTCGTCCAGGCTGCTTCCATCCAGGACCTGCGGGAGCGTCCGGGTGCCGTCGCACAGCTCCACCACCTGGCGGAATCCCCCGGGCAGCGTCCGGCGCAGCAATCCCTCCCGGAGGACGGGAAACATCTTGACGGGCTCCTCCGATGGACCGACGGCCTGGCGCAGGGCCGGGATCTCGTCCAGCCGGCGGACCCCCTCCATCAAGAGCGACTGGTTTGCGTTCATCACCTGCGCCTCGGCCGGGCCGGTCCCCGAGGCCGGCTCCAGGGCGAATTCCCCCTCGTTCCAGGCCAGCAGGCGGTACACCGCCGCCTCGCCCTTCCGCGGCCCCTCCACGGCGTAGGCGATCCGCCCCTGGGTGAACAGGATCTCGCCGCGGCGCGTCCCGGACGTCAGGCGCAGGGTGCCGGTCCGGCGCTCCGCCTCCAGTACCTGGATGATGTTGGGCAAGCTCATCGTCTCCAGCCGCCCCCGCATCAGGGACGTCTCGGGGGGCGACGTGGCCCGATGGGACCCCGCCCGGCGCAGCACGTTCTTCACCCGGGCCAGCAGCTCTTCGCGCCGGACCGGCTTGACGAGATAGTCATCCGCCCCCAGCTCCAGCCCCCGGATCTTGTCCTCGACCCGCACCCGCGCGGTCAGGAAGATGATGGGGATGTCCTGGGTCGTGGGGTTCGCCTTCAGGGCCGCCGCCACCTCGAAGCCGTTCAGCTCCGGCATCATGGCATCCAGCAGGATGAGGTCCGGGCGCGTGGCCTGGGCCTGCTCCAGCGCCTCCCGGCCGTTTCTGGCCACACTGACCTCGACGGGCAGCTCGGCCAGCATGTCCACCGTCATCTGGGCCATGAGGGCCTCATCCTCTGCCAGCAATACGCGCCATGCATCCATGGTTTGTTCGTCGGTCCGCCGCCCTCCGCCGCCAAGGGCGCAGGCGGATTACGCCCGCTCCCCCGCCCCGCTGATCTGCACCGCGATGGCCTGGGCGAGGTGCCGCTCGATGGCCTCGCGATCGGCCGGCGCCAGATCCAGGAACTGGATGCCCATGCCGGTGCCGCCGTGCTTGCCGGGGTCCGCGTTGCGCCAGACCACCTGCCCCGTCACCTTGACCGGGGCCTCGTGGCCGGGGACCTGGAACCGCAGGATCACCTGCTCGCCCACCTCGAACGGGACCGCGGTCTGGATGAAGACCCCGCGCGCCGACAGATTGAAGGAGGTCCGCTTCAGGAACCCCGGCACCCGCTGGTACTCGACGGGCACATCCACGTTCAGCCGGGCCCCGCCACGGCGCTCGGGGCTCACGTCGGCCGAGGTCAGCGCCCGGACGCCCAAGAGGTACTGGAGGATCTTCAGGGTCGTCCACGCATCGAAGGGGCTCCCGACCACGACCTGCTCCAGGTCCCGTGCGCCGTCCAGGAGGGCCACCAGGGCCGCCGCCTCGGGCTGCGCCAGCGCCTCCACGGCCGCCCGGAGGGACTCCAGGAATCCCAGGGCGACCCCCGGGGCTGGCAGGCTTGCCCGCAGGGCCGGGATCTCGTCCAGGCGCCGCACCCCCTCCATGAGGAGGACCTGGTTGGGCAGGGTCACGCTCCCTCCCGTTTCATCCGATGGCTCGGGCGACGCCATCTGGAACGTGCCCGCCTGCCAGGTCAGGAGCTGGAAGACCGCCGCCTTGCCCTGGCGTGGCCCCTGCACCGCCCGGGTGATCTTGCCGTCCACGAAGGTGACCTCTCCCTGCTCGTCCCCTCGCGTCAACAGCAGCCGGGCGGTCCGCCGCTCCCCCTCGAGCAATTGCACGAGGGAGACCAGGTTCATGGCCTGCAATTGGCCGCTGGCCATGGCCGGCTCCCGCTGGGGGGGCCGGCTCCGCCGGAGGATGCCCCGGACCCGGATCTTCAGCTCGTCGGGGTCCACGGGCTTGACCAGGTAATCCTCCGCCCCCAGATCGAGCCCGCGGACTTTGTCCCGGGACGACCCGAGGGCGCTGATGAAGATGATCGGGATGGTGGCCGTGGCGGGATCCTGTTTCAGGGCCGCCGCGACCTGGTAGCCGTCCATGCGCGGCATCATCACGTCCAGGAGGATCAGGTCCGGCCGCTCCGCCTT
>JACPAT010000300.1 GCA_016180655.1 Candidatus Methylomirabilota bacterium | reverse complement strand
TCGTGGACATCGTCTGGATTTTCTTGTTCCCGTTGTTATACCTGAACGTGCTGGACGTTCTGTTTCGTTAGACGCGGGCGGAGCACGCATCAACGCGGCATGAACGCGGCGCACGGATCTCCGGCGAGGTACGTCTGGGTGTGGGTGTGGCTGGCCGGCCTCATGCTGATCAGCGTGGTCCTCTCCGAGCTGCCCATGTCCAAGATCGGGATAGTGTTGGTCGTCATGACCCTGTCATCCATCAAGGCCATCCTGGTGGCCGGATCGGTTCGGCCGGCTTTCAACATGGCCGTCCTCCCCGAGTACCTGGCCACCCGCTTCGTCTCGGGGGAGGAGACCTTCTTCCAGGGCGTGCGGAAGCTCTTGCCGGGACGGACGCTGACCTGGTCGCTGGCCGAGGGCCCCCGCACGCGGCGCTACTGGCGGCTGCCCACTGGGACCGACGATTCCCCGCGGCCGCCTGGCGAGCGGGCCAGGGAGCTGCGCGTCCGGCTGAGCCAAAGCGTCCGGAGCCACCTTCTGAGTGACGTGCCCCTGGGCCTGTTCCTCTCGGGCGGGCTGGACTCGAGCGGCCTGGCCGCCCTCATGGCCCCCCTGCTGGAGGAGCCGGTCCGGACGTTCGCCGTGGGCTTCGACGAGCCCGGGGCCAACGAGCTCCACTACGCCCGCCTCGTCGCGCGGGCCGTCGGGGCGGAGCATCGGGAGGTGGTCGTCTCCCCGGCAGAGTTCTTCCAGGCCCTGCCGCAACTCCTCTGGCACGAGGACGAGCCCATCGCCTTCCCCTCCAGCGTGCCCCTCTACTTCGTCTCGCGTCTGGCCCGGGAGCACGTGAAGGTCGTCATCACCGGCGAGGGGGCGGACGAGCTCTTCCTCGGCTACAACCGGTACCGGGTGACGGCCTGGAACGAGGGACTGGGGCGCGTGTACCGGGGGCTGATCCCGGGAGCGCTGCAGGAGGACCTCGGCCGCCTGGTGGGGACACTCCCGCGGCCGTTGCGTCGTTACGCCCAGCGAACGTTCCTCGCCCTTCCCCCCGACCCGCGCACCCTCTTCTTCGAGAACTTCTCCGTCTTCCCGACGGCCCTGCAGCAGGCGCTCCTGCTGAATCGGACGCTCCTGGCCCACACCGACCCCTACGCCGAGGGGTGGCGGTGCTTCCGCGACAGCTCCGGAGGAATCCTGGAGCGGATGCAGCACGCCGATCTCCAGACCTACCTGGTGGAGCTTTTGATGAAGCAGGACCAGATGAGCATGGCGGCCTCGATCGAGAGCCGGGTGCCGTTCCTGGACCACGAGATCGTGGAGCACGTGGTCCCGATGCCGGGGCACCTGAAGCTCAAGGGCTGGCAGACCAAGGCGGTGCTCCGCGAGGCGCTCCGGGATCTGGTGCCGCCTGAGATCCTGCGGCGCCGGAAGATGGGGTTCCCCGTGCCGGTCGGTCGCTGGCTCCGGGGACCCTTCTGGTGCATCGTCCAGGAGTTCGTGCTCAGCGCGCGGGCGCTTCGCCGGGGGTTCTTCGATCCGTCACTGCTCAGACAGCTCGCCCAGGAGCACCGGGCTGGCGTCGGGGAGCACGGGGACCGCCTCTGGCTGCTGGCGAACCTCGAAATCTGGCACCGGATCTTCCTCGACGGCGAGGACATCGCGAGCATCATGCGCGCGGCGAGGGCGGCATGAGGACCCCGCCGGTGCTCCGCCCATCGCGCACGCGGGCCTGGTGCGAACGCATGTTCGTCGCGGTGGAGCGTCTCGTGACAGCGCTCCTCTACCCCTATGGCCTGCTCCGGCAGCGCTGGGGGAGACGGCCGGCCGTCCCGATCCTCATGTATCACCAGGTGAGTCGGCCGGTGGACGGCGCCACCTTCGGTGACTGCGTCTCACCCGAACGGTTCGAGCTGCAGGTGCGCGCGATCCAGAACGCCGGCTATCGGGTCATCCCGCTCCAGAGCCTCGTCCGGGCGATGCGGCAGTCTCCACCGCCGGCGCTGGCGCGATGCGTTGTCATCACCTTCGATGACGGCTTCCGGGACCAGTTCCGCAACGCCTATCCGGTCCTGCGCCGGCACGGGCTGCCGGCGACCTTCTTTCTCATCGCCGGGTATCTCGGGACGGACAGCCTGTTTCCCCACCTGGCCCCCGCTGGCGCTCACACCGACGCCCCGGAAGCGTGGCTCCCCCTCACCTGGGACCAAGCCAGAGCGATGGCGCAGCACGGGATGGACATCGGGTCCCATACGGTCTGGCACCGCTCGCTGGGCTGCCTTCCGCTTGAAGAGGCCCGCCGCGAGGTCGAGCAATCACGGGAGATCCTGGAGCAACGCTTGGGGCATCCCGTGAAGTTCTTCGCCTACCCCTTCGGATCGCGGGCCTACGGCGATTTCACCCCTGCGATCGCGGACCTCCTTCGCCAAGCCGGATATGGCGGCGCCTGCACCACGGTCGTGGGAACGAGCGGCCCCGGCGTGGACGCCTTTGCGCTGCGACGGATCCCGATGGAGGAAGCCGACGGCGCCTTCCGCGTGCGTTGCAAGCTGGTGGGCGCCTATGACTGGGTCGGCAGGATCAAGAACGCCTGGCAGCGCCTGGTCCCCCGCGAAGACCGCGTGGACGCCGGCCTCGTGCTCAGGGCAACGCCCGATGAGGGCTGATCGGCGCGCGGATGTTGTGGTCACGGACGCCAGCGGGAATCACGCGCTGGCGGTCGTGAGATCCTTGGGAGGGCGGGGTCTCCGGGTGGCGGCCGCGGATAGCGTATGGTGCGCCAAGGCATTCTTCAGCCGCTATTGCGCCCGCCGGATCGTCTACCCGTCCCCCGCGCGGAGCGTCCGGGAGTTCCGAGCGGCCCTGTATGGGATGCTTGAGACGCTGAGGCCGGCGGTCCTGATGCCCATGACGGAACGAACCATCATGGCGCTGGCCGATGAGCGCCTGCAGGTCGAAGCCCGCGTCGGCGCGCTGCCGCTGCCATCCCCCGACGCGCTCCGCACCGCCTTCGACAAGGGTGAGACGGTCCGGCTGGCCACGTCGCTCGGCATTCCGGTACCCGCCACCGTTTCCCTGGCGGACCCGGGGGAGCTGGAGCGGGTGCGGCCGCAGCTCTCATACCCTGCGGTGATCAAGCCCAGAATGTCGGAGAGGTGGGTGGACGGCGACGCCGTCGTTTCTACAGGGCCGGTCGAGTACTGTTTCCGTCCCGAGGAGCTCCCGGCGCGCTATCTCGCCGTCCATCGCCGCGCCCCGCTGCCCTTGATCCAGGAGTTCATCCCTGGGGAGGGATACGGCGTCTCCGCCCTGTGCCGCCACGGCTGCGTCAGGGCGCTCTTCGCGCACCGGCGTCTGCGCATGATCCGCCCCACGGGCTCCGGCAGCGCGCTGCGCGAGAGCGTCACAGTTCCACCCCGGATGATGGAGGCAACGTGCCGGCTGCTCGAGGCGCTGAAGTGGCACGGCGTTGCCATGGTCGAGTTCAAACTGGATCGCCGCGACGGCGTGCCCCGGCTGATGGAAATCAACGGTCGCTTCTGGAACTCGCTCCCGCTCGCCGTGGCCGCCGGCGTGGACTTTCCCTTTCTCCTCTACCGGCTGGCCACCGAGGGCGACGTCCCCGAATGCTTCGACTACCGCGCCGGGGTCAAGTGCCGGTGGCTGGTGGGGGACGCTCGGCATCTGGTGGAGGTCTTGCGGGGCAAGCCCGCGCAGTGGACCGATGGGTTTCCATCGCGCCGGGAAGCCGTGCGGCAGTTCATGAAGTTTCTGGGCCCCGACCTTCACTACGACGATCCGTGGTTGTCGGATCCTCTTCCCTTCTTCGCGGATGTGGCGGACCTCCTTCTCCGCCAGGTTCCCCGGTTCGTCTGGCGTCGGCGTCGGCTGGCGGTCGAGGGACCGTCGCGGGTGCAACTGGCCCGGGGGAGAACGTTGTAATGCGGATCCTGTGGGTGAAGCTCGGCGGATTATGGCCGCTCACCGCGGGGGGGCGACTCCGCAGCTTCCACATCGTCTCGGAGCTGTCGCGCCGCCATTCCGTGACTGTGCTGACGACCCACGGGCCGGGCGAGGATTCCCGCGCGCAGGCCGCGCACCTTCCCGGGTGCCACGAGGTCGTGTCGGTGCCCTTCGCGATCCCCAAGCGCACGAGCCTGCGCTTCGCCCTCGCCCTCGGGCGGTCCTGGTTGTCGGCGCTTCCGGTGGATGTCTCGAAATTCCGCGTCCCGGCGCTCGCCGACGAGATCCGCCGTCGCTTGGCGGCGCGTGAGGCCGACCTGTGCGTGGCGGACTTCCTCAGCGCCACGGTGAACGTCCCCCGGGATTGCCCGGTTCCCGTCGTGCTCTTCGCCCACAACGTCGAACACATGATCTGGAAGCGATTGAGCGAGACCGAGCGCCGGCCGTGGCGGCGCCTGCCGCTCACGCTCGAGTGGCGGAAGATGCGCCGTTACGAAGGCCGAGCCTGCGCCCGCGCCGCCTTGACCATCGCCGTGTCCGAGGCAGATCGGGCTCTGCTGTCCGCCCATGCCCCCGGCGCCCGTCTGTCTTCGATCCCCACCGGCGTGGACACCCGGTACTTCACGCCCAACGGGTCGCCGGGACGCGCGGCCGCGCTCGTCTTCACCGGCTCGATGGACTGGCACCCCAATGAGGACGCCGCCCTCTATTTCCTGGACGCAATCCTGCCACGCATCCGGCGTGAGGTGCCCGACGCGTCTTTTTCGGTCGTCGGACGCAATCCCACGCCCCGCTTGCTCGCGGCGGCGGCAGCCGCGCACGTGCGCGTGACCGGAACGGTCGACGACGTCCGCCCCTACATCGCCGAGGCGGCCGTGTACGTGGTGCCGCTCAGGATCGGCGGCGGGACACGGCTCAAGATCTTCGAGGCCCTCGCCATGGGCAAGGCCGTGGTCTCCACGACGGTCGGCGCCGAGGGCCTTCCCCTCGTCTCCGACCGGCACTTCATCAGGGCGGACGATCCGGCCAGCTTCGCCGAGGCCGTGCACTGCCTCCTGCGTGATCCCGCTCGGCGCAGGTCGCTCGGCCTGGCCGGGCGCCAACTGGTCGAGGCGCGCTATTCGTGGCCGCACGTGGCGCGCGAGTTTGAGGCGAGGTGCCTGGAGCTTGTGGGTCGCTGAGGTCAAAGGCGCGATCAAGCGAGTCCTGCCGACCCGGATCCTCTCCCATCTCCGGGCGTGCCGGGATCTGGGTGCCGCCGGCCGTGCCCGCTACGTGGCGTTGCAGCTCCGCCGGTCCGACCCGGTACGGGGGTGGGATGCTGGCGACCGCTGGTCGGCTGTGCGCTCCGTCTTGTTCGTCTGTCGCGGAAACATCATCCGCAGCCCGATGGCGGCGGCATTGCTGAGGCGAGAGCTGTCCGGGAGGCGTCGAACCGCCATTGCCGTCCGCTCAGCCGGTCTCCGCGCGGAGCCAGGGCGCCGCGCGGATCCCCGGGCGGTGGAGACGGCGCGCCACTTCGGCATTTCGCTCCAGGATCACCGGGCGCAGCCGCTGACGGCCGAGCTGGTCCGGGACGCCGATCTCATCCTCGTGATGGACCGTCTCAACCACGCGGAGCTGCGGGGACGCTTCCCGGAGGCCGGGGACAGGATGCTCATGCTGGGCGCGCTCCTCCAGCCTGGACGGCGCCGTCCTGTCGAAGTGGACGATCCGTGTGACGGGAGCGGGACGGACATCTACCGCTGCTACCGGCTTCTCCAATCTTCGATCGAGCGCCTGGCCTGCCGCCTCGGCCCGTCCACCGGGGTTGCGGGTGAGGCGCGGGAAAGGCGGGATCTGCAATGAACGTGAGCGTTTTCGGGCTCGGATACGTGGGCTGCGTGACGGCGGCCTGGCTGGCCAAGGCTGGCCACAAGGTCGTCGGTGTGGATACCAACCCGGAGAAGGTCGCGATGATCAACACCGCAACGCCGCCCGTGGTCGAGCCGGGGCTGGGCGAGCTGCTGGCGGAGGTCGTCACGGGGGGCCAGCTTCGGGCCACCCGCTCCGCCGAGGCCGCAGTCCGCGACTCGGACCTCGCCCTCATCTGCGTCGGCACCCCCGGAGGCGCCAACGGGCGGCCGGACCTCCGCGCCGTCGAGCGGGTCGGGCAGGAGATCGGCCGGGTCCTGGCCGTGAGGACCGAGCCCTACACCGTGGTGCTCCGGAGCACGGTGCTGCCCGGGACGACCGAGGGCATCCTGGTCCCTGCCCTTCTGGCGGGGGCCGGACGCGCCGCCGGACGCTGGCTCCGCGTGGCGATGAACCCGGAGTTCATGCGCGAGGGCTCCTCGCTCCAGGACTTCGCGAATCCCCCCCTCACCGTGGTGGGCTGTGAGGAGGCGGGGACCGCCAGCCTCCTCCGCTCGCTGTACGCCGGGGTGGACGCCCCCTTCGTCCACACAACGCTCAAGACGGCCGAGATGGTCAAGTACATCTCCAACGCCTTCCATGCGCTCAAGGTCTGCTTCGCCAACGAGATCGGGGACCTGTGTGCGGCGGCCGGCGCCGACGCCCAGGAGGCCATGCGGATCTTCCGGATGGACCGCAAGCTCAATATCTCCGAGGCGTACCTCCGGCCGGGCTTCGCCTTCGGCGGCTCGTGCCTTCCCAAGGATCTGCGGGCGCTCCTGCATGCGGCACGAAGGGCGGATGTCTCCCTCCCCGTGCTCACGGCCATCCTGCTCTCCAACGAGGGACAGATTCGGCGGGCAGTGGAGGCGGTCCTCGATACCGGGAAGCGGCGAGTGGGCGTCGTGGGGCTCGCCTTCAAGCCCGGGACCGACGACCTGCGGGAGAGCCCGATGGTGACCCTCGTCGAGCTGCTCATCGGCAAGGGATGCGATCTCCGCATCCTCGACAGGGGCGTGGCCACGGCCCGACTGATGGGGGCGAATCGCCGCTACATCGAGGAGCAGATCCCCCACCTCGCCTCGCTGATGTGCGACAGCGTGGAGGCGCTCCTGGCCCATGCGGAGGTCCTGGTGATCGGCAACGGCAGCGACGAGGCGGAGCGCGCCCTGGCCGCCGCCACGTCCCAGCATGTGCTCATAGATCTCACCCGGGCGGTAGGCCGACAGTCCGTGGGGGCCCCCTCGGAGGTCTGCGTGTGAGGTGCCGCATGTCTCTGGAAAGCCGCTTCGACGTCCTCCCCGCCCTCAGCGCCATGCTCTCCCTCCTCGCTCTGCTCGCCGGGGCGGGACCGGCCCCCGCGGCGACGGGGGTCGAGCGCCCTCGCCTCTCCGTTGATACGACGCTCGTCCCCCCGGTCGGCCGGACCCTGGCGGTCCCGGCGGGAGGCAATCTCCAGGCTGCGCTGGACCGGGCACAGCCCGGCGACGTGATCACGCTGGCCCCGGGGGCGACCTACACGGGCCCCTTCGTGCTGCCCAACAAGGACGGATCGGCCTGGGTCATCGTTCGGACGGCGGCCCCGGACGGGAGTCTCCCCCCGCCAGGCACGCGGGTTGACCCGTCCTACGCCCCCCGGATGCCCAAGCTCGAGGCCGCGGCCGGGTCGGTCATCGTTACGGCGGCGCGGGCCCACCACTATCGCTTTATCGGGATCGAAATCCGGCCGAGGAGGGGTGCATTCCTGTACAACCTTGTCCAGCTCGGCAAAACCGAAAGGTCGGCCGACCAACTTCCGCATCACATTATCTTTGATCGCTGCTACCTCCACGGAGATCCGGAGAAAGGTGCGAGGCGCGGGATCGCCATGAACTCCCGGGACACGGCGGTCATTGATTCGCACCTCTCAGACTTCAAGGAGGTGGGGGCGGACTCTCAGGCCATTGCCGGGTGGAACGGGCCCGGCCCCTTGAAGATCACGAACAACTATCTCGAGGGCGCCGGCGAGAATCTCATATTCGGCGGCGCCGATCCTTCGATCCCAAATCTCGTCCCGTCCGACATCGAGATCCGGCACAACCACTTCTCCAAGCCCTTGTCCTGGAAGATAGGAGATCCCACGTACGAAGGGACGCCCTGGACGATCAAGAACCTGTTCGAGCTGAAGAATGCCCGCCGGGTGCTCGTTGACGGGAACCTCTTCGAGTACAACTGGGTGCAGGCGCAGAACGGGTTCGCCATCCTGTTCACGGTACGGAACCAGGATGGGGGGGCCCCGTGGTCGGTGGTGGAGGACGTGACGTTCACGAACAACATCGTCCGCCATACCGGCTCCGGGATCAACATCCTCGGTCGCGACGACATCCATTCCAGCCAGCAGGCGAGGCGGATCCTGATTGGAAACAACCTCTTCGATGACGTGGGGGAGGCACGGTGGGGCGGCGGCGGACGGCTGTTTCAGCTCCTGAACGGGGCCGCGGATGTCGTGATCGAGCGGAACACCGCATTTCAGGCTGGGGATATCATTGCGGCGTCAGGAGAGCCTCATACCGGCTTTGTTTATCGCAACAATATCACACCGCATAACCTATACGGGGTAGGCGGCGATGGCACGTTCGGGAATCCCAAGCTCACGCTCAGCACCTACTTCCCCGGTGCCGTAGTCGAGAAAAATGTCATCGCCGGCGGCAACGCCGCCCAATACCCTCCGGAAAACTTCTTCCCCGCTTCGCTCCATCACGTGGGCTTCCTGAATCGTGCTGGCGGCGACTACCGCCTCGCCGATTCCAGCCCATTCAGGGGCGTCGGCACAGACGGCGGGGACGTGGGCGTGGATTTCCGCGCGTTCTCCCCGGCAATGGCAGCAGCGCTCCGACTCGAGCCCCGACGCGTTCCCCGACGCGTTACCGGCAGAGGAAGGTAATCCCGCCTGCAGAGGATATTCCAACCCCTCCGCCCTCTGCCGCCCAACCCGAATGCCATTCGCGGGTTTCCCGCACCGGCAACCCCACCTGCACCCGCCTCCCTGGGATGGTGGGTCTGCTTCCCCTTGACAGGCCCGATCCTGCTTGCCGGGGGTGTCTCAGCGGTGAGCGAACGTGTCCAGTGAAGAGCTGATTTTTTGGGCCTCCGCACTCCTGTTGGGCTATACGTACGTGGGCTACCCGGCCCTGATGTGGGGATGGGCCGCGCTTTGCGCCCGGCGACCCCGGTCGCGAGGCGGCGAACCGATGGTGAGCGTGCTGGTCCCGGCCCACAACGAGGCTGGACGCATCCAGGGCAAGATCGAGAACCTCCTGTCGCTCGACTATCCCCGCGACCGCCTGGAGATCCTCGTTGCCTCCGACGGGTCCACCGACGGCACCGCCCGGCTGGCCCGGGCGTTCGAGCAGGCGGGCGTGACGGTCACCGCCTTCGAGACCTGCCGGGGCAAGCCCGCGGTCCTGAATGACCTCATTCCCAAGGCCCGGGGTGAGATCGCCGTCCTCGCCGACGCGCGACAGCGGTTCGAGCCCAGGGCGCTCCGGGCGCTGGTGGCGCCCTTTGCCGATCCCGAGGTGGGGGCGGTGAGCGGAGAGCTGATCCTCACCTCCAACCCGGACCACACCGCGGTGGGAACCGGGGTGGGATTCTACTGGCGGTACGAGAAGTTCATCCGATCAAGTGAGAGCCGGGTGGACTCCACCGTGGGGGCGACCGGCGCCATCTATGCGATCCGGCGCGAGCTGTTCGAGCCGATCCCCGATGACACGATCCTCGACGACGTCCTGATCCCCATGCGGATTGTCCGTCAGGGATACCGGGCGCTCTTCGAGCCGGGCGCCCAGGCCTGCGACCGGGTGGTCTCCCGGGCCGCCGAGGAGTTCGCCCGGAAGGTCCGCACGATCTCGGGCAACTTCCAGCTCTTCAGCCGGGAGCGTTGGCTCCTTCACCCGCGCCGGAACCGCCTCTGGTTCCAGACCGTCTCGCACAAAGCGCTCCGCCTCGGGAGCCCCCTGCTCTTCCTCGTGGCCTTCGGGACGAACCTCGCGCTGGCGGGGGGGCTCCTCTACCGCGGGATGCTCCTGGCCCAGATCGTCTTCTATATGGCGGCGCTCTGTGGCTGTGCGCTCCGCAATTCGAGACGGAGGATTCCGCTGCTGACCGTTCCCTATACGATGTGCCTGCTGAACTGGGCGACCGTCGTCGGCTTCTATCGGTTCGTCACCGGCCAGCAGCCTGTCACCTGGAAGAAAGTCCGGACGTGACAACCGGGGAGGGAATCCATGAACACCGGTGCCACCAATCCGACCTATGAGAAGCTCGCGCAACGGCTGCGAGCCCAGCCGAAGACCTGGCTGGTCACCGGGGTCGCCGGGTTCATCGGCTCCCACCTGCTGGAGAGCCTGCTCCAGTTCGGGCAGCAGGTGGTGGGCGTGGACAACTTCGCCACAGGACACCGTCGCAACCTGGAAGAGGTGCGGGCCGTGGTGGGCGATACGGTCTGGTGGCGCTTTCGGTTCTCGGAGGGGGATATTGCCAATCTCGAAACGTGCCGATCGGCGTGCAAAGGCGTGGACTACGTCCTGCACCAGGCGGGGCTAGGATCCGTCCCCCGCTCGATCGAGGATCCAGTGGCAACGCATCGGGCCAACGTGGACGGCTTCCTGAACATGCTCTTGGCGGCGCGCGATCGAGGGGTCGCACGCTTCGTCTACGCGACCTCCAGTTCCGTGTACGGCGAGCACCCGGCCCTGCCCCGGATAGAAGAGGCCATCGGGGACCTCCTGTCCCCCTACGCGGTCACCAAGTACGTGAACGAGCTGTACGCCAGGGTGTTCGCGCGCCTGTACGGGCTGCACAGTATCGGCCTCCGGTACTTCAACGTGTTTGGCCCCCGCCAGGATCCCGACGGGGCCTACGCCGCCGTCATCCCCAAGTGGATCGGCTTGTTGCTCAACAACGTTCCCTGCCCGCTCTACGGGGATGGGGCCAACAGCCGCGATTTCTGCTATGTCGCCAACGCCGTGCAGGCCAACCTCCTGGCCGCGACCGTCGAAGAAGAGGCGGCCCTGGATCAGGTGTACAACATCGCCTTCGGCCAGCAAACCACCTTGAACGAGCTGCACGCCATGATCCGGGACAGGCTCGCGCACATCCGTCCCGGCCTCCGGTCGCTCCAGCCCGTCTCTTGTCCGCCCCGACGCGGCGACATCCGCCATTCCTGGGCGGATATCAGAAAGGCCGCCAGGCTGCTCGGCTATGCGCCCACGCATTCGGTGGAGCAGGGACTCGATGCGGCGCTCGAGTGGTACGTGAGTCACCTCGCCGAGCCCACAGCCGCGTGACCAGCTCCTGCACAACGTCGGGCCATTCGCGCGGGGCCTCGGCACCCTCCGGGCCGGCGCCCGAGGCTAGCGCATGCCGGAGATCACCGCATTGATGATGGTCACGTTGAGGTTGGAGAGGGAGGCGCCATCCGGGGCGAACTCAGTGGTCTCAGCGCTTGGTGGTCTTAAACGTGAAATCGCCTGAAATTGTGAGGTTCCCCGCAGCATCTCGCGACTTGACGCGAGAGTGATACCACGTGTTTGCCGCGAGCCCGCTGAGGGTCTGCCAGTGGGCAGTAACCAGGTTGGTGTCCAGCGGCGTGAAGCTGCCATAGGTGATCGTCGGACCATATTCCACCTGGGAGTCGCTGGGCTCGTTGGTGGTCCAAGTGATGGTGGCACCGGAGGAGGAGACGGTCGACGCAGAGACCGAGGAGAGGATTGGGGGGCTGAGATCGTTCGATACCGTCACCGCAACCGGCGCCGAGGTGGCGGAATTCCCCGCGCCATCGCGGGCCACGGCCGTCAGGGTATGAGACCCGTTGGGGGCCGTGGTCGTGACCCAGGAGAGTGCATAGGGCGGGGCGGTGACTTCCGCGCCGAGATTGGTGCCATCCAGCTTGAACTGGACCGCCGCGACGCCGACATCATCACTCGCGCTGGCCGAGAGGGCGACGGTGCCGGCGACCGTGGCCCCGGCCGCCGGGGCCGCTATGGCCACCGTAGGCGGCGTGGTGTCGAGACTGGCCGTCGACAGTGCGCCGGAGATCACCGCATTGGTGATGGTCGCGTTGAGGTCCAGGAGCGAGGTGTCCACCAGGAGCGGATAGGTGGGCGCGAGGGTGCTCTGGTAGAACACCGCCCCGTTCTTGGTATACTTCACGACGCCGGACTCAACGGCCACCCGGAACACGTCCCCACTCACGAACGTCGTGTCCGCTCGATAGACGCCGCTTTCCCGCACCTCGGCCATCCCCGATTGCAGCCGGACGGCGAATCTGATTTCCTCCGCGCCCGTCCCGGTGTTTCCGGTGCTCAGCCCCGCGTACCGCAGCCATCCGGTCTCGGACGCAGTAAACTCCAGGTACCCGTCGCCCGACAGGATCTGTTGTTGGGATATCGCCCCCGCATCTGGACACCCATCGCAGCCGCCGGTCTTCTGCAATGAATTGCCGGTGGCCGTGACGGGAAGTACTCGGCGCCGCCGAAGGCGCCCGGGTAATGGGCGAGGTGAATCGGCTGGGTGGTCGAGGGTGGGCCGGCGGTTCCGGTCCAGGCGAGGCTGCCCTTGAGGAGCCCGTCCACATAGAGTCGCCCCCCCGACGCGTCCACCACAAATGCGACGTGATGCCACTGGTTATCGTTATAGCCGGCGAGATTGAAGGTACAGCCGCCACCGTCGTAGACGTAATTTGAGGTATCCCGCAGGTACCAGGCACACAGATTGCCGTTGTTCATGAACAGTTGGTAGCCGTTGAAGGATCCCGCGGCGTACTTGTTCACGATCCCTCTCACGCCGCTCGTGCTCGCGGTCTTCATCCACACGGCCACGCTAAGCGGGTAGGCGTCGAGGGCAGCCGTGTGGGGGACGGAGACATAGTTCGTCAGCCCGTCGAACGAGAGGGCGGAGTTGAGCTTGCCCACCGTCCAGGTCGGGCCGTTCATCAAGGTGCCGGTATTGCCGTTCCCTGAGGAATCCGTCGCAGTCGTGCCGCTTCCTTCATCCACTTTCCAATAGCCAACCAAACCAGGGTTACTGGTGTCGTTCGCGACCGTCACACTGACCCCGGCCGAGGTGGTGGTGTTGCCGGCCGCATCGCGGGCGACCGCGGTGAGGGTATGAGACCCGTTGGTGGCCGTGGTGGTGTTCCAGGAGATGCCATAGGGGGCCGTGGTGACCTCCGCGCCCAGGTTGGCCCCGTCCAGCTTGAACTGCACCCCGGCGACGCCGACGTTGTCGGTGGCGTTGGCGGCGACGGTGACCGTCCCGGTGACCGTGGATCCGGAGGCCGGGGCGGTCATGGAAACGCTCGGGGGCATGGTGTCCGATGCCGCAAGCGTTGTGAAGGTGAAGTCTCCCGACGTCGCCAGGTTCCCGGCCGCATCTCGCGACTTGACGCGATAGTGATAGAGTGTTCCCGCCGCCAGCCCACTGAGCACCTGGGCGTGGGCCGTGACCTTAGTCGTATCAAGCGGTGTCAGGCTCCCGTATGCGATGGTCGGGCCATACTCCACCTGAGAGTCGCTTCCCTCATCGGTGGCCCAGGTCACGGTGGCCCCGGACGACGAGAGGTTGGACACCGCAACTCCGGAAATCACTGGGGCCGTGATGTCGTTGCTCACGCTCACGGTGACGCCGCCCGAGGTCGCAGTATTCCCGGCCGCATCGCGGGCCACGGCGGTGAGGGTGTGGGCGCCATTGCCGGCCGTGGTCGTGTTCCACGACACGGAATAGGGAGCCGCGGTGACCTCTGTCCCAAGGTTGGCCCCGTCGAGCTTGAACTGCACCCCTACGACGCCCACGTTGTCCGTGGCGCTGGCGGCCGCGGTGATCGTGCCGATGACCGTGGCCCCTGATATCGGCGCCGTAATGGACACAGTCGGGGGCGTGCTGTCTGCCGCAGTGTAGAGGGAGAGGATCTCGGCCGCGCTCAGCGCGCGAGTGTAGATCCCGGGAAGTACTCGGCGCCGCCGAAGGCGCCCGGGTAATGGGCGAGGTGAATCGGCTGGGTGGTCGAGGGTGGGCCGGCGGTTCCGGTCCAGGCGAGGCTCCCCTTCTGGACGCCGTCGACATACAAGCGGCCGCCGGACGCATCCACCACGTACACGACGTGATGCCACTGGTTATCGGTATAGCCGGCGAGATTGAAGGGGCAGCCGCTCCCGTCGTACACGTAATTCGCGGCGTCCCGTAAGTACCAGGCGCACAGATTCCCATTGTTCAGGAACACCTGATAGCCGTTGTAGGAGCCCGCGAGGTACTTGTTCACGACCCCTCTCACCCCGGTCGTGGAATCGGTCTTCATCCACACGGCCACGGTCAGGGGATAGGCATTCAGGGCCGCTGTCGAGGGAACCGTGACGTAGTTGGTCAGCCCGTCGAACGCGAGCCCCTGGCCGATCCGGCCGGCGGTCCAAGCGGGCCCGTTCACCAAGGTGCCGGTATTGCCGTTGCCTGAGGAATCCGCGGCCGTCGTGCCGGTTCCTTCCTCGAAGGCCCAATAGGCCGCGAGACCAGGGTTGGGGGAGCTGGCCAGCGTCGTAAACGTAAAATCGCCCGACGTGGCCAGGTTCCCCGCCGCATCCCGCGACCTTACCCGGTAGTGATACAGCGTGCTCGCGGCCAGCCCGCTCAGCGATTGGGAGTGGGAGGTGACCATGCTCGTGTTCAGCGGCATCGCGCTGCCATAGGCGGTCGTGAGACCATACTCCACCTGCGAGTCGCTGGCTTCGTCGGTGGTCCAGGTGATGGTGGCCCCGGAGGAAGAAACGGTGGAGGCAGAAATGGAGGAGATCGCTGGGGGGGTGATGTCAGTGACCACATTATTATTGACAGTCACCGTGATGGCGGCTGAGACCGTTGAATTCCCCGCCGTATCTCTCGCCACTGCCGTGAGCGCATGAGACCCGTTGCCCGTTGTCGCCGTATTCCAAGAGATCGAATACGGCGGGATCGTCGTTTCTGCCCCCAAGTTCGCCCCGTCCAGCTTGAACTGCACCCCGGCGACGCCGACGTTGTCGGTGCCGTTGGCGGAGACGGTGATGGTGCCCGAGACCGTCGCTCCGGCGCCCGGTGAGGTGATGGACACGGTGGGAGGAGTAGTATCGGTGCTTCCACTTTGGACCGGCACTTCCGCCAGGAAAACGTCGCTCCGCCCGGAGCCGTCCATATCCGAGGTGAACATCACATACTGCCCATCCGGCGACACCTTCGCGAAACTGAAATAGTTATAAACCGTCGTCGCGTTGTACGGATGGCCCAGCAGCCGGCGCTGCCCGTTCGGGGTCATGAAGATCATTCCGCCAGGGGCAAGCCAGCTACTGCCCGTCGGTTGCAAGCTTCCATAGTGAAGAAACAAGGCCCACTGGTCATTGAGGTCGCCGGACGCGGGATGCTGAATCCAATTGCCGTTGCCATGAACGGTGGTCGCGGGTGCCGGCCCGCCGACCTGTGTTCCCGAATTGGGCACGGGGGGGGTAAAGGTCGCGAACTGGTCGGGAAAACTCAGGTTCCAGTCCACGACGACCCAGCGGTCCCTCAGGCTCGCGTTATGCGCGAAGGGAATGCCGGGGTCTCCCGAGGTGCTCCAGGGGACGGTATTCGTCTGCCAATCCCAAACAACCAGACCGTTGGGCGGTGTAGTCATGGACAGTCCGATGTATCGGCCCGCCCGGTCAATCCGTGGCTCATTCACGCCCGAGTTGGTGTACGTTTTGAGCGTGCGCGTGCTCGGCTCGTAACCGACCACCGTGGGTCCGTTTACCCCGCGCATCCAGGTGAAAAATCCGTCATTCTCGCTTTGGTGGAGCCAGGTCGCATTCGAATCGGTGATGGGCCAGCCATCGCCGTCCGCTTGAGTCATCGTCCGAATATCGAAGCGGATGATCGAGGCACCGTTGCTCACATAGGCGTAATAGGGAGTAGCCGGGTTGTTCGAGAAAGCGAAGGCCAGGTCTATCCAGGGGCTGAGGATGCCGGTGAGTTGCCGGGGATTGCTGACACCACCCCCAGGGGTGAAATCGACCAGCCACCACGGCCCGCCGCTCGTCCCGTTTTGGCGCAGGAGGACAGCGCGCGTTTCCCCGTTATACGGCAGCGATACCTCGTCACCGCCTTCGGAGTAATCATGCCCCCAGTTGGGGCTGGGGGTCGGAAAGCTGGCGGAGGTGAGCTTGTAGATCCTGACGCCGGTGGTGGGATCCAGATAGTACCCGCCCGCCGCTATCGAAGGCACGTTGAGAGCATTATAGACGGTGGTCAGAGGAAGTTGTGATGTCGTAGCTGTCGGCAACAAGGTCGGATCAGGCAGCGTCCCCAACGGTAGGCTCAATTGGGCCGCGGCCCCTGCCGGGCCCAGCGCGATGAGGGCCAGAACGGCCAGCAGGACCAGACAGGCGAGACGGACAGACGCACAGCGTCCCCGAAACATGCGGATCCTCCCTCCTGCGGAAGACCCCCATGTTCCCGGGTAGGCCTTGCGTGTCCCCTCCTTCGGCAGCCCGGCTGTGAGGTGAATGCCTCACCCGTGGCTTTGCGTCCCCGCCTCGCGGCGGGTTTGCCTTTTTCGGGAAGGGGTCTCCGCTTCGAAAACGTTTCCTGAGGTCGGTGCAAGCGTAGTGCCGGACGGGGGACGCGGGAGAGGCAGGAAGGTCTTTGTGTACCGTGAATCCGCCGGGATAGTCCCACAATAGCCACCCACGAGAGAACGAAGGTATGGGACAGCACACCAGGTGTCCCCGGTGCCAACATCCGAAAAGCTGGAAGGTGCGGCGAGGCAAACGTCTCTGCGCCGCCTGCCGCTACGAGTGGAGGCCCAGGGCGCTGCCGCTCCGGTTAACACGCGCGCAGTGGCGCCGGCTGTTGCGGTGGTTCCTCTTGGAGCAAAGTACCGTGGTGATTGCTCGGGAGACGCGGCTGGATCGCAAGCGGGTTCTGCGGGCGTTGCCCCTCGTGCGTCAGGCCATGGCCAGCGATGTTCCGCCAGCCTTCCCGGGGGCGATCGAACTCGACGAGACCCTCCTGGGACGCGTGCAGACAATGAAGGCCACGGCACCCTCTGCAAAAGGAAGACAACCTGGTCGGGGAACAACCAAGCGAGCCGTCTTCCGGATCATGTGGCGGGAAGGAAAGGTGCGGGCAGAGGTTGTCCCCCACCTGGACGCGAAGACCCTGCTGCCCCTCTTGAGGAACAGGTTCTTGCGCAGAGCCATGGGTATCTCGGATACCCTTCCCACCCACACCGGGATTGCGGCCGGCGGTCACATCTACCGGCTGGTGACCCCAACGCAAGCGGTCCGCAGCGGGCGCGGCGGTCGCCTCAACCCTCTGGAGGGATTCTGGGGCTACCTCAAACGTCGACTGGCCGGCAAAGGTGGCATCCGTCTGGATCGTCTCCCTCTCTACCTCGCCGAGTACGTCTGGCGCTACAATCACCGGAATCTTTCGGTTGCGGACCAGGTGAGGCGATTGCTCAAGCTGATCCAGCGCTGAGTCGGTGGCTCGAATGAGACTTTCCCCAGACGCGACACCCAGGAGAACTTGGCTTCGGAGCGAGATGTCTCTGCATGGAACAGGCTCCCATGTTTCGAAGGAGGTCCAAATTGACACAACAGCGTTCGAAGAAGGACAGGCAAGTGACTCAAATCGGCTCAGACGGGCGACACGCAAAATCACCCCGCCACACCTCTGGCGCTTGAAGGTTTCCACCGTTCACTCATGGATCTGGAGGAGGGAATCGTTTCCTGCGCCCTCCCGATAATTCACTTGCGCCGATCAGCGAGGCGTAGGTAGAATCCCTGTCTATCGAACAGGGGGCCGATGGCACGTTTTGTCTGCAAGATCGGCACGCCAACGGGGTCCATGCGGGCCCAGGAGGTCGAGGAGGCGAGCGCCGAGGCCGCGCGGAGAAGCCTGGAAGCCCAGGGGTACTACGTCTTCGACGTCCAGGTGCGGCGCGAAGCCCTGGGGGGGCCACGCCGTTCTCGCGCTGGCCTGAATCGGATCGGGGCAAAGGCTCTCCTGGTCTTCAACCAGGAACTCCTGGCCCTCGTCAAGGCCGGGCTCCCCATCCTCACCGCCCTGGACCTCTTGGGCGAGCGGAGCCAGCAGCCTCGTCTGCGAACCCTGCTGGCCGACGTGCGGGAGGCGGTGAAGGGCGGGGCGGCCCTCTCGGCCGCCCTGGCCCATCACCCGCACGTGTTCTCCCCGCTCTACACGGCGGCGCTCCACGCCGGTGAACAAAGCGGCACCCTAGTGGATGCCCTCACCCGGTACGTGGAGTATCAGAAGCGCATCCTGGCCCTGCGCCAGCGGTTCCGGGCGGCCCTGACCTACCCGGCCGTTCTCTGCCTGGCCTCGGGGGCCGTCATCCTGTTCCTGCTGACCTTCGTGGTGCCCACCTTCACCCGGATCTACGGGGACCTGGAGGCCGAGCTGCCCGTGGCAACCCGCCTGCTGGTGGCCCTCACGGGGCGCTTGCGGGAGGTCCTCCCGTTGGTCGGCGGTGGCGCCGCGCTCCTCCTGATGGCGGCCTGGCGCTGGCGTGCGACGCCGGCCGGTCACCAGACGATGGACCGCTGGATCCTGGGCCTCCCCTGGGTGGGAGACCTGGCCCGAGGCTACCTCTTCTCCCGGTTCGCCCGGACCCTGGCCATGACCCTGGGGGGTGGGATTCCCATGATCCCGTCGTTGCAGATCACGCTCGGCACCGTGGGGAACGCCTATCTGACGGGGGCCCTCCGGCCGGCGATTCGCTCTCTGGGAGACATGCTGGGCCATGTGGCCGACCTGCACGATGCCGAGGTGGACACTCGCCTCACGGCCCTGGCGGCGGTGATCGAGCCCGTCATCATGATCGGGATGGGACTGGTAGTGGCGACCATCGTGGTCATCATGTACCTGCCCATTTTCCACCTATCCGCCGTCGTGCGCTAACCCGCCGTCGGCAATGAACAATGGAAAACCGACAACTGACAATGAAAAACCGAGAGCCGAAAACGAGCATTGTTCGGTTGTTCCGCCACAGGCGGATCGGTTGTCAGTTTTACATTGGAATGGTCGGTTGTCAGTTTTTCATTGATGAGTGATTAGAGGCTTCAGATGACCCGCTATCGCACCCTGGAGGACGTTCTGGTCGGCGAGGGCCACCTGTCTCGCCCGGACCTGGACCGGGCCCTGGCCCAGCAGAACGGGGTGCGAGGTGGCCTGGGCTGGCACCTGGTGGACGGTGGCCTGCTCTCCGAGGACGCCCTGGTCCGCGCGCTCAGCCGGCTGTACGACCTGCCCGTGGTGGATCTGGCGGGCACGCCCCTCGAATCCGGCGTCCTGGAGGCCTTCCCCCTGGAACGGATGCGTCGTGACCTGTTCCTGCCCCTCCGCCACGAGGGCGACCGCCTGGTCGTGGCGGTGGCGGACCCCGCGAATGTCCTGCTCCGCGACGACCTCACCCAGTGGTGTGGCGGGCCGGCGGACCTGGTCCTGGCCACCCGGACGGCCCTGCTGGAGCGGCTGGGCCGCGTGGACGGCTCCCAGCGGGTTCTGAAGGCCATCACCGAGGACTTCAAGCTGGAGGCGGAGGACAATGGCGAGCGGGTCCTCTCGCTGGAGGCGCTGCCTCCGGATGCCAGCCCGACCATCCGCCTGGTGGACACCATCCTGCTCACCGCCCTGGAGCGCCGGGCCAGCGATGTCCACATCGAGGCCAGCGAGGAGCGCGTCCAGGTGAAGTTCCGGGTGGACGGCATGCTGCGCCCCGCCATGGAGCCCCTGGACCGGCGTCACCTGGACACCATCGTGTCCCGGGTCAAGATCATGGCGGAGCTGGACATCGCCGAGCACCGGGTCCCCCAGGACGGCCGCTTCAAGCTGAAGGTTCGCGGCCGCTCCATTGACTTCCGCGTCTCCATCCTTCCCAGCAACTTCGGCGAGGCCGTGGTGATCCGCATCCTGGACAAGGAGGCCATCACCCAGGAGCTGGCGGACCTCCGCCTGGACATCCTGGGGATCCGGGACGCGGACCTGCGGCGGCTCCGGCGACACATCCACCGGCCCCACGGGATGGTCCTGGTGACGGGGCCCACCGGGTCGGGCAAGACCACGACCGTGTACGCGGCCATCTCGGAGATCCACACCGGCCACGACAAGATCATCACCATCGAGGATCCCATCGAATACCAGCTCCGCGACGTGGTGCAGATCCCGGTGAACGAGAAGAAGGGCCTCACCTTCGCCCGCGGCCTGCGCAGCATCCTGCGCCACGACCCGGACAAGATCCTGGTGGGCGAGATCCGCGACCCCGAGACGGCCCAGATCGCGGTCCAGTCCGCCCTCACCGGCCACCTGGTCTTCACCACCGTGCACGCCAACAACGTGATGGATGTCATCGGCCGGTTCCTCAACATGGGCCTGGAGCCGTATCATTTCCTCTCGTCCCTGAACTGCATCCTGACCCAGCGCCTGGTGCGGGTCCTGTGTCACGCGTGCCGCCGCCCGATCCGCTACGCGTTGGATGTCGTGGAGGAGCTGGGGCTGGATCCCGATCGGGATGCGGGGCAGAAGTTCTACGAGGCGGCGGGCTGCGACGAGTGCCAAGGCAGCGGCTTCCGTGGTCGCACCGCGGTGGCGGAGCTGGTGGAGATGACCGATCCCATCCGCACCCTGATCATGGATCGCCGGCCGGCCAGCGAGATCGCCGGGGCCGCCCGGGCGGGCGGCACGGTGCTCCTGCGGGCCGGCGCGCTGGAGAAGGCCCGCGCCGGGGGCACGACGGTGGCCGAGATCAATCGGGTGACCTTCGCCGAGTAGGCCGCCAGGCGGCACGGTCCCTCGAATGGAAAACCGACAATGGACAACTGACGACCGGACAGCGGTCTCCGGATTCGAATTGACCGGTTGTCAGTTGTCGGTGTGAAATTTTCCAGTTGCCGGAGCGATAGCGAAGGATGGCCTGGGGATTGGAGATCGGACCCGAGACGCTGCGCCTCTGCCGCGCGGAGTTGCGGCGAGGGTGCCTCCGCCTCCACCGGCGGGCAGAGGTGGCGGTGCCATCCGGGCTCATCCGGCCCTCCCTGAAGGACGGGAATGTGGCCGACGCCGGCACCCTGAGCGGGCTCCTGCGGGACCTGTGCCGGAGCGGCGGCTGTCGAGGCTGGGTGCGAGTGGCCCTGCCCGATCCGGTCTTCAGCCTGCGGGCCATCGCCACCGACGAGCTGCCCGCCAGCCGGCCGGACGCCCGGCGCTTTCTCTGCTGGCAGGCCCGCGATCTGCTCCCCTTTCCGGCCGAGGAGGCGCGGCTTGACTTCCTGCCGCCGGCCGCCGGTCCGGACGGCCGCCTGCGGGTGATCTGCCTGATGGCTCGGGACCGCATCTTGACGGAATACGAAAGGGTTCTGGCAGACGCGGGCCTTCGCCCGGCCGTGCTGGACGCCCGGAGCATCAGCCTGGCCCAGGCGGCCTCGGCTTCGCTTTCACGCGGCACGACCGGACTCCTGGCCGTCGGCGGGACGCGGACGACGTTCCTGGTGGTGCAGGAGGGCCGGCCACGATTCTGGCGGACCCTGCCCGCGGGGCGGGAGGCGTGGGCCGGTGCCGGCCGTGCCGGCCTGCTTCGCGAGGTCGCCGACTCGGTCACCTTCTGCCGGGAATCCGAAGGCGGAGGACCCGTGGAGGCGATGGTCCTGGGGGGCCTGGGGCCGCAGGCGGCCGAGATCGCCTCCGCCCTGGCAGAGTGGGTGGCCGTCCCCGTCACCGCCCTGGATCTGTGCGCGGCGCTCTCCGCGGAGGGACATCCGGACGACCTGATCCACTGGGGACCGGCCATCGGGGCCGCCATCCGATCATGCTGACCTCGGGATTCAATCTGTCCGCCTCGGACTATCGGCGGGGCCGCCGCGAGCTGCTCCGGGCCGCCGCCGCGGTGGCGGTGCTCGCCGTCCTCCTGGCGGGCCAGGTCGCGCTCTGGGTTGTGGGCAGCCAGGAGGGTCGGGCCATCGCGGCACGCTTTGCCCAGATGGAAGCGGAATTCCGCCGCCACCAGGACGAGGTGCGCGCGGTCCTGGCCGCCGTCCCGGAGGAGGCCCTCAAGCGGTACGAGACGAAGGTCGGCGTGTATAACCAGATCCTGGAGGCCTCGGCCTTTTCTTGGACCGGCCTCCTGGTGGAACTGGAGCGGTCCGTGCCGCCCTTCGTGTCGCTCACCGAGATCCATCCGGACCTGGCGTCCCGCGTGGTGAGGTTGCGCGGGGTGGCGCGCTCCTTCGACGACCTGGGTCTCCTCCTGCGCGGCCTGGAGGAGCGGACCGTGTTCCGGGACGTGTACCTCCTCCACCAGGCGGACCGCAAGGCCACGGCCGGCGGTCAGGACGGGCTGGAATTCGCCGTGAATCTGGTGTACCAGGGGCGTGGGCGATGAGGGTCACCGATCCGCGGGCGCGCCGGCTCTGGTGGGCGGCCGCGGTGCTGCTTCTGGCGAACGGGCTGGCCCTCGCCCTCCTGCTGCTGCCGGCCCGCGACCAGCGACTGCAACAGGAGAACCAGTTGCTGGATCTCCAGCGGCGCATCCGGGCGCTGCAGCGCGAAGGGCAGTCCAGCGAGGTTCTGCTGACCGCCTTCCGAGAGATCGAGGAATTCGCGCAAGGCTATCCCCGCCGGGCCGACCTGGTGGGAGTCATCGGCCGACTCACCAAGCTGGCCCGATCCCTGGCGGTGGAGGTCCCGGCCGTGGAGTACCGACCGTCCGATGTGAAGGAGGCCGGCCTCACCAGGGTGACCCTCCTCATGGGGGTGGAGGGGACCTACGGGAAGGTCCGCCGCCTCCTGTACGAACTGGAGGGCATGCGTCGCCACCTGGTGATCGAGCGGGTGTCGTTGAGAGATCCCAAGGGAACCTCGCAGTTGCAGGTGCAACTGCAACTGGCCGTCTATCTCCGGTAGGAGAGGCGCCGCCGGGCGGCGCACGATCGAATGGACTCGCGGCAGCGGAAGCTCCTCATCCTGGTGGCCCTCCTCGGCGCCTGGGGACTGCTGTTCGTTTTCCGCGCGCCGCGGACAACCCCGCCCAAGCCCGCGGCCCGCGGGGTGGCAACCGCGCGGAGGGCGGTGGCGCAGGGCGCCGGGCTCCCGCGCCTGAAGCGGGAACTGCTGGACCTGCCCTCCCTGGCCTATCCCGCGGAGGTCCACAACATTTTCGGATCCCCGCCCCCGCCGGCCCCGGTGGAGGCCTCGGTGACGCCGGTGCCCGCGGGGCCCCCGCCCCCGGACCCCTTCCAGGAAGAGGCGAAGCGCCTCCGGTTCGTGGGGTTTCTCCGGGCCGGGGAGGTGGCGATGGCGTTCATCGTGCATGGCCCCGAGGTGCACACGGTGGAGGTGGGGGCCACGCTCCTGGGACGCTTCCGTATCCAATCGGTCACGGAGGACGCCGTCCTTCTGTCATCCGTCACGGGGGACAAGCAGGTTCGCCTTCCCCTGTCGCCGGAGGCAGGGGCCGCTCCCAAGCGGTGAAGAACGGAGGAAGGTGACCCATGGCCTCGAGGAATTTCCGCGGCGGCCTCGGTCGAATTGCCCTGCTTCTCGTGCTCGGCGGACTGCTGCTGGGCTGTGCCGCAGAGGTCGCGCTGGAGCGCGGGGAGGCACTCAGCGCGGCCGGCCGCTGGGAGGATGCGGTCCAGTTCTACCTGGACGCGGCCAGCCGGGATCCCAGGAACGTGGAGGTCCGCCTCGGGCTTGCGCGGGCCATGCAGGAGGCGTCCAGCGCCCTGGTCCGGCAGGCCCGGGAGCTGCAGACGGCCGGGCGCCTGGAGGAGGCCGGCGTCACCTATCGCCGCGCCCTGGGGTACAACGCCGAAAACCGGGCGGCCCAGGAGGGCCTGGACCGCTTGGCCGTTCTGCGCCAGATCGGTGAGCGACTCACCCGCGCGCGGGACCAGATGGAGAAGGCCGAGTGGCGCGCCGCCCAGGCCCAGGTGGCCGGCGCCCTCCGCCTGGATCCCGAGCATCCGCAGGCCAAGGAGCTCCAGAAAGAGATCACACAGCGGTTAAAGGCCGAGGCACCTCCGCCCAAGGCGGAGGCGGACGCCGAGCAGGCCGCGGCGCAGCTCTTCTCCACCAAGCCGGTGACGCTGCGGTTCCGCGACACGGACATCAAGGAAGTCCTGGAGGTCTTCGCCCGCACGGCCGGAGTCAACATCTTCACCGACGAGTCGCTGCCGGCCAAGCGGGTCACCACCTTCTTCAAGGATCTGCCCCTGCGCGAGGCCTTCAACTTGGTCCTGGTGTCCAATCGGTTGTTCGCCAAGCGGGTCGCGGACAATACGGTGATCGTGGTCCCCGACAATCCCGGCAAGCGCCAGCAGTACGACGAGCTGACGGTCCAGACCTTCTACCTTACGGACGCCGACGCCAAGGTGGCCGTCAACCTGGTCCGCACGATCCTCAACACGCGCCAGGTCTTCGTCAACGAGAAGCTCAACGCCCTGGTCGTCCGGGAGACAGCGGAGAAGATCGAGCTGGCGCGGAAGCTGTTGGCGGCCAACGACCGCAGCGTGGGGGAGGTGGAGATTGACCTGGAAGTCCTGGAGGTGGATCGCACCCGCCTCCAGAACCTGGGGATCGACATCTCGCCCCGGACCCTGTCGGTCAGCCTGGGAATTCCCGCCAACATGGCCATCACCAATCTGGCGGATCCAATCCGGAATCTGACCACGGTGAGCATCACCAACCCGTCCCTCATCCTGAACCTGGCCAAGAACGACGGCAGCACCAAGACCCTGGCCAGCCCCACCATCCGCATCCTGGACCGGCAGAAGGCGCGCCTGCTCATCGGGGAGCGGCGCCCGTTCCAGATCTCCTCGCTGACCAGCGTGCCCGCCACGGCCGGGACCACGACCACCGCCACGACGCCGGGGGCGGCGCCCACCGGCGCCGTGACCACCACGGAGACGCGGGTGGAGTTCCGGGACGTGGGCCTCAAGCTCACCCTGACCCCCACCGTCCACCTCAATGGCGAGGTCACGGTGGAGCTGAACTTCGAGATCAGCAGCGTCGGCGCGCCCATCGCCGGCGTCGCCGGGGGCCAGCTCCTCCCGCCCGTGAATACGCGGAACCTGGACACCTTCATCAAGGTCAAGAACGGGGAGACCCGGCTGCTGGGCGGCCTCTTGCAGACCACCGACTCTTCGGCCAACAACCGCGTGCCCTTCCTCAGTGATGTCCCCCTCCTGGGCCGTCTGTTCACCAGCGGTGACCAGAGCCAGTCCCGGACCGACGTCCTGATCTCCCTCACTCCTCGCATCGTGAAGGCCCTGGATCGCCCCGATCCCGAGGTCGAGCGATTCCTCTCCGGCACGGCCGACACCTTCGGCCCCCCGGTGCCTCCCGTCGTCCCGGGCGCGGTCCCACTGCCGGCCCCGCGGCCGCCGGCCCCGCCGGCCGCCGCGCCGCCCGGTCCCCGCCCATGATCGGGCCCATGCGACGGAGGATGGGGGACGGAGGACAGGGGCTGACGCTCATCGAGCTCCTGGTTTCCATCGCCGTGCTGGGCGTCCTGGCCGGCGTGGCCATGCCGCTGGTCCAGGTGACCGTGACGCGGACCCGGGAGCTGGAGCTGCGCCGTGCCCTGCGGAAGGTGCGGGAGGGCATTGACCAGTTCAAGGCGGAGTACGACAAGGCCCGCACCAACGCGCGGGACGCCCGCGCCGACTTCAAGAAACGGGTTTCGGTGGACCGGACCGGCTATCCGCTCAGCCAGGACGAACTGGTGGAGGCCAAGATCCTGCGCCGGATTCCCCGGGACCCCGTGAGCCCGGAGGGGAGATGGATCACCCGTTCCTTCTCCGACAATCCCGACTCCAGCCTTTCCGACGCCAAGGACGTGTACGACATCCGGAGTGCCAGCAAGGCAGTTGCCCTGGATGGGACGACCTATGACACCTGGTAGGGTAGCCATCAGCCGTCAGCCGTCAGCCGTCAGTGGCCGGCACCCGGCGCCCAGGTTTTGCGGCTCGATTCTCGGCTCGCGGCTCGCGGTCGCGCCAGAGGCGGATCCGCCTCGCCGGATCTGCCCTGGCAAGACCCGCCTACGGCGGACTCGCGGCTCTCCACCCGGCTTCACGCTGATCGAGCTCTTGATCGTCATCACCATCATCGGCATCCTGGTCACCCTGGCCCAGCCGAGCTACCAACGGGCCGTCACGGCCGCAAAGGAGGCGACCCTGAAGGAGGACCTGTTCATCCTCCGGGACACAATAGATCAGTTCTATGCCGACAACGGGACGTACCCCTTGGCCCTGAGCGATCTGGCCGAGAAGCGGTACGTCCGCCGCGTTCCCAGGGACCCCGTCACCGGGTCGGCCGACACCTGGACCCCGGTCTATTTCACGGATGAGCAGGGCCAGCAGAACGGCGTCTTCGACGTCCGGAGCGGCTCCGACGCCGTCGCCATGGATGGGACGCGGTACAGCGACTGGTAGCGCGGGAGTCTCGGTGGATCAGTGGATATGTGGATCGGTGAGTTCGCCATTCGCCATTCGCAATTGGTCATGCGTCATTGGTCATTGGTCATTGGTCATTGGTCATTCCGAGGCTCCCGCTGCCTCCTGCCTCCTGCCTTCTGCATGCGGTCGCCTCGGGGCGCCATCTACCCCGTCCTCCTCGTCAGCATCCTCGTCATCGGGGTGGCGACCGCTGGCGTGGCGCAGCTCTGGAGCACGCAGATCAAGCGAGAGAAGGAGGAGGAGCTCCTGTTCCGCCTGGGAGAATTCCGTCGGGCCATCGCGCGCTACCGGGCCGACCATAACCGGCTGCCCAAGGAGCTGACGGACCTCTTGGAAGAGCGGACCCAGCTCCAGACGCGGCGCTACCTCCGGCGGATCTACTCTGACCCGATGACCGGGAAGCCCGACTGGAGGCTTGACCTGCTCGCGGATCGCACCGGTACCGTGGCCGGCATCCGGGATGTGCACAGCCGGGCCGAGGGGAAGCCCCTGAAGGTCGTTGCAGACAAGAAGAACGGTTACGGCGATTGGTGAGGAAAGGAGGCTATCCGTGCGAGAGAGGGAACGAGAGTTGCGCCGGCGCCGCAAGCGTCGGAAGGAAGGGTTGAAAGTCCGCCGCAAGGCCGCCAAGGCGGGCACCGCACACCCTGCGGGAGCGGAGCGGTCGAAGGCCAAGCGGCGCTCCGAGGCCCCGGCCGAGACGGCACCCGCCGCCCCGCCGGCAGCCCCCCCGGAAGTGCCGGCGCCCCCCGCACCGGCAGACCCGGCACCGCCCGCCGAGGCTGAGCCCGCCGCCAACGCCTAGTCCGGCATCGCCAGGTGTCCGCCTCTGGCGGATTCGGTGGGTTTCGTCGCAGGCCGAAACTGCTGAATCCGGCGGAGGCGGACACTCGCGCATCCCCCAACGGCCCTGGCCCCCCCCGCGAGCCTCCGCCCAAACAGTTCGGTTCAACCGCCAAGTGCGCCAAGGAGCTCGCGATATTCACACTCTGACGGGGGGCCGATCGGCGGCTCGGAACAGATTGGTCCGGTGTCTGGCCCTAGACGGCTCAGGGCTGGCGTACCGTTGCGTTCTTGGCGACCTTGGCGGTGAAATATTTTGGCTCAGGCGGAGCCGGGAGAGAGCAGCTCCGAGTATCTGGCCACCGCCAGTGCCTCGGCCCAGGTCCGGGCCCTCGCATCCTGCGGAAAGTGGCGCCCCATGAACTCGACCGCTTCGTCCCGGGTGCGGAAGAGCCGCCACAGATGATTCCCGCGGCTCCCCATCTTCATCAGGGTGAAGAACGCGTCCTCGGGCGAGGTCGGCTCCGGCAGCGGCCGCCCTCCCGGACGTGACGGTGTCCCGTACCAGATGACTGCGATCCCATGCCCCGCCAGGACCCGCACGCGCAGGGACTCCTCCGAAGGCAGAGAATCCCGCTCCTCGGTCCCCTCCGGAAAATAGATGGGAATCCGGGAACCCTCCACGACCGCGCTGGGCGTGAGCGGGCCTCCCGCGCCGTCCAGCAGCCGTTTGGTGGCCTGGCTGATCCAGAATGTCCCCGGCTCGAAGACATCCGGCCAGGCCTCGGCGACGATTCCCTTCGGCAGCGCCCGCTGCCGCTCCCGGACGGCCCAGCCATCGTCAATCCGGTAGATTCGACTCATCGATCAGACCCGAAATTTAACCGCAAAGCTCGCAAAGGTCGCAAAGGGGATCTATTCTGTAAGGCCCAGAACGACTCGGCGGATCCCATGCTGGAGACTCGTGACGTTGAAGTTGATCAGAAGGCCGAGCTGCAAGCCAGCAAGAGGCCTGGACCAAGCGCGCGGTGCACCTGCATCGCGGCACGGATGATCTCCTTGCTCAGGGCATTAATATCCATAGGTATTCTTTGCGTGCTTTGCGTCCTTTACGGTTGACCTGCACTGTCCGGGACTATCCGGACTAGAACGGGATCCCGGTGAAGAGCAGGAGTGCGCGTCCCAGGACCTCGCCCAGGAGCACCGTCAGGATCGCAATGTAGAAAAAGCCCGTCGCGGACTGGACGTTGGGGATCTTGAGGGTGTTCCGGATGACCAGTGCGACGACCAGCGTGGCCAGCGTCCCGATCAGGACGCGGCCGCCGAACAGGATGGGACGGTCGGGGATCACGCCCAGGATGCGCCCTCCCAGCGCCGGGTCCCCGACTGCGAGGGCCAGGAGAGCGTAGGCGGCCGGGAAGAGCCCTTGGGCCAGCACCGCCACGAGGAACCAGTGGGCCATCCGCCAGACATGCCGCGTGGGAAGACCCGGTTCGTTCAGATACCAGTGGCCCAGAAGCATCCCGGTGAACGTCAACCCCAGGAGGGCACTGGAGAGCCACGCGTTGGCCAGGATCGCCAGGGCGGGGAGTGCCTGCGCGTCCCGACCGAGGGCGAAGGCATCCAGCCCCAGGGCCGCCACTCCGGCGAGGCTCGCCCACCAGAGGAGTCTCCGGCTCCGGCCCGGGTGCTTGCCCCAGAGGGAAATCAGGAAGGCCAGCACCAGGAATCCGTACACCAGCAGGGTCCCCGTCGCGGGGACCGCGAGGAGGTGGAAGAGCTGCCCCCAGGTCGCGCCGGTGGAGAGGCCGTGGACCAGGAGCCATATCCGCGCCCAGAGGGCCAGCACCGCGAGGCCCAGGTAGATCCCGGCCGTGGTCCGGTAGAAGCCCCACCCGATCCCTTCCATGGGCACTAGGAGCATGGCGGCCACGCCGCCGACGGAGAGCTGCCCCAGCAACGTCAGAAACGCCCCGGCGATTCCTCGCACACCAGCCTCCGGCTGTCCTCCCCCACTGGCCCGACAAAAAACGAGGGAGCGATCGCGCGCTCCCCGAAACCTACCAGCGTGGACACCCTACGAGAGCAGGCCCAAGAGCGTCCCAAGACTCTCCGCAATCCGCGGCCCGTACCAGCACAGGACCTTGCCATCCACCAGGCGGAAGCGACCGGTGCGAACCGCCGGCACGTCGGAAAAGGCCTGGAAATCCCTGAGGTGCTTCTCCCCGAAGGGGTATGGCTCGTCCGGCAGGAGCACCACCTCCGGCCGCAGGGCCGCCATTTCCGGGAGGGTCACCGTCGGGTACCGCTTGGGATGATCGTGAAAAACGTTCTCCCCACCGCAGGTTCGCAGGACGTCATCCACGTAGGTGTCCCCGTTGATCGTCATGTAGGGCTTGCGCCAGATGGGGCAGAAGACCCGGACCCGTGCCCGTCCCGCCGTGGCGCGCTCCACCTTCCCCAGCGCCGCCTCGCACTCAGCAGCGATGCCCTCGGCGCGACTGCTCTCCCCCGTCAGCACACCCAAGTCCCGGACGAGCTGGATTCCCTGGCGCACCGTCCGGGGGTACGTGACCAGGATCTTGAGCCCCGCGGCCCACATCGCCTCCACGTCCTCCTTCCGATTCTCCTCGACGTTGGCGACGACCAGGTCCGGCTTCAAATCGAAGATGGCGTCCACCCGTGGGTTCTTCTGCCCTCCCACCCTGGGCTTGCTTTTCACTCCGTCCGGCGGCTGGGTGCAGAACTTCGTGACGCCGACCACGCGATCACCAACCCCCAGGCTGAAGAAGATCTCCGTGATGCTGGGAATCAGGCTGATGATCCGCCGCGCGGGCCCCGCCAGCTCGAAGGACTTACCGAATGCGTCCGTGACTGCGATGCTCATTCCGATTCCGGCCAAATCCGAAACGCCGAGTCTTCCGTCGGCTGCACACGGAGCCGGGAGTCCCCCTTTCAAGCCGCGGCTCTCGGCTCGCGGCTCTCGGCTCTATCCCTTGATGCACCCGATCGGTTTGAGCTTCACCACCATCCTGGAGATGCCGGCGTTGTGGCAGACCGTCACCACGTCCTGGACGTTCTTGTAGGCCTCCGGCATCTCCTCCTTCAGCGAATCGCGTCCGGTCGCCCGGACGTACACCCCGTGGGTATCCTCCAGCTCGCGCTCGATGGCGCGCCCCCTGGCGGCCCGGATGGCCGCTGCGCGGCTCATGACCCGTCCGGC
>JACPAT010000337.1 GCA_016180655.1 Candidatus Methylomirabilota bacterium | reverse complement strand
TCCGTCTCGGTCCCTTCGCTGCTACTTGCGGGATCCAAGCGGTACGTAGTAGTGCATCCCCGCGCGGGTCTGCCCGATCTTCTCGATCAGGTCCTCGAAGTCCTCCCTGCGGTTGACGAAGTCAATGTCGCTGGTATTCACCACCAGGAGCGGCGACGCGGTGTAATGGAAGAAGAAGTGCGTGTACGCCGCGTTCAGGTCGTCCAGGTATTTCCGGCCGATCTCGCGCTCGTAGCCCTTGCCCCGGATCGCGATTCGCTGCAGGAGCGCGTCGGTGGTGGCCTGCAGGAAGATCACCAGGTCCGGCGTGGGCACCCGGACCTGGAGCAGCGCGTGGACCCGCTCGTACAGGGCCAGCTCGTGATCCTCCAGGGTCAGGTATGCGAAGATCTTGTCCTTGGCGAACAGATAATCGGCCACCAGGATCTGGCGGAACAGATCGAACTGGCCCAGCTCCTGCTGCTGGCGGAAGCGGTTCAGCAGGAACCAGAGCTGGGTCTGGAAGGCGTAGCGCCTGGAGTCCTTGTAGAAATTCGGGAGGATGGGGTTATCCTCGGCCACCTCCAGGAGCTTGCGCGCCCCCAGCCGCTCGGATAAGAGGTCCACCAGGCTGGTCTTCCCCACCCCGATGGGACCCTCCACCACGATGTAGCGAGGCGGCGCCGGGGTCTCCTTCATTGCCGCATCCCCGAGAGAGCGGCCGGGCGCTCCGGGCCGAGACGCCGGAGCAGCTCTGTCGTCGTCATCTGTAGCACGGGATGGCGAAGCCCCGGTGCCAGCGCCACCAGGGGCGCCAGCACGAACCGCCTCACTGCCATCCGTGGGTGGGGAATCGTCAGGTCGGGATCGTTCATGACGGTATCCCCGTACAGCAGGATATCCAGGTCTATCGTCCGCGCCGCCCCCGCGCGGTGGTCGGGAGCGCGACCCAGCCCCGCTTCGATGTCCTGCAGGTGCCCGAGGAGTTCACGGGGAGCGAGGCTGGTGGAAACCTCCGCCACCGCGTTGAGGAAGCGCCCGCCCTCGACGCCCTCCTGCGGCTCTGACTCCAAGAAGGGGGAGACCCGCTTCAGCCTGGTCCCGGGCAGGAGGGCGAGCCGGTCCAGGGCCGCCCGGCAATGCGCCAGGCGATCCCCCAGGTTGGAGCCCATGCCGATGAACACCGGGACCCTCACGTTCGCGTGATCTCCACCGACACACCGCCGAGAAGGCCGGGGATGGGCGGCGACGGCTTCGTGGCCCGGACCGTCACCTGCCGGACCGGGAAACGCTCCAGAATGGCCGAGGCGAGCCGCTCTGCCAGGGCCTCCAGCAGCCTGAACTGCTCTCGCGTTCCGACCTCCACCACGAGTGCGTGAACTTGCTCGTAATCCACAGTGGCGACGAGGTCATCCTGGCGGCCTGCCCCACTGAGGTCCAGGCATAGCTCCACGTCCACGACGAACCGCTGCCCGAGCTTTCGCTCTTCCTCGCGGACCCCGTGATGTCCGTGGAACTGGATGCCGTGGATCAGGATGCGATCTGCCATAGGGCTTGGGGGCTGGGGGTTGGGGGTTAGGGGCGCGAACCACAGAATTCGCGGCTCTCGGCTCTAGGCTCTCGGCTCGACGTCAGTTGCCTCGGATTCCCAGTTTCTTGATGCGTTCGACCGCCTCGCGAATACGGTCCACGCCGACCGTCAGGGCCGCCCGCACGTAGCCTTCACCGGCTGCGCCGAACCCGCTCCCCGGGGTGAGCACGATGCCGGCCTTGGCCAGGATCTCCACGCTGAAGCTCTTGGAGGTGAACCCCTTGGGGACGGGGATCCAGAGATAGAAGGTCGCCCGCGGCGCCTCCACCTGGAACCCCATCTCCCGGAGCGCCCCCACCAGGACGTCGCGCCGCTCCTGGTAGATCCGGCAGTTCTCGGCGATGCACTGCTGGGGGCCGGTCAGGGCCGCGATACCGGCGTGCTGCACCGCCTGGAAGACGCCGGAATCCATATTCGTCTTGATCCGCCCGAGGCCCGCCAGGATCGCCGCATTCCCCACGGCGAAGCCCGCGCGCCACCCGGTCATGTTGTAGGTCTTGGAGAGCGAGTGGAACTCGACGGCGACCTCCTTGGCCCCGGGCACGTGGAGGACGCTCTCGGGGCGATAGCCGTCATAGGCCATCTCGGAGTAGGGCGCATCGTGGGCCAGGATCAGCCCGTGCCGGCGGGCGAACTCCACCGCCTGCGCCAGGAACTCCCGCGGCGCCACCGCCCCCGTCGGGTTGTTGGGATAGTTCAGCCAGAGGATCTTCGCCTGCTTGAGGACGTCGCCCGGGACGGCGTCCAGGTCGGGCAGGAATCCGCGGGCGCGCGTGAGGGGCATGGGGTACGCTACGCCGCCGGCGAAGATGGTGCCCGCCTGGTACACCGGGTAGGCTGGGTCGGGAACCAGGACCACATCGCCGGGATTCACGAAGGCCAGGGGGAAGTGGCCGATCCCCTCTTTCGATCCGATGAGGCTGAGGACTTCCGTCGCCGGGTCGAGCGTCACGCCGAA
>JACPAT010000299.1 GCA_016180655.1 Candidatus Methylomirabilota bacterium | reverse complement strand
GTGTCCGGCCACTCGGCGGAGCAGCATGCGTCAAACAGGCACATTGGAATATCCGGCATCTGGACGACACTGTACCTGTCCGGCACATCTCGGTTGTCTCGCTGAATCCTTTCCTGTGGGTTTGGATCATTTGCTATTCGATCTCTCAGGCGGGCGCCTTCCATCGCGCCAGCTTCTCCTGGATGCGCGCCAGTTGCTTCTCGGCATCCACGATGAAGCGTTCGTGGGTCCCCTCTCCGACCTTCTCCAGCTCGTCATGGACCTCGGCCTGAAAGACCAGCCGGCGGCGGTCGATCTCCACCAGGGTACAGTGGGCGGTGACCTGCATCCCCATGGGCGTCGCCCCCAGGTGGCGGACGTCCACCCGGGTCCCCACGCTGTTCTGGTTGGACTGCAGGAACGGCTGCACCCCTTCCAGGGCGCAGTGCTCGACGAGCCGGATCATCTCCGGCGTGGACAGGACGTACATGCCACGCCGATGGAGCTGCCCCGCCGTCAGGACTTCAGTCACCGTGAGCGTCTTCTCGAAGGTCATCCCCACCGCCATCTGATCAGCCATCGTATCATCGCTCCGACTTTCATTGGTTAAATGCGCCCCCCACCACCCCTCAGCCCTAGCAGGCTGCTGAAAAAGGCCCATCTGTCCGCCTCAGGCGGATTGGCGCGCTCGCGCGGCGCTGCGACGTACGGACGAAGTACGCCTCGCACCTCGCATCGCGCGCCGCCTTGCATCTGGACCTTTTTGAGCAGCCTGGGCAATAAGGGGTTTTTCCGCATCCTGCTAGCGGCGGCTCGCTGCTTTGCCCTTTTCAGAACCTCATTGGTCATTGGCTCATTGGTCATTCGCCGGGCGCCAGCCCGTGATGATCTCCCGCTCCTCCACCATTGGTTCCTCCTTCATGACATGTGGGCGAAGTCCGTTGGGCGGCCCGAAAGTGGGTGGTACCATACCAGAACGTCTGCCAGGTCGTCCATGTCTTTGCCGGGGAGTCTGCCCGGTTGACCGGTAGAGCCCGTTCACCGTGCCGAGGAGAATCGCCCGCCCATGTCACGCCCGTGGCACCACCCGAACGGAAAAGACGAAGATGCCGCCTTTCGCTCGTTCGAAACAGGCAAGATCATCCTCCTGTCGGCGGGACACTTCATCCACGATACCTATCCGGCTTTCCTGGCCCCGCTCATTCCCCTGCTGAAGGAGAAGCTGGCCCTCTCCAACGCGCTGGCCGGGAGCCTGGCGACCTTCCTTCGGTCGTCCTCCTTGGTCCAACCCTTCATCGGGTACCTGGCCGACCGGGTCAGCGCCCGGTGGTTCGTGATCCTGGCCCCGGGGACCTCGGCCCTGTTCATGAGCCTCCTGGGGGCGTCGCCCAGCTACCTCCTCTTGCTCCCGCTCCTGGTCATGACGGGCCTGAGTCACGCCGCCTATCACGCCCCGGCGCCGGCCATGATCGCGACCGTCAGCGGAGACCGCGTGGGCAAGGGCATGTCGCTGTTCATGATGGGGGGTGAGCTGGGGCGGGCGGCCGGGCCCCTCATCATCGTCGCGGCCGTCGGATGGTTCGGTCTCGAGGGGAGCTACGTGGCGGCAATTCCCGGCCTCCTGGCATCGGTGGTGATGGCCAGGTTGCTGCGGCCAACCCCTCGTCCGGTCCGACGCGATGGCGAGTTCGGGCTCCGCGGCCTCCTGGTGGAGCGGCGACGTCCCTTGGGTGTGCTCCTGGCTTTCGTGGCCGTCCGGGCCATCGTGGTCGGCAGCGTCACGGTGTTCACTCCGGCGTATCTCGTCACCCGCGGCATGACGCTCACCGAGGCGGCCGCGGGCTACGCCCTCTTCGAGTTGGCGGGCGCGGCGGGGGCTCTCGCCGGCGGCACGCTGTCCGATCGGATGGGCCGCCGCCGGACACTCATCGCGACCCAGATTCTGACGGTCCCCTTCTTCTACGGCCTGGTGGCCGGCGCGCCGGAGCTGGTCATTCCCCTCCTGGCCCTGACGGGCCTCCTGGCGCTCAGTGGAAGTCCGGTCATTCTGGCCCTGGTTCAGGACCTGCTTCCCGAGGCCCGCAGCACCGCCAGCGGGCTCTACTTCAGCCTCAACTACATCGCCACCGGGGTGGCCGCCGTCCTGTTCGGTGTATTGGCCGATGCCCTGGGATTGGAGAGAGCGTTCGCCCTGTTAGCCTTCGCCCCGCTCCTCGCCTTGCCCTTTGCCCTGCTCCTCCCCGATCGCTTCCAACCCGTGAAGGTCCGGACGGCCTGACCCGGTTGCCCGGGACACCCCTGGGCTCCCTCCCCCGCATGCCTGGAGAGATCTCCGGGATGCCTTGGACTGGAACGCCGAACAAAGATCATCGGCGCGACCGGGACGCTTGACCGGCTTCACAGGGCGGCGTATCGTGCCCGTCAAGATGAACACACGTCCGCAGGAGCAGGTCGCGTGAGTCCACTCAGCCATCGGGACCGGGTGCTGGCCATCATCAACCACGAGGTGCCGGATCGCTTTCCCGTGGACCTCGGGGGCTCCCCCGCCAGCGGCATCAACCTGCACGCCTACCAGCGGCTGAAGCGCCACCTCGGCCTGCCCGGCCCCGTCCGCGTCCAGACCGAGCGCTCCCTCCTGGCCTGGCCGGACGATGCCATTCTGGAACTCTTCGATGTGGACCTCCGCCTGGTGGTGGCCCACACCGCAGAGGATTCCGGCCAGCGCGGGATCTTCGACGAGGCGACCTACGCCGCGGAAGCCGAGTACACCGACGTCTGGGGCGTGGTCCGGCGGCGGCCCCCGGGCGGCCATTACTACGTCGTTCACGCCCCCTTCGAGAAGGATGACCTCAGCTTGGCGGATCTGGATGACCACCCCTGGCCCGCGCCCAAAGAGACCGACGTGGCCGGGCTTCGACGAGAGGCGGAGCGTCTGCGCCGGGAGACCGACTGCGCCCTGGTGGTCCACGTTCCCGGGCGGCTCTTCTCCCTGGGCCAGTTCATGTGCGGCTTCAGCAACTGGCTGATCCAGCTCAAGGTGAACCCGGAGTTCTGCGAGGCGCTCCTGGACCGCGGCCTGGAGATCCAGCTCGCCATGGCCGAGGAGACCCTGAAGGCCGTGGGAGACGCGGTGGACATCCTGTACCTGGCCGACGACTACGGGATGCAGACCGGGCCGCTGATCTCTCCGGAACTGTTCCGCCGCATCTTCAAACCCCGCATGGCCCGCCTGATCCCGTTCCTCCGCGAGCGCTCGCGGGCGCGCATCGCGTTCCATAGCTGCGGCTCGGTGTACGCCTTCATCCCGGACTTCATCGAGGTCGGCGTCGAACTGCTGAACCCGGTGCAGGTCTCCGCCGCCGACATGGATTCCGGTCGCCTCCAGCGCGAGTTCGGCCGCCACCTGGCCTTCTGGGGGGCCGTGGACAGCCAGCAGGTGCTTCCCAAGGGGACGCCCGCGGAGGTCCGTGCCGAGGTTGCCCGCCGCGTTCAGGACCTGGGCCCTGGGTACATCCCCTACTCCGTTCACAACATCCAGGCCGAGGTTCCACCCGAGAACATCCTGGCCATGTTCAACGCCATCCGCTCCGCCCGCCCCGCCTAGCCGACCCCGTTGGACTCGGATTTAACCACAGATTTCGCAGATTACGCAGATTCTGAAGAGCAGGGGTCGGGGGCCTGGGGCCGGGGATCGGGGATCCTGCCCTGGCCCCTAAACGCTGTCTCTGCTCTCCGCCCTGGGCTCGCAGACCTTTTGAATTGGGCCCTGGGTGTTGGGCCTTGGCTCAGGTTTCCGTTCTTCCCCGGCCCCCAGCCCCCAACCCCCGTTCCCCGCCGTATGGCTCTCGGCTCTCGGCTCTCGACTCTCCGCTCTCGGCCGCCATTTCCCTTGCCAGGGACGGCCCAGCAAAGATAATCTGGGGTGCGCCCTGTGGCCCGGTTCAATCCAAGCGAGAATTTTGGAAAGCGAAAGGAGGGTGTCATGGCTGAGACAATTCAACTGGTGGACTACTTCTACATCGAGACCCCGGACAAACCGGGCGAGGCGGCCCGGGCCCTGGCCCAGCTCAAGGCGGCCGGGGTCAATCTCCTCGCGTTCTCGGCCTTTCCCAAGGGTCGGCGCTCCCAACTGGACTTCATCCCGGCCGACCCGGTTGCCTTCAAGGCTGCCGCGAAGCAGGCCCGGTGGAAGCTCACGGGGCCCAAGAAGGGGTTTCTCATCCAGGGTGAGGATCGCGTCGGGGCCCTGGCGGACCTCCTGACGAAATTGGCCGAGGTCAAGATCAACGTCACCGCCACCGACGCCGTCTGTGCGGGAGCGGATCGCTACGGGGTGATCCTCTGGGTGAAGCCGCGCGACGTCAAGCGCGCCGCCAAGGCCATTGGTATCGCGTAGGCAAGAGCGGCCTTGCCACGGCAGATCCCCCCACGACCCCGAGGGATCGCGAGCGAGAAGGAGGCAATCATGGCCAAGCCCTCGCGTCGGAGAGCACCAGAGGTGGCTCCTCCGATCTCCGGCCGGCCGGTGCCGGACGACTACTTCATGGGGATTGCCTACGCCGTCCGGGAACGGGCCAACTGCCGTGGCTACAAGGTCGGGGCCATCCTGATCCTGGATGGGCGGATCGTCTCAACCGGATACAATGGAACCCCGGAGAACATGCCGAACTGCGACGAGGGGGGCTGTGTCCGTTGTGCGGAACGGGTCCGGTCCGCCTCTGGAAAACCGAAGTTCAAGTCGGGCACCGCGTACGACATCTGTATCTGCGTCCACGCCGAGCAGAATGCCCTCCTGGCGGCCGCCCGCTTTGGCATCCCGGTCGCCGGCGGGATGATCTATTCGACGCTCCAGCCCTGTTTCGGTTGCCTCAAGGAGATGGCCCAGGCTCGCATCCATGGGATCCGCTTCCGGCACCCCTGGAGTCACCCGGACCAGAGCCTCAAGCCGCAGTACGATGTTCTCAAGAACCGCTTCGAGAAGGGCGTGAAGCAGATCTTCACCCCGGATCCCCGAGAGGCCTGGGCCCTCGGGCGGGGGCCCAGGGCCAGCGACACCGGACACCCGATCCAGGGGCTGTGACAATCTCCCGGGCGGCGGATCCGACCGGCAGAGCCGCCCGGGCCCTGCCGACCATGAGAGGAGACCGGAGGGGATGAGCGACGGGGGGAAACGCATCCTGGTGATCTGCCCCACGGCCCGTGACCGGACCCATTTCTCGCGTCCGGAGATCCGCAGGGCATACGCCCTGGAATTCCGGGGCACCGACGAGGCCACGCACGAGCCGGGCTTCGACGGACTGGCGTTCCTGCAGGAAACCATCCGGATGGTCCGGGGCCGGCGGCAATCGTTCCAGGCCGTCGTGGGCATCGACGATTTCCCGGCCTGCATGATGGCGGCCCTCCTGGCCGAGACGCTGGGGCTTCCCTCCCCGTCCTTCGAGTCGCTCTTCCTGTGCCAGCACAAGTACTACTCGCGCGTCCGGCAGCGCGAGGTGATTCCCGAGGCCACCCCGAGATTCCATGCCCTGGACATCGCGCGGGACCCCGCGCCGTCGGACCTCCCGTTGCCGTTTCCGGTCTTCATCAAGCCGGCCAAATCCTACCTGTCCATCCTGGCCCGGCGCATCGAGACCTTCCCGGACCTCGCCAGCGCGGTGGCCGAGGCCCGTCTCCGCCTGGCACCGGTCGCGCACATGTTCAATGCGCTCCTGGGTGCCTCCACCCTCGACGGGAACTTCCGGGCGATCCCCGGCTCTGCCCTCCTCGTGGAAGAGCTCCTCTCGGGCCACCAGGTGACCCTGGACGGCTACGCCTACGGGGGACAGGTGGTGCCGCTGGGGGTCGTGGATTCTTTCTTTTTCCCAGGGACACTGAGCTTCGAGCGATTCGAATACCCGTCCCGCCTTCCGGCCGGCGTCCAGGAGCGGATGGCCGGCCTCGCAGAGCGCGTCATCCGGCACATCGGCCTGGACCGGACCTTCTTCGACATCGAGTTCTTCTACCGGGAGGAGGACGATTCGATCTGGCTGATCGAGATCAACGGCCGGATGTCCTCGCAGTTTGCCCCGCTCTACCGGATGGTGGACGGCATAGACCTGTACGCGATGCAACTGGAGATGGCCCTGGGGAGGGATCCCGGGGGGGGAGAGGTCTGGGGGGCCGCACGGAACAGGCGGCTGGTGTCGGCGAGCTTCGTGATGCGGACGTTCGAGAACGGCATCGTGCGGCGGATTCCCTCGACGAAAGACATCCGGCAGCTTGAGCGACGATTCCCCGAGGCCTTCGTCGAGATCCTGGTCAGGGAGGGTGAGAAACTCTCGGACGAATTGCAGGATGATGAAAGTTACCGGTACGCCCTGGTGGATCTGGCTGCGGAGGACAGGAAGGCGCTCTTGAAGAGATACGACGAGGCGAAGAACTTTCTCCCCTTCGAGTTTGCGCCCATCCGCTGACCGCTGACCGTTTGAGCGAACCAGCCCTACATCTCCGCCAAGAGGTCCCGGCCGACGATCCGCGACAGGAGCGCCAGCTCCTGCGCCAGGACCTGCGAGGCTGGCGCCCCGCCCGGGCACGTCTGCCCGCAGAAAATGGTGGACACAAATCCATCGTAGCCGGGCAGGCGGTACGGATCCGTCTCCCGGCTGTGGAGGACCAGCACGCTGTGCCCGTCCCCCTCGATCGTGATGGGATGCAGCCAGCATTTCACCGGCTTGTAGTACCAGGGGTGGCGGCCCTCATGTTCCGACAGGAGCTGCAACGCGCAGCGCCCATCCCTCGTCAGGAAAACGCAGGCGGTGTCTCCGAAATGGGCAGGGAACCCCTCGACCGTCGCGGAGAAGGCCCTGGATCTCACCGCCGTCTTCAGCCCCCCCTTTTTCCCCCGCCATTCCCCCTCGACGATCACCCGCTGGGGAAGGTCCAGCCCGAGGCGCGCGAAGAAATCGGCGTGTCGCTCGGCCAGGGCGGTGATCACGGCCGCCGATTCCTCGCTCACGTAGACCCCATCGTAGCAGCACATCCCCTGGCAGGTCGCGATCTCGCACCGGGCCACCGGACGCTGGAACGAGCGGGCATCCACGGTCCCATCGGCCAGCCGCCGTCGCAGCATGGCCTCGTCGCCGGTATAGGCCGTGAGGCCCATGCCGCTCTCGGGAGCGCTGGCGCTGGAGTCCTGTGTCCTCATCGGTCTCCGGAAGAGGCGGGCCGCCTTTCACTGGAACCCCGTGGAAATCTGCGGGCGAATATACTCGACGATCGGCCCGGCGGCCACCCCAAACCGCGGGGGCCGTATCCCCTCCCCGCCAGTCGGAGCCCAGCCGGCCCCCCGCCGTCGCGCACGGGGTTTCCTTGACTGTCCGTTCTTTAGGGTGGTACATATCGCGACCACACGCACGGTTGTAAAAATGAACCGCAAGCGGGGGAGGGGCAAGCCATGCATGCACGAACGCACTGCTCCGTCGTCGGATTCGCGCTGGCCATCCTGATTTCAGCGATAGCACCCGGCCCCACCGAGGCCGCAGGTATCCGCATCGGCTCGAAGAACTTCACCGAGCAACTCATCCTGGGTGAGCTGTACGGCCAGGCCCTGGAGGCCCGGGGGATCAAGGTGGAACGCAAGCTGAACATGGGAGGGACCCTGATCGCGCACCAGGCCCTGTTCAGCAACGAGATTGACATGTACCCGGAATACACCGGCACCGCCCTGGTGAACGTCGTGAAGGCGGAGGTCATGACCGATGCCCAGGCGGTGTATCAGAAGGTCAAGCAGTACTACGAGCAGCAGTTCAAGGTAACCTGGCTCAACCAGGCGCCGATGAACAACACCTACGTCCTGGCCGTCCCGCCCGAGACGGCCGCAAAGTACAACCTCAAGACCCTGTCCGACCTGGCCAAGGTGTCCAGGCAGCTCAAGATCGGTACCGGGCCGGAGTGGCGCGACCGCAAGGACGGCATCCCGGGCCTCAAGAGGGTGTACGGGATGGAATTCGCCGAGCACGTGCAGTTTGCCGCCCCCGATCTGCGCTACGGCGCCCTCGCGAACAGGCAGATTGACGTGGTCAATGCCTACGCCACCGATGGACAGATCTTCCAATACAAGCTGGCGCTGCTGGACGATGACAAGAGGCTGTGGCCGCCCTACCACGTGGCGCCGGTGATCCGGGCCCAGGCCCTGGCCGAGAATCCCGGCGCCGCCGAGGCGCTCAACCAGGTGAGCGCGCTGCTCGACAATGCCACCATGTCGGCGCTGAATTATCGGGTGATCGGCAGCAAGGAAGAGCCCAAGGACGTGGCCCGGGACTTTCTCCGGAAGAAGGGAATCCTGAAGTAGGAGCCGCCGTCGCCCGGGAGGTTCCTGGCGGGATCCGGAGGGCGATCCCGGGCTGACCGCCGGGCGAGAGGCCTGGTATGCAGTGGGCCCTGACCCATCTGGACGACATCGGCTGGGCGACCTGGGAGCACGCGGTACTGGTCTCCGTGTCCGTCGCCGTGGCGTTCCTGATCTCCTTCGCCGTCGCGATCTGGGCCAGCCGCCAGCCGCGGGTCTATCCCCCCATCATGGGGATCACCGCCCTCCTGTACACGATTCCCAGCCTGGCCCTGTTCGCTCTGCTGATCCCGCTGGTCGGTCTCGGCCGCGTGCCCGCCATCATCGGCCTGGTTGCCTATTCATTGCTGATCCTGATCCGGAACATCGCCACCGGACTGCGCGAGGTGCCGGCCGACGTGGTAGAGGCGGCGCTGGGAATGGGGATGGGCCCCTGGCAGCTTCTCCTGACAATCGAAATGCCGCTGGCCATGCCGGTCATCATCGCGGGCCTCCGGATCGCCACGGTCACGGTCATCGGTATCGCGACCATCGCCGCGTATATCAATGCCGGGGGGCTGGGGACGCTGATCTTCACCGGGATCGCCCAGGACTTCCCGGCCAAGATCGTGGTCGGCGCCGGCCTGGCGTCCGGCATGGCCGTGGGTGCGGACGCCGGGCTGTCCCGCCTGGAACGCCGGCTGCGCGCCCGCCGGGCGGCGTAGGGGGCACCTGTGGTTGAAGCGGCTTGGGCCTATCTCCTCAGCCATCCGAAGCTGTTCCGCGATGCGCTGGTCACCCATCTCACATTGAGTGGATGCGCCCTGGCGATCGCGACGATCCTGGCGGCGCCGCTCGGGATCATCCTCAGCCGATCCCCCCGGGCGGCGCTGGTCGCCATCAATGCGGCAAACGTCGCCCGGACCGTCCCCAGCCTGGCCGTCCTGGCCATCATGTTGCCGATCCTGGGGACGGGCTTCGCGCCCTCGCTGGTGGCGCTGACGCTGCTGGCCATCCCGCCGATCCTGATCAATGCCTATGTCGGCATCCGGCAGGTGGACCCGGATGCGATCGAGTCGGCCGTGGGAATGGGGATGACCCGCCTTCAGGTGATGGCACGGATCGAGCTGCCTGTCGCGCTGCCGGTCATCTCGGCCGGCGTCCGGACCGCCGCGGTCCAGGTGGTGGCGGGCGCCACCTTGGCCGCCTTCATCGGCGGAGGGGGCCTGGGGGACTTCATCACCAGCGGCATCGCCCTGATGCAGCTCCCGCTCCTTTTGGTCGGGGCGGTCCCGATCGCCCTGCTCGCCGTCGGGACCGAGCTCCTCTTCCACCTCCTGGAGCGGACCCTCACCCCCAGGGGCATGCGGCCGGGATCGTCATGATCCTCCTGGAATCCCTGACCAAGCTCTTCCCCGGGCAGGCCACCCCCGCCGTGGACCGGTTGAGCCTGGAGGTTCCGGCCGGTCAGACCTGCGTCCTCATCGGCCCCTCGGGCTGCGGCAAGACCACCACCATGAAGATGATCAACCGGCTGGTGGAGCCGACCGGCGGCCGCATCGTCCTGGCGGGCGAGGATGTCACCGGGATGGACCCGGTCGCGCTGCGCCGGCGCATGGGATACGTCATCCAGCAGATCGGACTGTTTCCCCACCTGACGATCGGAGAGAACATCGCCACCGTGCCCCGGCTGCTGGGCTGGCCGGCCCCGCGAATCGGGGCGCGGGTGGACGAACTCCTCACCCTGGTCGGCATGGACCCGGCGATCCACCGCGCGCGGTATCCGCGCGAGCTTTCCGGCGGGCAGCGGCAGCGGGTCGGCGTGGCCCGTGCCCTGGCCGGCGATCCGCCGGTCATGCTCATGGACGAGCCCTTCGGCGCCATTGATCCGATCACGCGCCTGCGGCTGCAGAACGAGTTCCTGAGGATCCTGAGGACGATCCGCAAGACGGTGGTCTTCGTGACCCACGACGTGGACGAGGCGATCAAGATGGGCGACCGGATCGCCATCCTCCGGGACGGTCGCCTGGTCCAGTACGGCACGCCCGATGACATCCTGGCCCACCCGGCGAACGGTTTCGTGGAGGAGTTCGTCGGGGCCGACCGCGCGCTGAAGCGCCTCGACCTGGTGACGGTGCGGGAGGTCATGCAGGCCGACTCCGGTGCCCCCACCTTGCCGGCCGGCGCCTCCATCCGGCACGACGCCACGGCTAAGGAGGCGTTATCCGCGATGCTGGCAATGGATCAGGAAGGCTTGCGCGTGGTGGATGCGAACGGGCGGCTGGTCGGACTCGTGTCCCTGTCCGGAATCCGGCGCCTGATCGCCGGCACAACCACGCTTCCGGCCTGATCCACAGCCGGTCTGGCTGGAGGCTTCCTCAGGAGGCAAGACGATGGACATGGTCCGGATCGGAATGGTGGGCGCGCGGTACGGGGCAACCGTTCACCTGCAGAACCTCGCCGCGCTGCGGGGCACGCGGGTCCAGGTCACCGGGATCTGCTCGCAGAGCCGCGAGAGTGCCGAGGCGTGCGCGCGCCGCTTCGAGATTCCGTTCGTCACCACGGACCTGGCTGCTATGCTTTCCCGGAAAGACGTGGACGCGGTGGACCTGTGCGTGCCGAACGCCCTGCACCGTGCCTTCGCCATCCAGGCCGCCGAGGCCGGCAAGCACGTGATCGTCGAGAAACCCCTGACCGGCTACTTCGGCGAGCCGGGCGATCCCGAACCGATCGGCGACCGGGTCCCGCGGGCGAAGATGCAGAGCGGGGCCAGGAAGAACGTCGCCGCCGTGCTGGAGGCGGTCCGCCGGAACCGCGTGACCTTGGGATATGCCGAGAACTGGGTCTATGCGCCGCCGGTCGAGAAGCTCCGCCGTCTCATCCAGGTCTCGGGGGGAGCGATCCTGGATCTGCGGGCGGAGGAGAGTCATTCCGGCTCCCACTCTCCCTATTCCCGGCACTGGCGACACACCGGCGGTGGCACCCTCCTCCGCATGGGGGTGCATCCGGTCGGTGCCGTGTTGCATCTCAAGGCCTTCGAGGGGCAGGTGCGTCACGGCCGCCCCATCCGCCCGGTGTCGGTGGTGGCGGACGTGGCGCCCCTCATGCGTCTGGAGGCCGCCCGGCGCGAGCAGCGGAAATGGATTCCGGCCGATCCCGAGGACGTCGAGAACTGGGGCAGCGTCCTCATCGCGTTCGAGGACGGGACCCGTGCCGTCGTCAGCGTGACCGACGCCGGGCTCGGCGGGTTGCAGGAAAAGGTCAGCGTGTACATGACCAACGCGGTCCTGCACGCGAACCTGGCCCAGAACACGGCCGTGCAGGCCTACGCCCCCGACGGCGCCATCTTCGGCGATGAGTATTTCACGGAGAAGCTGGAGACGAAGGCGGGCTGGTCCTTCCCCAGCCCGGACGAGGATTGGTTCCGCGGCTATCCCCAGGAGATGCGGGACTTCGTGGACGCCATCCGGGAGGGGCGCGAGCCGCTGGCCGGCCTGCCGCTGGCCGCCGACTGCATCGAGGTCATCTACGCCGCGTACCTCGCCGCCGAGGAGGGCCGCCGCGTGCCACTACAGCTCATCTAAGGACTCTGTTTCTGAATTACGCTGACGTATAGTCCCGACGCGAATTCTTCGACCCCCTCTCCCCCTTGCGGGAGAGGGTCGGGGTGAGGGGGATTTTCGGCACGGTAACACTCATAACACCCTCACCGGCTACCCGCTGGGTGCCTTCTCCCATCGAGCGCCAGACGACGAAGGCTGCAGCCGAGACAGCCCGAGATTCGTCGTTGACAAAGGCCATAGGTCAAAGGTAAAACTCCGGCGTGCGGCGAACCGGAGTGGTGCTTCGGACATCCCGCTGCCACGCCAGTCCCGGCCGCGGCGGCAGTTGCGCCCCCGGCGGAAGACGCGATCGCCGACCCGGTGGATGCCAAGAAGCCTGCATCGGCGCTACATTCAGATGCCTCAAGTCCAGGAAAGAATGCCACCCGTCCCCCCCTGCCACGCGGGAAAAACAAAGGAGGGTCATGTCATGCGAAGCCGCTCACTCATGAGGATCGCGATAGGTGCGGTGGTCGCGCTGGCGTTGGGCGCTGCCGGCGCCCAGGCCGCGGAGCTCCGCCTGTTGACCTGGAAGGGATATGCCCCCAACGAGGTGGTCGAGCAGTTCGAGAAGGAGACCGGCATCAAGGTGAACATCACCTACTCCAACAACGAGGAGATGATCTCCAAGCTC
>JACPAT010000298.1 GCA_016180655.1 Candidatus Methylomirabilota bacterium | reverse complement strand
GTCGGGCTGGGGCGCCAGGCCGACCTGTCCCTGGTCGCCCTCTACCGGGTGTCCTATCAGGCGGCGCAGACGATCCTGCATCTCGGCGGCACCCGCGTCGCCCTGGAGCCTCCCTTTCGGGGCTTCCCGGGGGAGGCGCCCACCCGGATCCAGCAGGCCTTCCTGGAAGGCTTCCTGGCGGAACTGGGGCGGGGCCGGCCCGGGACGCCGTTCAGCATCACTCTCCTCCCGCCCAGAAACGGCGCGTGATAGCTGATGGCTCATGGCCCATGGCTCTTGGCACTTGCCATCAGCCATCAGCTATGAGCCATCAGATCTGGAAGGGTCCCAGCGTCTCTTCGATCCCCTCGAGCTGTGCCGCGATCTCCTGCAGGCGGCCGGACAGCGCCGCCGCCGGAACCTGGCCTGCCGCCAGCTCCCCCTGCAGGGCACCCAGCCGCTCCCGCGCCACGCCCTCCTGCTCGCGGATCCGCGCCAGGGCATGGCGCAGGGTCCCCACCGCCTGATCCAGCACCGCTGCCATCCCCTGCAGATCATCCCCCTCACGGACGCGGATCGGCGCGATGAATTCCCCCGCGGCGAGGCGCTTGCCGATCGCCTCGAGCCGGTAGAGCGGGCCACCCAGGGCATGGGAGGCGAAGACGCTCAGGATCGCCGCCAGCAGCATGCTGAGGAAGATCGCCGGCCAGAGGCGACTCCCCAGCGCGGACAAGCAGCTCGCCACCATCGCCTTGTCGAGCTCGGAGGCCCGTCCCGTCAACAGGAGCTGCATGGGGAGAAACGTGAGGAGGATGATCGCCAGGCTGCAGACGATCAGGGGCACCAGGGATAGATAGAGGTACTTCCGCTGGATCGAGTGGACGTAGATCTTGCGGTGCCAGATGTTGGGTCTCGCCACGTGAGCGCTCCTGCTGCGCTGGCGACACCGGCTAACCGAGCGGGAGGTCGCCAGGATGGAGGGACCTACTCTTCGAACTTCCTGAAGAGCAGGCTGGCGTTGGTGCCGCCGAAACCAAACGAGTTGGTCAGCGCGTATCCGACCTGGGCGGGGCGCGCCGTGTTGGGGACGTAATCCAGGTCGCACTCGGGATCGGGGGTGTCATAGTTGATGGTGGGCGGCAGGATCCCATGGACGATGGTGAGGATCGAGATAACCGACTCGATGCCACCGGCAGCCCCCAGCAGGTGGCCCGTCATGGACTTGGTCGAGCTCACGGCCAGGGAGCGCGCGCGCTCGCCGAAGACCGACTTGATGGCCAGGGTCTCGTTGAGGTCCCCCGCGGGCGTGGAGGTCCCGTGCGCGTTGATGTAATCCACCTTGGAGGGCGAAACCTTGGCGTCCGCCAGCGCCAGGCGCATGGAGCGCACGGCCCCCTCCCCTTCCGGGGCCGGCTGGGTGATGTGGTGGGCGTCGGCGGACATCCCGTAGCCCACCAGTTCGGCGTAGATCCTTGCGTTACGCCGCCGGGCGTGCTCCAAGGTCTCCAGCACCATGATCCCCGCCCCCTCGCCCATGACGAAGCCATCCCGGTCTTTGTCGAAGGGCCGACTGGCCCGGGTGGGCTCGTGGTTCCGGGTGGAGAGGGCCTTCATGGAGCAGAACCCCCCGATGGTGAGCGGGGTGATCACCGCCTCGCTTCCCCCCGCCAGCATCACGTCGGCCTCCCCGCGCTGGAGGATCCGGAGAGAGTCCCCGATGGCATGGTTCCCCGTGGCGCACGCCGTACAGACGCACGAGTTGGGGCCCTTCATCCCGAACCGCATCGAGATATGCCCCGAGCCCATGTTCGTGATGATGGAGGGAATGAAGAAGGCGCTGATGCGCCCCGGCCCCTTCTCCAGGAGGATCTTGTGCGACTCCTCCAGGGCCGGGATCCCGCCCATGCCCGTGCCCACGAAGACGCCGATCCGCTCTCGGTTCTCGTCGGTGACCTTGAGGCCCGAGTCGTCGTACGCCATCTGGGCGGCGGCGACGGCATAGTGGATGAAGAGGTCCATCTTGCGGGCCTCTTTCTTCTCGAGCCACTGGAGCGGATCGAAGCCCTTGACCTCGCCCGCAATCTGGGTGTCATGCTTGCTGGCATCGAACCGCGTGATGGGTGCGATGCCCGAGACCCCGTTGACGATGTTCCGCCAGAAGCCCTCGATCCCGATCCCGTTGGGGGCCACCGCCCCTACCCCGGTGACGACGACGCGCACCATGTTCGTGCCCCTCTGGGCCGCCCGTCCGGCCCCGTCCTGCGGCACACCTGCCCCCGCTCCGGTTTGGCGCTGCGGGCAGGCGGGCTGTGGTTAATCCTTCTTGTGCTCCCGGATATAGGTGATGGCATTCTGGACGGTGGCGATCTTCTCCGCATCCTCGTCGGGGATCTCGATGCCGAACTCCTCCTCCAGGGCCATCACCAACTCCACGGTATCCAGGGAGTCCGCCCCGAGGTCATCAATGAACTTCGCCTCGGGCGTCACCTCGGCCTCGTCCACTCCCAACTGATCAATGATGATCTTCCTGACTTTCTCTTCCAGGGCGGTGCTCACAATACCCTCCTTCTCCCGATGGGTGACCCGCTACGACGACCACAAGCCGCCATTGACGTGGATCACCTGTCCCGTGATGTATGCCGCCCCCTCGGACGCCAGGAAGGCCACCACGGCGGCCACCTCCGCCGCCGTCCCGAACCGCCCCAGGGGGATCTGGGCCAGGTGCGCCTGTTTGATGGTTTCGGAAAGCCCGGCCGTCATTTCCGTCTCGATGAAGCCCGGCGCCACGGCATTGACGGTGATGCCGCGCGAGGCCACTTCCCTGGCCAGCGCCTTGGTCAGCCCGATCAGCCCGGCCTTGGCCGCGGCGTAGTTCGCCTGGCCGACGTTCCCCATGCTCCCCACCACGGAGCCGATACTGAGAATGCGCCCGCCCTGCTTCTGTTTCAGCATGGGACGGAGGGCGGCCCGGGCGCAGCGAAAGGCCCCGTCGAGGTTCACGGACAGGACCACGTCCCAGTCCTCGTCCTTCATCCGGAGGATCAGCCCATCGCGGGTGATACCCGCGTTATTGACCAGGATGTCCAGCCGGCCAAACCGATCCACGCAGGCCGCCACCACACGCTCCGCATCCACGGTGGTCCCGACGTCCGCCGCCACGGCCAAGGCCTGCCCGCCCCGCGCCTCGATGGCCTTCGCCACGGCCGCCGCGGGCTCCAGGTGACGGGCGCAGAGGACGACCGCCGCCCCCTCGTCAGCCAGGCGGTGGGCGATGACCTCCCCGATCCCGCGGGAGCCGCCGGTGACCAGAGCGGTCTTTCCTGCGAGGCTCATCTGCGTTCGCCTCGGTGGCCTGCGAGGCTCATCTGCGTTCGCCTCGGTGGCCTGCGAGGCTCATCTCTCAAATACCGTTCGGCGGTTCGGCGGTTCGGTGGTTCGGCTGTTCAAATGACCGTGAACGACCGAACTGCCGAAAGGTCGAACGGTCGAACGCTGTTGGGCGGCTACGATAGCCCCCGAGTTTCCGACGCACAACTCCAGGGCGCACGGGATTATCCCAGGGCGGCCAGGGTCGCCTCGAGCGACGCCCGGTCCTCCACGTTCAGGACCCGGGCCTCGGGGGCGATCCGCCGGATCAGGCCCGAGAGGACCTTGCCGGGACCCACCTCGATGAAGGTCCCCGCGCCCTCCTTCACCAGCCGGGTCACGGCGTCCTCCCACCGGACCGGCGCCGTCACCTGTCGGACCAGCGTATCCGCCACCCGCGCCCCCTCGGTGAGCAGGTCGGCATCCACGTTCGTCACCAGGGGGATGCGGAGATCCTGGATGCGGATCCTCCGCAGGACCGACGCCAACCGGTCCGCCGCCGGGGCCATCAAGGCACAGTGGAAGGGGGCACTCACGGGCAATGGGAGGGCGCGTTTCGCCCCCTTGGCCTTGGCCAGTTCGACGGCGCGCTGCACGGCGGCCGTCGCCCCGGCGATCACCGTCTGGCCGGGGGCGTTGAGGTTGGCCACCTGGACCACCCCGGCCTCCCGCGCCTCCTCGCAGGCCCGGAACACCAGGCCGCGGTCCAGGCCGAGGACGGCGGCCATGGCGCCCTCGCCGGGCGCGACCGCCTCCTGCATGAACTGGCCGCGGGCCCGGACCGTCCGCACCGCGTCGGCAAAGTCCAGGGCGCCGGCCGCCACCAGAGCGGAATATTCGCCCAGGGAATGGCCGGCCACGAAATCGAAGGATACGCCGGCCGCCACCAGGCCATCCAGCGCCACGAGGCTGGCCGTCAGGATGGCGGGCTGGGTGTTGGCTGTGAGCCTGAGCTCCGCCTCCGGGCCCTCGAAGCACAGGCGCCGGAGGTCGAACCCCAGGGCGGCGTTCGCATGCTCCCAGCGAGGCGAGGTCTCCCCCAGGTCCCGACCCATCCCGACGGCCTGCGAGCCCTGGCCCGGGAACACAAACGCGGTCAGCCCCATCTGCCACCCGTTCCCAAGGTCCTCATTCGACATTTCCGCCTGTGGCGGATTCGATATTCGACATTCGCCGATGAGGGGCCATCCCCAATGGTGGGATGGCCGTCACCAGCGGATCACGGCCGACGCCCAGGTCAGGCCGCCGCCGAAGGCGACCAACAGCAGTAGATCCCCCTCGTGCACCCGCCCCGCCTGCACCGCCTCGTCCAGGGCCAGCGGGATGGACGCCGCCGAGGTGTTGCCGAACCTCTGGATGTTCACGCACACCTTGTCCTCGGCGAGGCCCAGGCGCTGTCCCACGGCATTGATGATCCGCAGGTTGGCCTGGTGCGGGACCAGGAGGTCCACGTCGCCGATATCCAGGTGATTGTGCTTCAGGGCCGTGAGGGCGGCATCCTCCATGGCGCGCACCGCGACCTTGAAGACCTCGTTCCCGTTGCTCATCTGGATGGCGGCCAGCCCCGCGTCCACCAGGCGCTGGGAGATCGGGTGGCGCGAGCCGCCCCCCGGCATCATGAGCTGCGATCCCCTGGCCCCGTCGGCGAAGAGGTGGGTGGAGAGGATGCCCCGCTCCCCCTCGCAGGCCCGCAGCACCGCCGCCCCCGCCCCGTCGCCGAAGAGGACGCAGGTATTCCGATCCCGCCAGTTCACGATCTTGGTGAGGGTCTCCGCCCCCACCAGCAGGATATTCCGCAGGGGGCCGAGGCGCAGCAGCCCGTCGGCCACCGCCAACCCGTACACGAATCCGGAGCACGCCGCGGAGATGTCCATGGCCCCGGCCCGCCTGGCGCCCAGGCGATCCTGGAGGACGCAGGCCGTGGAGGGAAAGAACATGTCGGGCGTGACGGTGGCCACCAGGATCATGTCCAGGTCGGCGGGGTCCAGGCCGGCCGCGGCCAGGGCCCGCAGGGCCGCCTGGTAGGCCAAGTCCGAGGTGGCCTCCGCCTCCGTGGTCATCCGCCGCTCGGAGATGCCGGTCCGAGTGCGGATCCACTCGTCGCTGGTGTTCACCAGCTTCTCCAGCTCGGCGTTTGTGAGCACCTTGGCCGGCGCGTACGATCCGGTCCCCATGATCCTGGCACTCGGCATCGGACGATCACTCCTCCGCCAATGAGCAGGCCCGCGGGATGGGCACTGCTCGACGCCCCCCCTAGCCCAGGGCGATCCCCTCGCGAATGTGAGAGATGACCTTGTTCGCCACGCACTCCCCGGCCGCGCGGATGGCATTCTTGATGGCCTTCCCGGTGGAGCGGCCGTGGCTGATGACGCACACCCCGTTCACGCCCAGGAGCGGCGCGCCGCCGTACTCCGACGGGTCCACCCGCCGCTTGAACCGCCTGAAGGCGGGGAGCAGCAAGAGGGAGCCCGCCCGGCCCCGCAGGTCCTTCCCGATCTCTTCCCGGAGCAGGTGGAACATGGTCTCCAGGACGCTCTCCGAAATCTTCAGGGCCACGTTGCCGGCGAACCCGTCGCACACGATCACGTCGGAGGTCCCGTTGAACACGTCGCGCCCCTCGACGTTCCCGATGAAGTTCAGGGAGGCTTCGTCCTCCAGCTCCTTGAAGGCCTCCCGCGTCAGCTCGTTGCCCTTGGACTCTTCCTCGCCGATGCTGAGGAGGCCGACCCGCGGCCGGGGCAGGCCCAGGAAGTCCCGGGCGTAGACGTTGCCCATGATGGCGAACTGGACCAGGTGCCGCGCCTTGCAGTCCACGTTGGCGCCGACGTCCAGCAGCACCGCGCGTCCCGTGAGGGTCGGCACCACCACGGCGATGGCGGGCCGCTCGACGCCCGGCAGGGGCCCCAGCACCACCAGGGCGGTGGCCATCACCGCGCCCGTGTTGCCCGCACTCACGAAGGCATCGGCCTCGCCGCCCTTGACCAGCTCCAGCCCGACCCGGATCGAAGAGTGCTTCTTGCGCCGCAGGGCGGCCATGGGGCTCTCCCCCATCTCCACCACCTCCGGCGCGTGCCGGACGGTCAGGCGCAGCCCGCGGGTGTCGTGCTGGCGGAGGCGGCGCTGCAGCTCGTCCTCCACCCCGACGAGGGTGACGGTCGCGCCGAACTCCCGGGCGGCCGTCACGGCGCCCTCGACGTTCACCTCTGGTCCGCGGTCGCCCCCCATGGCATCCAGGGCCACCCGGACGGCATCAGTCCGTTGCATGCTGATCGGCTCCCAGGCCGCGTCGGGCCGTGGAACCGTTCCCTCCCCGCCGGGGTCGGGTGCCCATGGCCGGGCCGGCCCTCGACGGGGGCGGGGACCCCGACGGAAGTCGGCCCTACTCCTTCGCCCGCTTCACCACCTCGCGGCCGCGGTAGTACCCGCAACTCCGGCAGGCGCGATGCGGGAGGGTCATGGTCTGGCAGTGCGGGCAGCGGGCCAGGCCGGCCGCCTGCAAGCCGTCGTGCGCCCGGCGCTTGCGCGTTCGGGCATTACTGTGCCGTCGCTTGGGGAGCGCCATCGGTCATCCTCTCTCTCTCGAAGCAGCGTCCAGGGATCAGGTGGCGTCAGCGGATTGGGGCACCCCCGAGGGGGGCGCCTACAGCAACTTCCGCAAGGCCTGCAGCCGCGGGTCCACGCGGGCCTCTGTGCAGTCGCAGGCGGCCTGGTTCAGGTTCGCGCCGCAGCGTGGGCAGAGCCCTCGACAGTCCTCGTGGCAGAGGGGTTGAACGGGAAGGCTGAGCAGGATGTTTTCGCGCAGGAGGTCATCGGTGTTGATCCGCCCCTGCTCCAGGTAAGTCACATCCAGCTCGTCATCGGTGAGCTCGTGCTCCTCCTCTGGTGGGGCCTGCGCGGCGGTCTTGCAGTAGAGGTGGAACCGGTCCTCGGCCTGAAAATGAAACGGCTCCAGGCATCGGCTGCAGACCAGCGCGACGCCGCCGCTGAAGGACCCGCTGATCAGCAACCCGCGCCCGGAGCGCCCCACATGCAGGTCCGCCCGCACGGTGGCCGGCCCGTCCCAGGTGTCCGCCGGCGCGCCGAGGTCCAGCACCTCTTCCGGCAAGACGATGTCCAGCCCGTCGGGCGGAATCTGCGAGACGTCTATCAGCATGTCCGGGCGAGCTGTCCGGGAAATCTGGTCAAAAGCGGGCGTAGTATACTGAGGGGCCCCCAGGGGTGTCAAGGGAAAAGCCCCCCTCCGGCGCTGCCCGGCGGGACGGAAACGCCAAGTCGGACAGGCAGTTGCAGCCACGGGACCCCTCGCGGCCGCGGCGGGACGTCCGCCGCTCGGCCGGGGGGTGGATCCTGGAAGAGCGGGCCGGCCCGGCCGGACCTAGGGGCACAGCTCCAGGGCACTGAAGAAATAAGGAATCTCATAGGTCGCCGACTCCGGCGAATCGGAGCCGTGGACCACGTTCTGCTCGATGCTGGTCGCCAGGTCCCGGCGGATGGTGCCCGGCTCGGCCTTCGCCGGATCCGTCGCACCCATCAACTGGCGCACGCGGCTGATCGCCTCCGGTCCCTCCAGAACCATGGCCACCATGGGCCCCGAAGACATGAATTGCGTGAGACTGGCGAAGAACGGCCGTTCCCGGTGCACCTGGTAGAACCCCTCGGCGTCCCGTCGGTCCAGGCAGACCATTCTGAGGGCCCGGATCGTGAGCCCGGCCGTCTCGAAACGGCGAATCACCTCGCCCACCTGCTTCCGGCGGACCGCATCCGGCTTCACCATCACCAGCGTCCGCTCCATCTCTCGCTCCTCCCGGCCCCCGCGTGGCGGCGCCTGAGACGCAAAGGAGATCACCCGATCGCCACCAGGTGATCTCCTGTCGGCGGACAGTGCTGGGCACGGGGCCCGACCCCGTGCCGCCGAGGATCGAATCCGCTATCTGGGCCTCGACTTCGCGGTGGATCGGCCCTGCCGACGGGCCCCACCCTGGCTGGTCGGGGGCGTCGCCCGTCTTCGGCTCTTGCCTGCCCCGGCGGACGCCTTCCCGCGGGTGACGCCAGGCCGGGCTGGCGGCGAAGGCAGGACGCGGGCCACGGCCTGGCCCATCTCCGCCGGACTCTTCACCACCGTGATGCCGGCCTTCCGCATGGCCGCCATCTTCTCGGCCGCCGTGCCGGTCCCCCCGGAGATGATGGCGCCCGCGTGGCCCATCCGCCGCCCCGGGGGCGCGGTCCGCCCGCAGATGAAGCCGATCACCGGCTTGGTGACGTGGACCTTCACGAAGGCGGCCGCGTCCTCTTCGGCCGTGCCCCCGATCTCGCCGATCATCAGGATGGCGTCGGTCTCGGGATCCGCCTGGAACAGGCGCAGGGCGTCCACGAAGCTGGTCCCGACGATGGGATCGCCACCGATCCCCACGCAGGTGGACTGGCCGATGCCCCGCGCGGTGAGCTGGCCCACCGCCTCGTAGGTCAGGGTCCCGCTCCGCGACACGACGCCGATGCGCCCTGGCGAATGGATGTGCCCGGGCATGATGCCGACCTTGGCCTTGCCCGGCGAGATGATCCCGGGGCAGTTGGGCCCGATGAGGCGCGTGCCCTGTCCCAGCAGGGCGCGGACGACCCGCACCATGTCCAGTGTGGGAATGCCCTCGGTGATGCAGACGATCAGGCGGACGCCGGCATCGGCCGCCTCCAGGACGGCATCGGCGGCGAAGGCGGGCGGCACGAAGACCAGCGCCGTGTTGGCCCCCTCCTTGGCCACCGCGTCCGCCACCGTGTCGAAGACCGGGATCCCCTCGTGGAGGATGCCGCCCTTCCCCGGCGTGACCCCCGCCACGACCTTCGTCCCATACTCGCGGCAGGCCAGGGCGTGAAACGTCCCTTCCTTCCCCGTGACACCTTGCACCACCACGCGCGTGCTCTTATCCACCAGGATGCTCATGCGCTCTCCGCTCCGGGATGCGGAAACTGGAAATTGGAAGCTGGAAACTGGTACAGACCTCGGGCCAATTTCCAACCTCCAGTTTCCAATTTCCGTTTTCCAGTTTCCAGCTCAGGCCCCCCGGGCCGCCCGGACCGCCTGCTCCGCCCCGTCCTTCATCCCCTGCGCCGTGATGAAATTGAGCCCTGACTCGCGGAGCATCCGCTGGCCCAGCTCGACGTTGGTCCCCTCCATCCGGATCACGATGGGCAGCCTGACACCGAGCGCCCGGACCGCCTTGATGACCCCCTCCGCCAGGCGGTCGCAGCGCAGGATGCCCCCGAAGATGTTGATGAAGACGGCCCGGACGTTTGTGTCGGAGATCAGGATGCGGAAGGCGTTCTCGATCTGCTCGGCGCTGGCGCCGCCCCCCACGTCCAGGAAGTTGGCCGGCTCGCCCCCGGCCAGCTTGATGATGTCCATGGTCGCCATGGCCAGGCCGGCCCCGTTGACCATGCAGCCGACGGTGCCGTCCAGCTTGATGTAGTTCAGGTTGTACTTCGAGGCCTCGACCTCCAGGGGCGATTCCTCGTCCAGGTCGCGCAGGGCCTGGATGTCGGGGTGCCGGGCGAGCGCGTTGTCGTCGAAGCTCATCTTCGCATCCAGGGCCAGCAGGCGACCGTCCCCCGTGATGACCAGGGGGTTGATCTCGGCCAGGGAGCAGTCCTTGGCCTCGAAGGCCCGGTACAGCTTGGTCACGAACTCGCCGGCCGCTTTCAGGAGATCCCCCTTGAGCCCCAGCCCGTATCCCAGCTTCCGCGTGTGGTAGCCCCGGACCCCCATGGCCGGATCCACGTGGGCCTTCACGATGGCCTCGGGGCGGGTCCGGGCGACTTCCTCGATCTCCATCCCGCCCGCGCTGCTGGCCATGATCACCGGCAGCCCGGCCTTGCGGTCGATCACGATCCCCAGGTACAGCTCCTGGCGGATGGCCATCCCTTCCTCCACCAGGACGCGCTTGACCAGCTGGCCGTCGGGCCCGGTCTGGTGGGTCTTCAGCATCATCCCCAGGATCTGGGACGCGGCCTGCTCCGCCTCTTGCGCAGATCTCGCCAGCGTGACGCCGCCCCCCTTGCCGCGACCGCCGGCGTGGATCTGCGCCTTGACCACCACGGTCCCGCCCAGCTCCTGGGCGATGGCCCCGGCCGCGGACGCGGTGGTGGCGACCCGGCCGCGGGGCACGGGCACGCCGAACTCGGCCAGGATCGTCTTCGCCTGGTACTCGTGGATTTTCATCCGGCCTCCGCAGGGACAGAGGGCACGGACCCCGGGCACGGCCCGGCTGCTGCCGTCCCGTCGGCCCGAGCATCCTGAAACAATCAGCCGCCGAACAGGCGCTTCAGCACGTAGGCGGTCGTCTCCCGACCCATGGCGGCGATGGACTCGGTCAGCGGGATCTCCTTGGGGCAGGCATGCACGCAGTTCTGGGCGTTGCCGCAGTCCTGGAGGCCGCCCTCGCCCATGAGGGCCTCCAGCCGCTCCCGCGCGTGCATCTTGCCCGTCGGGTGCATGTTGAAGAGCCGCACCTGGGAGATGGCGGCGGCGCCGATGAACGTGGACGTGGGGGTGATCTGGGGGCAGACCTCCAGGCAGCATCCGCAGGTCATGCAGCGGGCCAGGCTGTAGGCCATGGCCGACGTATTCGGGTCCACCCGCGGCCCGGGCCCCAGGTTGTAGGTCCCGTCGATGGGGATCCAGGCGTGCATCCGCTTCAGGGCATCGAACATCCGCTGGCGATCCACCACCAGGTCCCGGACCAGCGGGAACTTCGTCATGGGCTCCAGCACGATGGGCAGCTCCAGCTGGTCAACGAGGGCGCTGCAGGCCTGGCGGACCTTCCCGTTGATGATCATGCTGCAGGCGCCGCAGACCTCCTCCAGGCAGTTGGCATCCCAGACGGGGGGCGTGGTCTTCCGGCCCTGCACCGTGTACGGATGCCGCCGGACTTCCATGAGGGCCGAGATGACGTTCATCTTCGGCTTGTAAGGGATGCTGAACTCCTCCCAGCGGGCGGCCGCGTTCGGCCCGTCCTGCCGCTTGATCTTCAGCTCGATCGTGTTCTTCGCCATGCGTCCCTCGCCTCCTGCGGGAGGTGCCGTGGGCGGGGTCCGGATGCCCGGGGGCATCCCCCGCCCCGACAGGGTTAGTACTTGCGTGCCTCGGGTCTGAGGAGCGAGATATCCACCGGGGCGTAGCGGAACTCCGGCCCGCTGGGCGTCCAGGTGGCCAGGGTCGTCTTCAGCCATTCCCCGTCGTTCCGCTCCGGGAAGTCGGGCTTGTAGTGGGAGCCGCGGCTCTCGTCCCGGCGCAGGGCCCCCAGGGTGATCACGCGGGCCAGCTCCAGCATGTTCCAGAGCTGCCGGGTGAAGGAGACGGCCTGGTTGGCCCACGTGGCCGCGTCGTGGATGTCGATGCGCTTCCACCGGTCCATGAACGCGAGGATGGCGTTGTCCGCGGCCTGGAGCTTGTCGTTGTACCGCACCACCGCCACGTTGTCCGTCATCACCTCGCCCAGCTCCTTATGCAGGACGAAGGGATTCTCGGTCCCCTGGAGGGCACAGATCCGCCGGAAGGCCTCCTCCTGCCGTTTGCGCTCGGCCTCGAAGACGGATGCGGGCACCGCGTCGCACGACCGCTCCAGGCCCTTGGCGTAGTTCACCATGGCCGGGCCGGCCAGCATCCCGCCGTAGAAGCAGGACAGCAGCGAGTTGGCCCCCAGGCGGTTGGCCCCGTGGTACTCGTAGTCCACCTCGCCCGCGGCGAACAGGCCCGGGATGTTGGTCTGGTGGTTGCGGGGACTGCCCGCGACGATATTGCCGCTCGCGTCCGCCTCGTAGTCGATCCACAACCCCCCCATGGTGTAGTGGACGCTCGGGAAGACCCGCATGGGAACCTTGCGGGGATCGTCCCCCACGAACTTCTCATAGATCTCCAGGATGCCGCCCAGCTTCCGGTTCAGGGTCTCGGCCGGGATGTGGCTGAGGTCCAGGTAGACCATGTCCTTGCCATCCACGCCGAGCTTCAGGACCGCCCTCGGCCCGGGCCGACTCGCTCATGAGGCGGTGCTTGTCCTCGCCGGGTATGGCCGTGGGGTGGATCTGGATGAACTCCCCGTTGGCATGGATGGCCCCCTGCTGGTAGACGGCCGAGGCCGCCGAGCCGGAGCAGACCATGGAGTTCGTGCTCTTGCCGTAGATGACGCCGTTTCCACCCGTGGCCAGGCAGACCGCATCCGCCGGGAAGACGCGGATCTCCATGGTTCGGAGGTCCTGGGCCGCGATCCCCCGGCAGACCCCCTCGGAGTCCTTCAAGATGGAGAGGAACTCCCAGTACTCATACATCTCCACGAGCCCTTCGGCCTCGTACTTCCGGACCTGCTCGTCCAGGGCGTAGAGAAGTTGCTGCCCCGTCGTGGCCCCGGCGAAGGCGGTCCGGCTATACAATGTGCCCCCGAAGCCCCGGAAGTCCAGCAGGCCCTCGGGCGTCCGGTTGAAAGGCACCCCCATGCGATCCAACAGGTAGACGATCCCCGGCGCCGCCTCGCACATTCCCTTGGCCAGGGGCTGGTTGGCCAGGAAGTCGCCGCCCTTGACTGTCTCGTAGAAATGGATCTGGGGGCTGTCCCCCTCCCCCTTGGTATTCACCGAGGCGTTGATCCCGCCCTGGGCACAGACCGAGTGGGAGCGCTTCACCGGCACGAAGGAGAAGACCTGAACCGGGATCCCGGCCTCGGCGATCTTGATGACCGCCATCAGGCCGGCCAGGCCGCCCCCCACCACGATGGTCTTCGGCCGCGCAGCCATAATGCGATTCCCCCTACTTGAAGGAAAACAGGATGTGGATGCCCACGGCGCTCATCGCCGCAAACACGACCAGGCTGGCATAGGTCATGGACTGCTGGGCCTTGGCGCTGACGGTGAGCCCCCACTTGTAGGCGACGTTGAAGAGCCCATGGGCGAAGTGGTAACACGCGCACAGGATCCCGACGATGTAGATCGCCTTCTCGTACGCCGGGGCGAAGTAGCGGGCCATGTAGGCGTAATCCACGTGCTGCCCGAAGAAGACCGCCTGCACCCGGGTGTTCCAGACATGGTAGCTGATGTAGAGGAGCAGGATGATCCCGGTGATCCGCTGGAGCACATAGGCCACGTTGTGGTAGCGCGTGCCCAGTCCCTGGGCCGGGTGGAAGGCGTCCCCCCCGGCGGTGATGAACAGGCCGTAGATGCCGTGGAACAGGAGAGGGCCGAAGACCAGCCCGATCTCCATCGCCGGAAGATAGGGCATGCCCAGGAGGAACTCCACGTAGCGGTTGTACGCCTCGGGGCCGCGGGTGGCGAAGGCGTTGCCGAAGAAGTGCTCCAGCAGGAACACCCCGATGGGGAAGACGCCGGCCAACGAGTGGAGCCGGCGGAGGTAGAACTGCCAGACGGCTGGAGTGGCCATGCGCGTTCCTCACCTGTGAATTTCGGCCCCGCCCGAGCGGAGGGGCGCGGTTAAACGTTCAACGTTGAACGTTCAACGTTCCTTCGAGGAAGGGCGGAGGCCAGCCATTCGGCGGAACCCGTCGATCGCGTCGAGCCGGCCCCCGCCCCGTCCGGGTTACGAGGATTTCTTCGGCTTCAGCGGGGGCTTGGCCCCCGGCTTGGCCGAGGCCTTGGCCTCGGCCGCCTTGACCTTTTCCTCGAGGGCCTGCTTCTCCTTGGTCAGATCCTCGAACTGCTTCTTCAGGGCATCCGTGTCCGCCTTCAGGCTGGTCACCTGCCCCTTGAGGTCCATGTTCTCCTTCTGCAGGGTGGCCACCTGGGACTTGAGCTGCTCGTTTTCCTTCTTGATCTCCTGGCCGCAGCCCGTGACGACCAGCGCCACGAGCAACGCCAGGCCCAGGGTCATGGTGCGGTAGACGTGTCGCATTCCGATCCGGCCTCCTTTCCTCAATGATCGACAGGGACAGTCCCGCCGGGGCGGGATCGCTGTCGGTTCTTAGAGTTTCGTTTCCGCCGCGGTTTTCTTCACGCTCTCCAGGCTCTTCAGCACGAGCGCCCGATCCTCGTCGGACAGCTTGACCTCCAGCACGCGCTCCACGCCCCCGGCACCGATTACCACCGGGACCCCGAAGTAGTAGCCGTGGATCCCGTACTCCCCCTCCAGGTAGGCGGCGCAGGGCAGGACCCGCTTCTTGTCGCGGAGGTACGACTCGGCCATGGCGATGGCCGCGGCCGCCGGCGCATAGTAGGCGCTCCCGGTCTTGTAGAGGGCCACCAGCTCTCCGCCCGCCTTCCGCGTCCGCTCCACGATGGCGTCAATCCGGTCCTTGGGGAGCAGCTCCGTGACGGGGATGCCGCCCACGCTGCAGCAGCGGGTGAGCGGCACCATGTCGTCACCGTGGCCCCCCAGCACGAAGGCCTGGACGTCCTCCACCGAGACGTGGAGCTCCATGGCCACGAAGGCGCGGAAGCGCGCCGAGTCCAGGACCCCGGCCATGCCCACGACCTGCTGCTTGGGGAACCCGGTAAGCTTCTTGAACGCGTAGACCATGGCATCCAGGGGGTTGGAGACCACGATGCAGAAGGCCTTGGGGCAGGTGCGCTTCAGGTTGGTGGCGACGTCCGTGATGATCTTGACGTTCGTGTCCAGCAGGTCTTCGCGGCTCATGCCCGGCTTCCGCGGAATCCCCGCGGTGATGATGCAGACGTCGGCGCCCGCCACCTCGTCGTAGGAGCTGGTGCCGGTCAGCCCCGCATCGTACCCCTCGACGGGCAAGAGTTGCGCGATGTCCAGGGCCTTGCCCTTGGCCATCCCCTCCGCGGCCGGGATGTCGAAGAGGACGACGTCGCCCAGCTCCTTCTCCGCGGCCAGCAGGGCCAGGTTGCCTCCTAGCTGACCCGCGCCAATGAGGGCGATCTTCTTGCGTGCCATGTCCCGCCTCCTTCCCCCCACCCCCGATGGCGTCACATGCGCTCGATGATGGCGTTGGCGAACGCGGAGCACTTCACCTCGCGCGCCCCCTCCATCAGCCGGGCGAAGTCGTACGTCACGATCTTGTCGCCGATGGTCGTGGACATCGCCTCGTAGATCTTGTTGGCCGCCTCCACCCAGCCCAGGTGCTCCAGCATCATGGCGCCCGAGAGGATCAAGGAGCCCGGGTTCACCTTGTCCTGGCCGGCATACTTGGGGGCCGTCCCGTGGGTCGCCTCGAAGATCGCGTGGCCGCTGTCATAGTTGATGTTGCCGCCCGGGGCGATGCCGATGCCGCCCACCTGGGCCGCCAGGGCGTCGGAGACGTAGTCGCCATTCAGGTTCAAGGTGGCGATGACGTCGTACTCGGCCGGCCGGGTCAGGATCTGCTGCAGGAAGGCGTCGGCGATGACGTCCTTGACCAGGAGCTTCCCGCCGGGGTTGCCCCCGCAGTCGTCCCAGCCCACCGCCACGTCCTTGAACTCCTCCTTCACCAGCTCGTAGCCCCACCTGCGGAAACCACCTTCGGTGTATTTCATGATGTTGCCCTTGTGGACCAGGGTGACGTTCTTGCGCTTGTGCTCCAGCGCGTAGCGGATGGCGGCGCGCACCAGCCGCTTGGTCCCCTCGGCCGACACGGGCTTGATCCCGATGCTGGAGGTCTTGGGGAAGCGGATCTTCTTGACCTTCATCTGCTTCTGGAGGAAGGCGATGATCTTCCTGGCCTCGGGCGTCCCCGCCTCCCACTCGATCCCGGCGTAGATGTCCTCGGTGTTCTCGCGGAAGACCACCATGTCCACCAACTCGGGGTGCTTCACGGGGGACGGCACGCCCTTGAACCAGCGCACCGGCCGGAGGCAGACGTACAGGTCCAGGATTTGCCGCAACGCCACGTTGATGGATCGGAACCCGCCACCCACCGGGGTGGTCAGCGGCCCCTTGATGGCCACCCGGTACTTCTGGATGACCTTCAGCGTGTCATCGGGGAGCCAGATCTCCTTCCCGTAGACGCGGTTGGCCTTCTCCCCGGCGTATACCTCGAACCAGGCGATCCGCTTGGCCCCGCCGGAGGTCTTGGCCACCGCCGCGTCCAGGACCCGCCGGGAGGCCGGCCAGATGTCCACCCCCGTCCCGTCCCCCTCGATGAAGGGAATGATGGGATTGTCGGGGACGACCATCTTCTTGCCCCGCAGGGTAATGGCCTTGCCATCCTTGGGCGGACTGAGTTTCACCTTTGTCGCCATGATTGCGTCCCCCTCTTCCTCATGAGTCGAGTCTGGCGGGAATCGGAGAGCGGTTCCTGTGGCGGAATTGTGGTAGCACAGGGGTCCGGAGGTGTCAAGGTCAATCCCCGGATTTTTCGCACGGTTGTGGCGGCCAGCGGAACTCAGGACGTCACCCGAACGTCTGGAAAAACGAACATTGGAGCGGCTACGGGGTGATGGGCACGCCGGTCTATCCTCTGTTTCTCAGGTTCCCGCCGATATCCTCGGCCGCGCCGGAGATCGCGATGGTGCCCACGCGGCTGTGCCCTAGGCGGAAGGCCGGCGCCAGAGGGAGGCCATCTGGGGGAGCGCCTTCCCTCGCTCGTCGTACGCCGGCGCCAGTTCCACCTCCCAGCCCTCGCGGCGAAGCCGCGCCGCCATCTGGTCACAGTCCCGGGCCGGAACGCCGCGCGGGGCCTGGCCCGACCGGAAGGCGTTCGTGACGAATTCAAACCCCTGATCCAGGAGTTCGGCGATCCGGGGGTCGGCAGTTCGCAGGAGGGTCATGTAGCTCTCACGACTCATTCCGTATCCTCACAGAGCGATACTCCCCTTGCCCGTCCTTCTCCTGATAGGCAGGATCCGTCTAGGGCGTAGGGATTGACATGAGTCCGGACATATGTCATCTTGCTGTATAGGAGGGAACCGACATGCCACTGATAGCTCGCCCCACACAGACTCGCCCTGTCCCTTCTCTACATCGAGTTAGGGCGCGGATCGGGATATCCCAGGAGACCCTGGCACAGATTCTGGGGGTCTCGGTCCGCACGGTCGGACGGTGGGAAGCAAAATCAAGCTTCCCCAGCCGACTAGCTCAGGACCGCATGGACCGCCTGACCGAGGTGCTTCAGCTCGCAGAGCAGATCTTCGCAGAGTCGGCCATCGCTTCGTGGTTCCAAACCCCGAACCCCACCCTCCGCGGTCGCACCCCGCTGGAAGCCCTCACCACCCGTGGTGGCCTCGACGAGGTTTACCACCTCCTCGGGCGCATGGCCTGGGGAATCCCCACATGACCTGGCCTCACGGGCACCCCAGGCAGGTTGGGACCATTCTCCGGTGACATCCCCGCCGGATGGCGAGAAGCTTTCTGCCCTCCCGGGGCGGTCGGTGCGCGGGACATTCTATCGCGCGCTCCTGGCCGCGTTCGCTCTGGAGCCCCTGAGCGTCGAAGGCAGCCTGCGACACGGCGGCCGATACAATCCCATGGGGGCCTTTGGCGCCATCTACTGCGGCGAGAATCCTGCGGTCTGCGCTGCCGAGATCCGCAAACGCGCCGAGCACCACCCTGTCCCCCGCCATCGCTTGGCCCGCATCCAACTTGGGCTTCACCGGGTCCTTGACCTCACCGACCCGGCGACGTTGGCTGCCCTGGGCCTCCGCGCGGAGGATCTTGTTGCTGACAACTGGGAGCCTACCCAGCGCATAGGCGCTGCGGCCCGTGCAGCCGGCTTTGAAGGGCTGCTGGTTCCTTCGGCGGCCGGGCCAGGTCGGAACCTTGTGATCTTTCCAGACCGTCTGGATACCCGCTCGCGGATTCGGTCTCTCGGATCCCGCCCCTTCCGCCTGGCCACAAAGCCGTAGCTGCCAATGCCGCTTCTCTTGTGCATCCAAGACCAGGAGAGGCCAATAGGGATTCTCCAACCTCCCAGCCCCCTTGCGGACGTGCGGCGGTTGCGTTGCTCTTCCTAGAAACCAAACACCATGCGGAGCCAGGGCAGCGCGAAGTAGATGACGAAGGCCACTGCGGTGATCACCATCATCCCGTGCAGTTCGTGCGCCTTGCCCCGGACCAGCTTGATGAAGGCGTAGGTGACGAACCCCGCCCCGATCCCGTTCGTGATGCTGTAGGTGAAGGGCATCACCACCAGGGTCATGAGAGCGGGGAACCCCTCCTCGAAGTCCCCGAAGGGGATGTCCTTCACGATGCTGCACATCAGGTATCCGACCACGATCAGGGCGGCGGCCGTCGCCTGGGGCGGGACCACCCCCGCTACGGGGGAAAAGAACAGCGCCAGGAAGAACAGCAGGCCGGTGACGACCGAGGTGAGCCCACTCCGGCCCCCTTCAGAGACCCCGGCGGCGCTCTCAATGTAGGTGGTGGCGGAGCTGGCGGAGGAGAACCCGCCGAAGACGGCCGCCAGGGAATCCACCAGCAGGATGCGGTTCAGCCGGGGAAGCTTGCCCTTCTCGTCCAGCCACCCCGCCTCCCCCCCGATCCCGATCACCGTCCCCATGGTGTCGAAGAAATCGGCCAGCATGATGGAGAAGATGGTCAGGACGGCGGCCACGGCGCCGGCCCGCCAGAAGATCGAGACATCCAGTCCGCGCCCGAAGGTGGAGAAGTCCGGCCAGGCCAGGATCCTGGAAGGCACCACCGCGACGCCGGGGATGGCGAAGGCGGTGTAGCCGCTGGCCGCGTTCACCACGATGGCCACCAGCGTCGTCAGCAGGATCCCGACCAGGAGCGCCCCCTTGACCCGGAGCGCCATGAGGGCGACCGTCAGAAACAACCCGATCAGGGTGACCAGGACCGGAAGCGACTTCAAATCGCCCAGGGTGACGGGCACCCCGGGAGGCCCCGGCTTGACCAGCCCGCCCGAGAAGAGCCCGATGAAGAGGATGAACAGCCCGATCCCCACACCGATGGCTCGCTTCAGCGAGATGGGGATGGCGTCCATGACCGCCTCGCGGAACCCGGTCAGGACCAGGATCGTGATGATGACGCCCTCGAGAAAAATCACCCCCATGGCCGCCGACCAGGGCAGCTTCATCCCCACGATGAGCTGGAACGCCACCACCGCGTTCAGCCCCATGCC
>JACPAT010000336.1 GCA_016180655.1 Candidatus Methylomirabilota bacterium | reverse complement strand
CCAACGTCGAGTTCCGCCTGGGCGAGGGCGAGAAGATGCCTGTAGCGGACGCGTCGGTGGACTGGGTGATCTCGAACTGTGTGATTAACCTCAGTCCCGACAAGCCGGCCGTGTTCCGCGAGATTGCCCGGGTCCTCAAGCCGGGTGGCCGCATCTCCATCTCCGACATCGTGGCCGAAGACCTTCCGGCCGCGATCCGGGAGAGTCGCGACGCCTGGACCGGGTGCCTGGCCGGCGCCATCAGCGAGGTCGCATACGTGCAGGGACTGGAAGCGGCGGGCCTCCGGGAGGTTCGGGCGACATCCCGGCTGGTGTATGACGCCGGCCAGCTTCAGGGGCTGTTCGGCGATTCCGCCTGCGGGATAACCCCCGGGGCTTGCGGGGATGGCGCTGCCCTGGCCCGGGAGGCGACGGGGAAGATCTGGAGCGCACGGTTCGAAGGGGTCAAACCGTATCCGGGATCAACGGCGGAGGAGGTAGTGATTGAATCCGCCAAGCCCGATGATCTCCCTTCGATCCGGGCACTATTGAACGACGAGGCGCTCCCGGCAGACGCGGAGCCGCACCTGGGAGATTTCCTGGTTGCCCGCCATCAGGGGAGGGTGGTGGGCTGCGTCGGGATGGAGATCCGCGAATCGGATGCGCTGTTTCGATCCCTAGTTGTGACGCCAGCCTATCGAGGCCTGGGACTGGGCCGTCGTGTGTACGAGACCCTGGCTGCCCACGCCAGAACGAGAGGGGTAGCACGGGCGTATCTCCTCACCACCACCATCGAAACCCTGGCAGAGACCTGGGGCTTCCGCCGGATTGATCGGGCAGAGGTTCCGGAGAGAATCCGGGCGACGTCCGAGTTCCGCGGCAGCTCCTGCGCCTCCGCTGTCGCCATGTGGCAGGACCTACGGATACCGGACCGCACTGCCTCGTGCTGTGGATAGCCGAAGGGCTGGGGACTGTTTCACGCGATCCTTCGGGGAGACAAATGTCCATGGGCTCGCTCGCGACTTCGCCGGAGCACACCCTCTCGAATTATGATGCCCTGTTCATCAACGAGTGGCCCGGTGTGGTGCGCTACTTCCGCCGTGCGCTCCGTGACGACAGCCTGGCGGAGGATCTGGCTCAGGAAACCTTCCTTCGGGCGGCGCAGGCCCTGGCGACGTTTCGTGGGGAGTGCTCCCCGCGGACCTGGCTGCGCCGGATCGCCGCGAACGTACTGCGCGATCACTGGCGAAGCCGTGAATCCAAGGACACGACTTCGCTCCAGCCGTGGTCCACGGATGACGACTTGCGGCTCGCCGATCGCCAGCCGTCGCCCGCCCTGGCGGTTGAACGGAAAGAGGTTCAGGCCTGCCTCGCCGGTCTCGTTGCCGAGCTTCCATCGGGGGAGCGAGAGGCACTCATCCTCGCGGTCGCGCACGACCTGCCACCGCGCGAGATCGCCCGTAGCCTCCGGCTGGCCCCTGAGGCCGTCCGCGCCCGCCTTCACCGGGCCCGCCGAAAAATGGCGGCAATGGTCGCCGACCGTTGCGTGCTTGTGGCCGATGAAGGAGGCGCGTTGAGCTGCTAGGCTCGCGTTGGCAGGACCGCCAGTGCGGCCCCATCCTCGGGTCACATCCCGCCTGCCTGATATCGACCCTCCAGAATCCACCCCTCGATCCCCGCGTCACGGAATCACGCGGCCAGACGTCTAAGGTGATAGAGAACAGGGAGTGCGGGAATCGTCTCGCATCCTCAGGCCTGGCGGCCGACTCATCGTCTCGGATGTCGTCTCGAAAGGCGCGCTCCCGCCCTCGATCGGGACCGACCCCGAGGCGTGGGCCCGCATGGCCGCCTTCCCCACTCACCATGGCAGTCGCGCAAGGAGGTTGCCCATGACGAATCCGCTCGAAGCCAGGACCGAGGAGCTCGTCGCCATCGGTGCCGCCCTGGCGGCCAATTGCGAGCCCTGCCTGCGCTACCACGTTCGCCGGGGCGCCGAAGCGGGCTGCACCCAGGACCAGATGCGCCGCGCGGTGGAGATCGCCCAGGCCGTCAAAGACACGCCGGCGCGTCTCCTGGCGCGCTTGGCAGGCCGACTCCTTGAATCCTCGCCGGATCGGCCAGAATCCGAGGCTACCCGTGAGATGCCGGCTGCCCAAACGGCCAGCGCATCCTCAGGTTGCTGCGGGACCCCAGCGAATTCTGGAGGACATCGCCATGCTTCATGAGCCAGGTTCGAAGGTACAGTATGCATGGACCATCGTGGCGGCGGCCTTCAGCATGCTGGTCGTCTCTGGCGGAATGATCTCTGCGATGGGGGTCTTTGTGAAATCCATCGCTGTGGAGCTGGGGGCGTCCCGGGGGGCGGTGTCCCTGGCATATTCGATCCACATGCTGGCCTTGGGGGCCGGCTCCTTCCTCTTCGGCGCCCTGGCCGACAGGACAGGGATCCGCCGTTTGGCGCTCCTCGGAGGAACGGTCTACGGACTCAGCCTCATCCTCGCGGCCCAGAGTCGCGAACTCTGGCACTTGTATCTGACCTACGGAATCCTGGCCGGCGCGGGAGTCGGCGCCCTCTGGGGCCCCTT